>NZ_NUQC01000039.1:0-66616 GCF_002585125.1 Bacillus sp. AFS029533 | reverse complement strand
TGGAAATCAACATCACTCTACTCCTTTTACGAAAATTTGGTAATTTAATTGGCAAGGTTGTTTTTCAAAAGCGTGAAAAAGTAATACTCAAATAGTATTACTTTCTTAATCAGTTAGAAATTTATAAAAAAGAATTTTTATTGTGTTGCCACTTTTTTATTTTTTTTAATTTTACCAAAAGGTTTAAAATACGTAATGAATGTCATGAATGCTAAGCAAGTTAAGTTAAAGATTCCAGTTATTATAATCGATAACCAGGTTGATTCAAATTTATTTTGATTAAGTGCACTCGCCCCTAATCCTTCTGCGGTTTTTACTAAATATACGAACCAATCATTAATCAAAAAGATGCCAATCAGAATAATTAAGACAGTTAAAACGAGTTTTATAACAACCCAATAATGCTTTGCTAATCCCCACTGTGTCCAAACAGAAAGTAAAATGCCAGTAACTAAAGTTGCAAGTGCAGGATATTTTAATAAATTTTCATCAATGATCTGCATACTCGATAATGTATAAATAAGCTGATCTGAGTTTTGCGCATTTTTTAAATAGAAACCTAATATTATTAAACTTAATGTACCTCCAAACCAAGCACATACTGCTAAAACATGTACACTAACTAATATATTTTTCTTCGTTAAATTTAATTTCTTTTTAGCCACTATTCTGTTCCCTCCGTTTTCATTAATTTTATACTTTTCATCATAGTGGCAAGATATAAACCTACTATTACCAATTCCTTAAATATTTCTTAAATCATTTCCGAATAAAATATTACTTGTTGTGTGACGATAAAGTTTCTTCCTCACACTTTTACATGGAAATATTTGTATTTACTTTGATGAAGTATTGAAATTAATGTATCTTCTTTTAAAAATGATTAGGTAAATAAAAAGAGCCATCCTATAAGTTTACTAACTCACAGGATAACCCCTTAATTTAAATTAAATTTAATCTTTAAACCGATATCCCGCTCCCCATATCGTCTCAATATAATTCGGGTTGGATGGGTCAACTTCTATTTTTTCTCGGATTTTTCGGATATGAACAGTTACAGTAGAAATATCTCCGACCGTTTCAAACCCCCAAATTCGATCAAATAGTAATTCTTTACTAAATACTTTATTTGGATTTGAAGCAAGAAAGGTAAGTAGGTTAAACTCCTTTGTTGTAAATATTTTTTCTTCTCCATTAACAAGAACTTTTCTAGAATCTTTTTGAATTGTAAGTCCTCTTACTTGAAGTTCTTCTTCATTCATTTGACCTTTATTTGCTAAACGTTGATACCTTGAAAGATGAGCTTTAACTCTGGCTATTAATTCACTTGGACTAAATGGTTTCACGATAAAATCATCGGCCCCTAGACCAAATCCTCTAATTTTATCAATATCTTCTGTTTTTGCTGAAACAATTAAGATCGGGATGTCTTTACTTTCTCGGATTTTTTTACATATTTCAAAGCCATTTAATTCTGGTAACATTAAGTCAAGTATGATTAAATCATATTCCTTCGATAAAGCTTTTTGAAGTCCGCTTTTACCATTTGATTCTATTTCAACTTCAAAATCATTTATTTCTAAATAATCTCTTTGTAATAATGCGATACTTTGATCATCTTCAATAATTAAAATCTTTTTCATTTTGTCACCTTTTAGTTTGATTTCTTATTTAATGAAAGATAAATGTTTGTATATTCACCAATTTGACTTTCTGCCCATACTTCTCCACCGTGCTCTTCTATGATTCTTTTTGCAATGGCCAGCCCGAGTCCCGTCCCACCAGTTGATAGATTTCTTGATGGATCGGCTCGATAAAAACGATCAAAAATAAACGGAAGTGCCTCTTTCGAAATCCCCTTACCGTTATCATGAAATGTTATTGTTATTTTTTCTTTGTCATCAATTAATTTTATGGTAATTTGTTTTTTATCTTTATCCATGTATTTCAAACTATTTTGAATGATATTTGTCATTACACGTTTGAATTGTTCTCGGTCTATTAGTACAATACTATTTTCTCGATCCACATTCTCACAATAAGTAATACTTACTTTTATCGGTTCTAAATCAAATTTCAATTCCTCGATCCGATCCACTAAATAATCATGAATATTTACTTCTTCAAAATGAAAGGGTACTCGTTTTAAATCTAACTTCGAATAAAGGAATAGCTCATTAATCAATTGATCCATATCCAAAGTTTTCATATAAATTGTTTCAATATATCTTTCCATTTTTTCTGGTGTGTTCGCTACGCCATCTTTAATTCCTTCAATATATCCCTTTATTGATGTAATTGGCGTTTTTAGATCATGTGAAATATTAGCAATTAATTCTTTTCGATTTTCTTCGTATTTTTTCTGTATTTCAGCTGACTCTTTTAGATTTCTTCTCATTAATTCAAAGCTAATAGCTAATTGACCGAGTTCATCATTACTAAGTGGTTTAACTTCAAAATTTAAATTTCCTTCACTAATTTGTTTAGCAGCATTAGTAAGATTTTTTACTGGTCTTAGTATAGTTCTTGAAACTAAATATGATAGCACTCCATTTGTAATTGCAAAAATAGGGACAATGATTCCGAATCGAAAAAAATAAAACGAATGTGGTGGATGATCATTAAATTTAGGCACAAAAACTTTATAGTAAAACAGACCGAGTAAAATCTCGATGAGGATAAAAGAAATGATTGGAATAACAATCATAGCAATATTAGATAAGATTAACCGTTTTCGAATCGACAATATATATTCCAACTTTCAGACGAGTGATGAACTATTATAATATTTCATTTTTGTTACTTATTTTGGCATAGTATAATTTAGAAAAATTAATTGCCTATTATTAAATTCTTAAATAATTCTTAAATTTTATACTACCATTCGCCAGAAAACTAAATTTAGGTAAATATTAAAAAAAGTGTGACACAAGCATAAGCGTCACACTGTTCATTAAAGTAATGATGTTTTACATTTCTACAGGCTACCAATAAAATTCATTTTATCTACTTCCATCAAATCGTAAGCACCATCAATTAGTTTTCGAACATCTTGTAAAGTATTTTGCAAATTAACAGATGCTCCTTTTGTACCTGTGAATTCTTCTGCTACGAAAAATGGTTGAGTTAAATAGGCTTCTAATAATTCACCCCGTTTATATGTTAATTTTTCATTTTCGGCTAATGAATCTAATCCATGTACTGCAACAAACGATCTCAACTCACGATATCGACGTAGTAATTTCTGAGCTGCTTTTTGCACTTGGTTGTGGGTATGGTCTGGTTGATTATCTTCTAAAACTGTAGATGTCGAATGAATAGGATTAATTGCAGGGTATTTATGTCTGAAAGCTAAGTCTGCATCAAACTGCCATAATGTTTCTAAGGGTCCGTAAGGGAAATCTTCATCCACCGCTTCCCCTTTTAAATCAACTAAAAAAGTAGTTACATCTTCAATACCGATATCTGCTAATTTTTGTTGGAGACGGTTTATATCACCAGTAATGACGTTTGAACGATCGGCTGCGAAAGCAAACTCAACATTTTTTCCCGCTTTTGCAATCGCTTCATAAACCTCATCAATTGAATAACATACTAAATTTACATCTGCTAAAATATCGTCAATTTCAGGATGCTCACCTTCTGGTTTAAGTAAAATCGTAAAATATGAATCATTCTTTAATTTATATAACATTTCAGCTAATACAACTAATTGACCCATGCCTGGTCTTGCAACTAACCCGACTGTACCACCTTTTACTAATGGAGCAAATAAATCAAGCGTTTTTATACCCGTTTCAATCATCTCAATCTTCTCCCCTCTAATAATCAGTTCATCCAATGTACATTCTGCTAAAGCGGCTAATGCGACTAGTGTTCTTACTTCTGAGCGACCAATTGGAATTTTACCAGTACATAAATTTGAAACAGTTGCTGGTCGAAGTCCAACAGATTTCGCAGAAGTAGTCAAATTCGGTACTCTACGGCGTAATAATGCGACATTCAAGCGTAAATTTTCCATTTTTCTCCTCCTTTAAGTTTAATTTATTCGAATTTACAGAATTATGCAAGTGTTTTTTTACTTTATAGAGTAATTTTTTTACTTTTAAAAGTAAAAATAGGTGTTATTAACTAAAAGCGCTTTATATTTTAGAAAATAATTGGTTTACAGTAGAACTAAGAATTTCCTATCTATGAACATTAAAAAAGAGAAGTGGATCAGTCTTCTCTTTGATGTGTTTCTATATGAAATGATCATTCTATAAACCTTCATAATAATAATCTTCTTTCTATAATACCAACATCGCTAATTAAAATGGATATTTAACTATCAGCCCAAACAAATAACATTAATTTTCATACTTTAATAAGGATTAAACTAAAAAAGGAGTTGATAAAATGAACTTTTTCCCTCAATATCGGACATTTCCAGGATTTCCAGGACAACCGGGCGGATTCCCAGGGCAACCAGGTGGATTCCCAGGGCAACCGGGTGGATTTCCGGGACAACCGGGTGGCGGAGGTCAAGGCACGGCTCAAGGTCAACCGACTGCACCACCGCCTTCATTCACTCCACAAATGTCTCAAGCTACAGCATTCGCAATAGATCCAGGTGCAATTGCTGGTTGTCGATTTAGAAATACTTATGTTTGGTTGAATAATGGAGAACAATTTTGGTACTTTCCAACCTTCGTGGGCAGACAATCAGTTGCAGGCTGGAGATGGATTGGCTGGAGATGGGTTTTCTTTGGAATTGATACAAGACGAATTAGATCGTTTACGTGCTTCTAAAAACTATCGCTACTATAGCAAAAAGCCTTGTGATTAATTATCACAAGGCTTTTTAACGAAAGTCATTTCTAACTTACTAGAATATACGTTTACTTGATTTCTACCATTCATTTTAGCCAAGTACAGAGCTTTGTCGGCAAAATTCTATTATAGAAGATTAATTTTCAGTACTATTTAAGAAATAAGCCCATCATTAAAGTATTACAATACTTTCCGTTTAGATAAGTATCTTCTTTCATTACCCCTTCAATTTCAAATCCTAATTTTTTATACAATTCAATGGCTTTAAGATTATCTTCATTCGTAACTAATTGAATTTTTCGAGTTAGATCATTTTGTTTAGCCCAATCAATTAAAGATTGCATTAATAATTTCCCAATACTTAATCCCCAATATTCTTTTTTAACTACTATACCTAGCGTACCAACATGCTTTGTACGTTCCTTTTGACTGGAATTGATGGAACCGATACTTATTATTTGATCATTGTTGGTAACTAATAAAATAATTGAATTTTTTTCTTCGAATGTATCTTCTAAATATGTCTTATATTCAGCTTCATTTCTTTTAAACTCGTTTCCTCCGAATGATAAAAAATTCGTTTCTCCACCTACGATGTTATAAAATTCTATCATTGATTTAGCATCAGTTCCTGTTGCTTGACGTACTTTTACTAGATCTCCATTTTTTAAGTTTAATTCAAACATACTATTTTACCCCTTTACAAATTAAAAATAGCTGCATAAGCAGCCATCTTTAACATTTACATTTTATTAAACTACGATTCTAAATACAGTTTATCATATACCATTTAAAAATCCATTTTATTCTCAACTATCTTTCTTTTCTCACTAGTAAGAACAACTAATAGCGCTCCACCTAGTACAATAGCCCCACCTATTATTTGCAGTAAACTCATATTTTCATGGAATAGAATGGTTGAAAATGTGATTGTTACTACTGGTTCAACCATACTTAATACTGCTCCTTTTGTCGGTCCTATTCGTTTTACACCAGCAAAAAATGTCCCCATTGAGATAACACTTGATATAATCGAAATACCTAAAATTGATAGCCAACCAATCAATTTAAAGTGAATATGTATTGTGCTTGTCGATACGCCTACTAGTAAAAATGAAATGCTTGCAAATAAGGAAATATATGCACTTGTTACTAATGGAGGTACATGCATCGAGATCCTCCCACCAACAATTATGTATATTGAGTAAACAATTGCTGCAGCTAATGCTAATATGATACCGAATGGATTTATATTTTGCGCTGGAGCTCCCAACACTAGTACAATTCCAGCCAACGATAGTAAAATCGATATCATTATATTTTTTGTTAATTGCTCTTTGTTTACTAAAAATGATAGAATTGCTACAAAAATGGGATATAAATAGAGAATTAATGCTGCTAATGAAGCAGGAATATATTTTACTGAACTAAAATAAAAACTTGATTGAAGCATATACAATACTCCACCTAGTAAAACAAACAATCCTAATTGTTTTTTCGTAATTTTAACTAATTTTTTTCGAACTACTAAGTAACTAAAAAACATAATTGTCGCAAATGTAAACCTTAAAAATAATAATGTATTCACACTTACATTTTGATCATAAGCATAAAGCGCAAAAATAGGCATTAATCCAAAAGCTATTGCAGATATTAAAATTAATAAATAACCGAAATACAAAGTATTTTCCCCTTTCTGTATCATTTATCTGAATATTATAATTAATAGATATCAGTTTAACATAAATCGCTATTTCAATCTCTAGCCATTTACACTATGTACATAAAAATTATGCAAGTCATAATTTAATGATAAATTTTAAGGGAGTGATGAAAGTGGAATTATTGGGAATTCATCATGTTTCACTACTTACTACAAAGGCTGAAAAAAATTACGAGTTTTACACTAAAGTTTTAGGGATGAGGCTTGTTAAGAAAACAGTAAATCAAGATAATACTTCTAGTTATCACTTATTTTACGGTGATGCAAAAGCAAATCCCGGGACAGAAATAACCTTTTTTGATATCCCTCATCTAGGAACTACATATCCAGGTCACTCGATCGTATCTTCAACTTCATTAAGAGTTGCCACAACTGAGTCACTTCATTATTGGAAAAATCGCTTTGAAGAGCTTAATATTTCACATGATAAAATAATTAAAAGAGCAAATCGAGATACACTCGCATTTCAAGATTATGAAGGTACCAGATTAATTTTAGTAGCAGATAATGGTGAAAAAGGTGTTGCGCCAGGTACTCCTTGGAATAAATCAAATATCCCAACCGAGCATGGAATACTTGGCTTAGGTCCAGTGACACTTACCGTAAAAGATTCGATTCCTACAAGTAAAACTTTAACGGATGTTTTAGGTTTTAGACTAGTTGGCACTTATCCTTCTATTGAAGAGAATTTTGCAAGTATAGAAGTTTACGAAACCGGACTAGGTGGTGCTGGAGCAGAAGTTCACTTGGAAGTAAGACCAGACTTACCGAGAGCTAGACCTGGACGAGGTAGTGTTCATCATATAGCTTTTAGAGTACAGAACGAAGAAGAATATAATAAATGGGCTGATAAATTAAATTCACTAGGGATTACGAATTCTGGAAAAGTAGAACGCTACTATTTTAAAGCGCTCTATTTCAGAGAACCAAATCATATTTTATTCGAATTATCAACGGATACCCCTGGATTTGATGTAGATGAAAATATTGATACTTTAGGTGAACGGTTAGCATTGCCTCCATTTCTAGAGCCTAAACGCACTGAGATCGAAGCTAGTTTACGGCCATTAGATTTTAATGAACATTAATTTGAGACATGGGCAACTGATTTTAATATGATTTTACTTTTAATTTCAAAAGTCATTTAGCATGCTAGACTAATTTGCAAGTAAGTTGCAACTAAAAATCAATCATCTAAATTCGCAGAGTCCCATAACAAAAAAGCGCTCAACACGAAGGTTGAGCGCTACTATTCATGACTTGTTCGGTTTTCCCATCTTTAAGTGATGCTTACAATTTAGCGGATCGGATGACTGACCACCCACTGTATACTTTTTTCGTTCCCACTAATTTGTAAGCCCTCACCTTGTAGTAATACGTAGACCCTCTTTTTAAATTCGAGTTCGTCACTTGAACAGATGTTGTTGATTTAATTAGCGTATAGGAGCCACTACTTTTGGTTGCTCGATAGAGTTCGTATCCCGAAGTGCCTGTTACCTGACTCCAAACGATTTTGAGACTGGTTGAACTGGATTTTGTCACCACGATACTTTTTGGTGTAGGTGGTGGCGTGACTGTCCATTTCGCATAAAGCGTCGTATTCGTTGTGACTTTATTACTTGAAAAATTCCACGGTGTTTTCAAGCTTGCCTCTTTGTACCACCCACCAAACGTGTAACCTGTTCGTTTGGGTGCTGTTGGCGCTGTGATCGTGGTGTTGTAGTCTGTTGTTTTCGCACTAACTTTACTTCCACCATTACTATTAAAATTCACTGTGTACTGATTAACTGTCCATTTCGCATAGAGCGTTGTATTTACTGTGACTTTATCACTTGTAAAGATCCACGGTGTTTTCCCACTTGAATCTTTGAACCACCCACTAAATGTATAACCTGTTCGTTTTGGTGCTGTTGGAGCGTTAATGATTGTGTTATAGTTTGTTGTCATCGAATTAACTTGACTTCCACCAGTGCTGTTAAAGCTCACTGTGTATCGATTCAACGTCCATTTGGCATACAATATTGTATTCGCTGTGATTTTATCACTTGAAAAAACCCACGGTGTTGTCCCGTTCAATTTATACCACCCTGCAAATGTATAACCTGTTCGTCTAGGTGGTGTAGGCGCCGTTATGGTCGTGTTTTCGTAAGCAGTGGTCGGACTTACTAGACTTCCACCCGTACTATTAAAGTCCACTCTGTACGATCGAATGTTCCACTTCGCATAAAGTGTCGTATCTGATTCGACTCGATCACTAGATTCGTACCATGGTTTTGTAAGATTTTCATCCTTATACCATCCACCAAATACATACCCAGTCTTCGTCGGCTGCGGTATATCTAGTCGATCAAAAAGACTGCCTTCTTCATAATATCTGTCCGAAACGAACGAACCTCCATTGCTATTGAAACTCACTTTATGATACGGAAGAGATACGATAACGAGTACTCTTGCTTTGTACTCACCAACCTCTGAGGTCGCTGTAACTGCAACCTTTCCTCTTTGAATAGCTGTTACATTCCCATTTGAATCAACGGTTGCAACCGACGGATTACTCGATGACCAATGGATGGTTTGATTAGACGCATCAATTGGTGTCACCTCTGCTGTTAGTTTCCCTGTTGTACCGATTGTCAAATACAGTGGGTCCTCAGGCAGTGTGACTTTGACATAATCGTTCACGACGATTGGAATTGTCAGTTTCTCTTCATTATTTTTCGTGGATACCCCTTCTAATACCGCTGAACCGGGACCTATCACACTAACTCCCCCGTTATAATAGGAATAGACTATTGACTGATTCGAACTGGTCCAATGAAAGGTTTCACTTGCATCCGCCGGATTAACGGTAACTAACTTGAAATCCGTACCGTAATCGACTGTTAGTTGTTGAATTTGATTAAGTGGACGAAGATCAAGTATGATGGCATAATCATCAGAAGCAGCAGAACCGACCGCTAGAATTCCGTGTTCATTTGTTGTGACACCGTTAAATTCATCATAAACCGAGCCACCAATGGTTTTTTTCCACACAACGTTACCATCACGGTCATATTGAACGAGTAATGCATCTTCTCCATCCGTATTGAGATGGTCCAAATCACCATCATTCGAGAACGCACCACCCGCAGCTAGAAACCCATCACTTGTTGGTGTGACTGCGTTAAAACCATCTGATCCACTCCCCCCGAACGTTTTCTTCCATACAACGTTTCCGTTTACATCATATTTTATAATTAATGCATCAGACGAAGCTTTTCCTGCGATGATAACTCCATCATCTGTTGTTATGATGCTATTGTACGAAGAAAAAAGGCGACCACCATATGCTTTTTTCCAAATGACATTCCCTTCTACGTCGTATTTCACGATGAATCCAGTCGGAAATCCTTCGGTCAGACCTGTTACATCTCCATCTTCTGAGCTTGTTTCTCCTACCGCGATATAGCCATCACTTGTTGTGATAACTGAGTGAAACATATCAGATTCACTACCACCAAATTTTTTAAGCCAAATTTGGTTCCCATTGTTATCATATTTGACGATAACCGCATCGCCATTCAAATAACCAGCAGTGATAAACCCATCACTTGTTGCAGTGACGGAGTTAAATGAATTTTTACTATTGACACTTCCTAGTTCATTTTTCCACTCAACGTTCCCATCACGGTCATATTTCACGATGATGGCATTTATATAACCCTCTTTTAGGGTTAAATCACCATCATTCGAAGCGGCATAGCCAACTGCTACTGTACTATCACCTGCTGTTGTAACTGCATTAAATGCATCACCGCTACTACCACCAAACGTTTTTGTCCACTTGATGTTCCCATTCGGACCATATTTCACGATGATGGCATCTTCGTACCCTTTATTAAGGCCCAATAATTCACCTTCTGTTGAGTCCGAATAACCTACTGCCACATGATCATCGCCCGTTACGGTAACAGAGTTGAAATGGTCACGCTCACTATGACCATCACCAAACATATCTAGTTTGCCGAGCATTCTTGACGGTTCATTCGCTGCTTTAACAGTTTGAATGAAGGAAGTTAAGTTACTAGTTGAAAAAAACAATAAGCAGATAAGGACAATTTTAAAAGTAGTCTTCATCATTCACACACCCTTCTAGATCGACCAACGATGTCATCGAACTTCTATTAGACAATTATATAATTGTTCAGACTATCTTGATAGAGTTTTTCTACCAATTCCTTCCTTTGATTTTTTCGAGTCTTTAAAGTTGAAACTTAGGGGTGAAACAATGCAGTTAGATGAAGAAATGCTAGAAAAGAAGATTGGACTGCAATTAAAATCCGAAAATAGCAAATAAAAATTGCAAATCTGCAATTAAAACTTGAAAACCGCAAATAAAATTAGCAAATCTGCAATTAAAAATCAAGAATCGCAAATAAACTGAATAATTACCTATGCCAGTAAGGGTATTACGAGTTAATAATTTTACAATACTAGCAACTTTGAATTGGCAAACTACCAAATATGCTCTAACACATACAAAATAGTATAAAATTCTTCTAATAACCAAAATAAAGTACGATTTTATTAACTATAGATGAAAATTATTATGAAATACCCCCACTACTTTAGATCACCAAAGCTCTGGTAATAATATCTGATGTTCTAAAAAGCGTTCTTATAAATATTGAAAAAAGAGGCGCCTTTTGTGTCAGTTAACCTGACTTTTGAGACAGCCTCTTCCTTTATTCTTAAATAAAAATATCTAATACTAATGTAAGTCCAAACGCTACAAACGAAAGAAGCGTTTCCATTACTGTCCATGTTTTGAATGTTTCTTTGACAGTTAATCCTAAGTATTCTTTTACTAACCAAAAACCTGCATCATTTACATGTGAAAACATTAGTGAACCGGCGCCAGTTGCAATAACAAGTAATTCTAAGTTTACACCTGTCATATGTGCTACTACTGGTGAAACAATTCCAGCAGCTGTTGTTAAAGCAACCGTAGCAGAACCAGTTGCTATTCTTATTAAACCTGCTACCAAGAATGCAAGTACGATTGGTGATAGTGACATTTGTTCAGCCATAGTTGCAATGGCAGTACCAACACCGCTTTCAATAAGAATTTGTTTAAATGCTCCACCTGCACCGATGATTAAGATAATTGAAGCTAAAGGTGTTAAACATTCATCCGTTAATTTTTTGATTAAAGTTTTGTCCATTCCTTGGCGATACCCTAATAAGTAATATGCTGCAAAACAAGAGATTAATAGAGCAATTACAGGGCTACCAATTAAAATGAAGAATTTAGCGATTGCACTAGGTAGGGATAAGTATGGTGTAATTACCGTTAACACCATTAGTAAAACTGGAAGTAAAATAATGAAAAATGATACTCCTGTACTTGGTAAAGCATTCGACTTCGTTTCAACTCGAATTAATTCTGGTTCACCAATTGGCGTTACACGTTTGTGAATCCATTTTGAAAAGATAGGACCTGCAATAATTGCAGTTGGAAAAGCAATGATTAATGAATAAAGTAGGACGCGTCCTAAGTCTGCATTATAAATACCAATCGCTGTCATCGCACCAGGATGTGGTGGCACTAAACCATGTACGATTGATAAACCAGCAAGTACTGGGATACCAATTAATAGAATATTTGAATTGGTAGATTTACGAATTGATATAACAAGAGGTAACAAGATTACTAGACCTACCTCAAAAAATACTGGAATTCCAATAATAAATCCTGAAAGCAACATTGCCCATGGAAGGTTTTTTACGCCGAATTTTTTGATAAAGAAATCAGCTACTTGCATTCCTGCTCCAGAATCTGACATCATTTTTCCTAAAATCGTACCTAAAGCTAAAATCCCAACAAGATGGCCGAGAACAGCGCCTACTCCTGTTTCATAAGCAGTTACAATTTTATCCATTGATACGCCAGAAAAAACGGCTAGGAAAAGGCCAGCTACTGATAAACTAATAAATGCATGCCATTTCCACCACGATACTCCTAATATAACTATAACGATTGCTACTAATGTAATTCCTATTAAATATAAATCCATTATTTCACACTCTCCCTTAGTAATCGCTTACATTTTATATAATGAAGATACATTACTGCGTTGAATCATTGTAAGTTACAACGTAATTTTGTTTGGCCGTATTATAGTACCCTTCACTGATTTCTAAAACATTTCCATCTTCATCACTAGAACGACGTATTCTTTTTAATGTGGTTGTGCCTTTTTCTAAATTTAGAATCTCACAAACATGATCCGGAGCGACCGCTACTGCAAATTCATCTCGGAAAGATTCTAATCGAATATTATTTTCTTCTAAGAAACGATATAAGGAACTGATCTGTATGTCTTCTATTTCTTCTTCTGTGACATCAATTGAAATATAGTGTGTAAAGTGAATATATGGTTCATTTTCCAGTAAATAAATCCGCTCAATTTGGACATATTTATCACCAAATACAGAATAAGGAATAGAATCCGCTGTTATTTCCGGCTTTTTTATACTCAGTACTTTTTTAGTAATATGATGTCCTTCCTCTACTAGAATTTCTGTAAAACGTTTCCCTTTTGAAAGTTTTGCGCTCGTTACATTCGCAATAACCTTTGTTCCTTTACCACTTTTCTTTTCTAAGTATCCTTCTTGAACAAGTTCTTTTATAGCATTTCTAATCGTAATTTTACTAACACTAAACTCTTCTTCTAACTGAGGTTCAGAGGGAATATTTGTGTGAATTGGATAAACTCCGTGTAAAATTCGATCCTTTATCATCTCTTTAATTTGTAAATATAACGGTCCTTTTCTACGATTCACACTCATTCCCTTACCTCTCCTTTTTTAGCGCTTAATATCATCAATTGTCCCAGCCATAGCTGATAAAATTTCTGCTTCAGTTGACATTGGAGTATCTCCAACAATCGTACATGCTAACATACCCGCTGTTTGAGCAAATTGAACGGTTTTTTCTGGTGAAAACTCAGTTAACACACCATGTAGTATACCGCTAGTATAAGCATCTCCAGCACCAATTCGATCGTATACGGAAAATGAAGTATTTTCCGAGAAGTGAAACTCTCCATTCGTGTAAATATATCCACGTAATGAATGTGAATTATCACTATTAATTGCTCGGTGCGTTCCAGCAATAGTTTGTATGTTATATTGTTTTGCAACTTTAGGAATAAGGTCTTTCAGTTGTGTTTCCCGGGAAGTACCTTCTGTCTCCATTCCTAAAACATACATCGCATCTTTCTCATTCATCATCACGATATCAGCTAAAGCTAGCATTTCTTCATAATGAGGTTTTGCTTTACTATATCCTCCATCCCATAAAGAAGGTCTGTAATTACAATCGAAACAAACTAATCCGCCATTTTCTTTTACTTTTTTCGCGAGCATTTTCATTGTTTCTCTGACATCATCTGTCATCGCTAGTGTAATACCACAAAAATGGATCACATCTGCTTGTTTTGCAATTAGATCAAGATCATAATCGATATAAGATGCAGTATTAAAGCTACTTTCTAACCGATTAGTATAAGTCACACGACTGGAGCGCTGTCCGAAACCATTTTCTAAAAAATACAGTCCAAGATATTTACCGCCTCTAGTTATATAATTTCGATTAATTCCTAATCGCTGTAAGAAAGCAACCGCAGCATCTCCTAATGGATTGTTTGGCAATTTTGTTACCAAATAGCCTTCATGACCAAGTTTAGTCAACGCAGAAGCAACATTTACACCAGTTCCCGAGAAAGAATATTGTAATGCGTTTGCTTGTGCCAGTAGTTCATACCCTGGCACTTGCAATCGCATCATTACTTCTCCGAAAGCAACAATTTGTTTACGCATATTTTTCAACCAAACTTTTAGTGATTGCTAATAATTTTCTTACATCTTCAGGATTAGTTTTTCCAGTTTCTTCATTAATAATTGAAGAATATACATGTGGGATAATTTTAGGTACTTTTTCTTCCAATGCAATTTCTAAAATCTCTTCAAAATTCTCTAAATCAATACCACCTGTAGGCTCTAGGGCAAAACCTTCTTCACCACATGCTTTTGCTACAGCACGGAACTCTTCTACGTGTTTTAAACCTTTCATTGGGAAGTATTTTAATGCATTTCCACCCATGTCACGAACTAAGGCAATCGCAGATTTGATTGGTACAATCGCTGTTTCGCTAGCAGCACTTACAGGTCCAGTAGAAATATTTACATAGCCTACTTTTCCAGTTGGAGATACAAGGGAATTGATCCAACTATCTTTTTCACCTAAGTTAGCGCGAGTTGCTCCTACTGCAGGAAATACTTGATTAATATGACTTCCTGGATAATGTTTAGCGATTTCTGCAACAACTGCTGCTTGTTTGTTATCACCAGCACCAAGTCCAATCGATACTGCTTCATCAATTGCTGCACCGTATTCTTTCATTGCTGTAACTGCAGCCTCTACAGTTGGGTAATCTTTAGAAAGAACACCTACTAATACATGACCTTCTGCAGCTTCAAAAACTTCAACTGCATTTTCAATACTATTAGCTAAAACATTTAATGCTACTCGGTTGTTATAAAAACGTTTTTCAATTTTTGTCATTGTTCAGTTCCTCCTAATATTGCTCTAAGTTGTGCTTCTATTACGTAAATATCATCTGATTGTAGTGGTCGTGGATCAATATCAAAAAATCCTTGACGAACTCCGTAATCACGAGTGTAAATCGCGATACTACCATTCTTTAATTGATCATTTACATCCTTTGCTGTAGTTTTCGTTACAACAGGATCAATTTGGATTCGAGCTCTAAAAATAGCTCGTCCCGCTTCATCTTGTACAATCGTGACTTTTAAACCATCGATCGATTCTAGTGATTTTAAAACTTCTAAACTAGCTTTTTCATTTTCACTATTATCTTTTTTGACAAAATATTCATCCAAAGCCTGCAGCAGACCAAAAGTGGTTTCTTTACCAACTTTCATACTTCTACCGATACAATGTAATTGTACTTTTAACCATTCGATATATTTTTCCTTACCAGCAACAATACCTGAAGTAGGTCCTTCAATTGCTTTCGAACCACTATATATTGCTAAATCAGAAAATTTGACATATTTTTGCAAATCTTCTTCAGCAGCAGCATCTATAATGAAAGGTACATTATTTGCCCGCGCTACTTCCCAAGCTTCTTCAACTGAAATCATATTTTTTTGAACAGCATGATGAGATTTCACATATAAAATTGCAGCTGTTTTTTCATTAATAGCATCTGCAATATGCTCAACTTTCCCTTCATTTGCATAACCGACTTCTACTAATTTACCTCCACCAAGGAAAATCATTGTTTCAACTGGAGCACCATACTGTACGTTGTGCCCCTTTAACATAATGATTTCATTTTTATGAATTGGTTCTTGGTGTAATCTTTCGCTTTTACGTCTGTTTCCTTCAGTTACAATGGCCGCTACTGAAAGTGCAATTCCACTTGAAGCAGAGTTAACAACAACAGCTGACTCTGATTTAAGAAGACCTGCAATATGAATTCCAGCCTTATCAACTAAGTCCGAAATTTCAACGTAATTTTGACCACCTATTTTCATCGCTTCCATTACAGTGTCCGTAGGAGCAGAAACACCTAATATACTCATCCTACCGCTTGCATTAATTACCCTTTTCAAACCATATTTAGCATTCAACGTGTTCTCCATTAATAACCACTCCTTTTACTACGATTTTTTGTTCAGCTTTACGCTTGTCTCCTTCAGAATCAAGTAAGGTTGTCACTTCATCTTCAATAGTAAATAAAGTGAGGTTCGCAATATCTCCTACTGAAATTCTTCCAAGTTCCGGTTTATTAAGCCACTTAGCCGCATTAACGGTAACAGCATCAATAATCTCTTCTAGTGAATAACCTAAGTATAAAAATTTTGATAAAACATGTGACATACTATAGACTGGTCCATTCAATCGATTTTTCCGATAAATATCAGTACTAATCGTATCGAATTTAATTCCATGTTCTTTAGCTTGCAAAGCCGTTTTAAACGAAAAACTTGCATTGCCATGCCCAACATCCAAATGAACACCTCGATTAATTGCATCTAGAAAATTTGGAAGAGGTCTTCCCATTTCATCAAATAAATTATTTGCTTTCCCATTTAAGTAGTGAGTAATAATATCTTTATTTTCAAGTAGGTTTAGAACATCATTAATATCTGGAGGTCCTGAACCTATATGAACCATAAGTGGTAAATCTGTTTCGTTAGAAAACTTACGCGCTATTTTTAAAGGTTCGACACCATTTTTACCTACTACACTTTTGCTAATCCTTGCCTTCAGTCCGATAATAAAATCTTTATGCTCTGCAATCGTATTTTTGAGTTGAACCTCATCTAACCAAGACAAATCAGATAACTCATCAATTCGTTTTAAGCCAATTCGCGAAATATTTAAAAATGCGAAAACATTTGTTTTTGACTTTTTACAGCTACTAACCAATTCGGACAAATTATCAGCACCAGTGCTACCCGCATCAACAATTGTAGTAACACCTGTTTTATAACCGATCTCGTCGACATCATCACCATATGGCTCAAATTCTGCAAATGCATGGACATGCAGATCAATCCAACCACTAGAAACAAATACATTATGCTTGTAATCTACTATTTTCTCACCATTACCAGTTCCAGCAGCTACAATGTCTATAATCTTTTTATTTTCTACTATGATATCTACAGAACTTCCATCTATCATTTTTACATTCTGTAGTACGAAATGATCCTTCATTTCCCCTCATCCTTTTCAGTAAACAAAACTAAAATTGATTAATGTATTCGTTTACATCAATCTTGTTTATTATTCCAATGTAGAATAACATCTAAATTCGAGTTAGTCAATATAACGTTATAATGTTTAAATATTTTTTTATCCTTTTACTTAAAACCAATCACGAATAACATGCGTCAGATGGTCTATTCATCACTTTCAACCTGCTTACTATTTGCTATTAAAACTTTGTTATTATACAAAAAAAGCTTGTAAACATGGAGGAAACTCCAATTGTTTACAAGCTTAAGCGAAGTGAATTTACCAAATTCGTTTTCATAATCAGTAATATGATCCTTTTAGTATACAATTAATTCTTTATTAAATACTTTTTGCGATTTTGTATTTTTAAACCCAATCTTTTCATAAAAAATAAGTGTCTCTATTCTAGTTTCATTTGTCCGTACTCGTATTTCTTTAAATCCCGATAATTTTGACCATTCTTCGCATCTTTCCACTAGTAACTTACCAATTTTTTGACCCCGATATGTACTATCAACAATCAAACCACCAATTTCAACATATGGTGGAGACTCAATCAAATATCGTCCGTGAGCATGAATCCATCCAATAAGTTGACTTTCAATTTCTGCTACAATGACCACATGATCATTCTGATTTATTATTTTATTTAATCTTTCAATGACTTCATCTTTTTCAACATTGTAACCCAATTGACCTGATAATCTAGCAATTTCTGAACTATCATTTGTTGAGGCAATTCTATATTTAATTTCCATACTCCACCTCGCATTTTATTTTGTATTTACAAATTGTTTTTTATTTAATACTTGTACTTCTCTAACTAAGACTTTGTTATTTGAATCATAATACAAAATGTTAGAGGATAAAAACTAAAGGAGAAACATTCTGAATTTTCGTTTTTTCTATCGAATTAAAATTGTTTCAGATTCCATTAACATTTTTATTTAATCCATCAAGAATATCAACAATCTAAAAAACCTATCCGATTCGGATAGGTTCAAAATCTAATTGATTCCTAAAGACTTCTTAATCGAATCAATTGTTTTTCCATTATACTCCTTAACACCAGTAGGAGTATCTAATACATAATCATTCTCTTTTAAATAATTTGGTTCAAGTAACTTGAAATCCAATGAGTCAACTTTACCATCAAAATTAATATCAGCATTACGGTTATTCGAACCCCAATTTTGTTCGAGTAGTATTACATCATAAATATCAACTACATTATCTTTATTAAGATCCCCAGTATTTTCTCTTACAGTAGGATAAGAGATACTTTCACCAATAAAAATATCACGATCTTTTCGACCAATTTCCATAGGTGTGTAAGTAGTAAAATGACCTGGGACATCTATGATGACTGTATATAATTGTTGCGTAATTGGAAGTTTACTGAATACTATGTTTCCATTCTTTTGAATTTCACCAGTATAATATTGACCATTGGAGTCTTTTGCTTTTGCTTGTGCACCGATAGTAGTGTAATCAATTGCAAAGTTAAAACTGCCAGTTGCATTTAACAATCCTGCTGCGTTGATTTTTGCAGTAGCATCTGAATAAGCTGAGTAGCTTGGTAAATATCCAACTTGAGTATACGGGTTTACTGTTTTACCATTTAGATCTTTATACGAAGATGAAGTGATATAGAAAAAAGTAGTATTAACGTTTACAAAAGTATCTCGGTTCGTCTCTACTTGCATATCAAACAATGGCGTATCACCAGTTATACCATCACCTGGTGCCTTTATATTAATTGTATTTGATTTGCTGGTAGTTCCTGTTGAAGTAACTGTAAATTGAGTATCATCAGATAAAGCCTTATTTTTATTAAATCCGACTGAGTTAAAAAATCTTGAAGTGTAATCGAATTTAAGTGTTAGATCTTTTGCATTTTGCAAACCGTGAGCATAGAACGTATAAGTTAATTGATCACCCATTGTAAAAGATTCTTTATTTGGTTTGGCATAAATATATTGTGTTCCTGGTTTCATATAGTAAACTACTTTCGCCATCGTTGAATTACCCGCTCTGTCCGACGCTACAAATTGGAGCATATTGACTGGATTTGGAGAATCCACAGATATTTCTTTGGAAAACTTACCATTTGCATCAGTAGCAATACCAATGGCCGGAGCGTTTGGTCCATACCAAGCTTTATTAGTTGCTTGTGTAACATTCATACCGCTATTTTCCATTTCCGTTGCTTCATTATCTATAATATTTCCAGATAATGTAACTGTTTTTTGGCCAGGTGCTAATTCAACAAATGGAAGATCACCTTTAGGTAGTGCATTTGTATCATCTAATGTGAATGTTGGACGGTTATTATCGATATATACTTGGTCTGTTTTGGTGTACTGTTTTCCGTCTAAATTTGTACCAATTACTTTCATTTTATATATTCCTTGTGTTGCTTGAATCGATGTGTAGCCAACTGGTTTCTTAGCATTACCTGTAAATGGAAAATAGCGACCAGTAAAGGCTTTTTGAATATAGAGATCTTTATCAACTCCTGCACTTGACACATTAATTGTACCAATTATTCCTAAATCTTTATTAGTTTTTGGATCTACTAAAATAAAATCTAATGTTTTCATCGGTGAATTTAATTTAAAATCTAAATCAGACGCCTTAACGCTATATGGTGCAGTATCACGAGTTGTAGAGATGCTTGGTGAATGAACTTTGAAATATTCAAAGCCTTCTTCTACTAAACGGAATCCAAATGGAATTTGATAATGATCGTCTGGATCTTTTTCATTCACAACATGAATATAGCCCTCATATGTTCCTTTACTTGCAGTTGTTGGGATCGTAAGTGTTGCAGGAATCATCTCCTGGCTATTCTTCTTCATTTTAAGATCTTTAGGTACTGTTACACTTACCCCGTTTGACTTAGCATCCAAAGATCCACGTGTACCGATATTATATTCTACCGAAATATTATATTTTTGCATTTTATCAGTATGATTTGTGATTAATATATTTGTAGTTTTCGAAATAGCATTATTATCTACAGGAATAAAACCATAACTAAGACCACCAGTTTGCTCATCAATATTTACTTTTTCATTATTTTTAAAATATGGCGTTGTATCTTGAACGCCTAGTTCGATACGTGAATAAATCGCTTCATAAGGATCTACTCTACCTGCCCCA
Organism: Bacillus sp. AFS029533; assembly: GCF_002585125.1. Classification (NCBI taxonomy): domain Bacteria; kingdom Bacillati; phylum Bacillota; class Bacilli; order Caryophanales; family Bacillaceae; genus Bacillus; species Bacillus sp. AFS029533. The sequence goes on along the minus strand of NZ_NUQC01000039.1, from coordinate 46,100 downwards.
ACTTCAAACACGCTGTATTTACTTCTTAACGGATCCGCTGTATTCATCAAGACGGTTTTAATATCAGCAGGCGTATAATCCGGATGAGCTTGTAATAATAATGCAGCTATACCAGTAACATGTGGAGTTGCCATTGACGTACCAGACATTCGCATATATGCAGAAGAATAATCTGTTGAATCATTTTTGTTATTGATATATGCAGGAACAGTCGATAATACATCTACGCCTGGTGCTGTAACTTCGGGTTTAATATCATATAAAGTTCCTGATGGCCCCCTAGAACTAAAGCTAGCTAAATCATCACCAGGAATTACATCTTCACCAATATTACCTAATGTAACTGATGGTGTACCATTACTAAATAAATCGCTAACCGCTAAGCCATCTTTATTTGTCATTGAAAATACCGGGATATTATCATTGCTTTCTCCCAAATAATACGGGATCTGTCCCTCAGTGGCATTATTGTTGTATATAATTACCCCTACAGCTCCATTTTGCTTTGCATAGTTCATTTTATCAACAAGTGCATACGTCCCTCGAGCAACAAATGCAATCTTACCTTGAACATTTTTTCCTGTGTAATCTGTTGGACCACCTTCTCCAACATTTACAATTTCAAATGTTTTTCCAGACATTTTAGTAAAATCATCTGTCCATTTTTTTGTCATTAATCGAAGAGTACTATCCTTACCTTTACCGTTTACTAAAAATTTACTTGCGAATGTAGTAACTGTAGTTGGTACAGAACTCGCACCTACTGTTAACGCAAGTGCTGCTGCACCTGGAGAGCCTAGTGTGTACATACCATCTCCAGCATTTCCTGCTGCAACGACAGCTGTAACACCATTTAAAACGGCATTATCAATTGCTAAGCTAGTTGCTTCTAATGGATCGTTTATAGAGGCCCCAAGCGAAAGATTAATTACATTCATCCCATCGGCTACCGAACGATCAATTCCTGCAATTACTGCAGAATTAGAACCTGAACCATACGGTCCCAATACGCGGTATACATATAAGTCTGAATCAGGCGCTACTCCGGTTACTTTATAATCAGAATTATTTTTCCCTCTTCCAGCAATCGTTCCGGAAACATGCGTACCGTGATCAGTATAATATGAGCTGCCATTAACAAATTCAGCTTTTTTAGAAGCTTTCCATTGATCGTATGTTGCTTCCATTGGGTTATTATCATTATCTACGAAATCATAACCACCTTTGTATGCATCTTTTAAATCGGGATGGTTATAATCAATACCCGTATCGATAACACCTATCTTAATATTTTTACCTGTAAAACCTTCTTCATGCAATTTATCAATTTTTAAAAATGGTAAACTATCAACCTTTGATTGGTCCTTTTCGACTGGTTCATCCGGTGGCTTAATTTGTATTATTGAATCACTATAAACAGCTTTAACTGTATCCAAATCTAGTAAATCCTTAATTTGATTTGCTGGAAGTGTCAATGAAACGCCGTTAAACGCATTCTGATATGTATATTTAATTTGAATTCCTTCATTACTTGCTTTCTCTTTATTTCCTAATTTTTCTTGTAATTCTTGTTTAAAGTGAGCATGCGACTTAGTTACATTTTCCTTCGCCTTTTCTAATGAAATTGACTCCCCTTCAACAGCCTTCTCTAACTGTGCTACTTTAGCAGGAAGTTCTTTAAATTCAACAATTACAGAAACATCTTTATCACTTGATAGGTCGATATCATCTGATAATTGCAAACCTGTTTTTGAACCAGCAAGATCTAACTGATTCAAAGCCTCCCTTTGTTCTGCTGTAAGTGATTGTAGAATGCTTTCTGCTTCACTTGAGTTCGCATATGCTGGCTTTTTACTAATCATAGTCGATCCCAAAATTGTACTGCTAGCTAAAACTAGTACTGATGTGGTTTGAAAAAATTTACTACTTAACCCCTTCATTTAATAACCTCCAACTTTTTCTTAATTAAAAGATTCTAAAATAAGAAAGAATATATGTGATTTTTCAGAAAAATCACTTAACTTAGATTATAGCTAGAGTTTTTCTTGAAAAGTATTGGGGGAATTTTCATGAATGAAGGAAATTATAAAATAAATTAAATGTCGATATTAGTAAAATCTGATAAAAAAATAAAGTATTGCGTTTACCTAAATGTAGATTCATGTAGTTTAATGTAAAATCCCATTAAAAAACTTGGGGGAAATTCACTAATAACGCCTTATATTATTGTTCTAGCTAAATTTTAAATTAAAAATTTTTAACTATTAGTACAATATAAAAATGATCAGAGCAAGGGCGTATGTGAGTGGCATCTTAAATACATTGTCATCAATTGTTTTTATAAGGAAATAATAAAAGTTGGATTAATTTATTTACATAAAAACAAAAAAAGAGTTTCCCCAAAAAAACCTTTGAGAAAACTCTTTATCTTTTTTTAATTTCTTCACCAATATTTTTCCATTAAAGCCTTTGACCATTCTGCTTGTTTGATCTCTCCTTTTGGAAGAAATTCTTTCATAATTGGTTTGATATCAATGATTGGCGTTCCATCGATCGCATCTAACCCTTTAACTGTAAGAATGCGGCCACTGTGTTTTAATAGTTCTACTGATGTTAGCCCTAATTTATTGGGTCTGTTTTTACCTCTTTGAGCAAAAATTCCAACCTTTGGATAATGAATATTATTTCTAGGATGTCTAGCATTATATTGAATCATTTCATCAGTTACTTTATCGAAATAAAAAATTATCTCTAAATGTGAAAAATCACTTATTCCACTTAATGCTTCTTCATTAAACTCCTCTACTAACTCAATTTCAGAAATAATTGACCCCCAGTTATCGTCTTTAATTTCTTTTCTTGAATTTTTAACAAACGCAATTGGCTTAATAGTAAATGTCATCAATTCATCTCCTAACTTATTGTATTTCGTCTATATTATACTGAATTTTTCGTTAATAATTTATAAAAGAAAAAGTATGCATTCTATCCACATACTTTTTCTTGAATCGGTTTTAACTTCTACCTCTCATTTTTAATGGTGCATTGATCATCATTGGAAATGTTAATAATTGAAGCACTATTCCTACTAATCCAATTAAAGTAAACAAATTAATCGGATTAATATTAAAAATCATAGAATAAAAGTCTGAACTTATTCCATTGATTGATAAAAAGGTCATTAAAATACTAACTAAAACTAGTGTTAGTAGAAAATAGAGAATCCCCAATCTTCTAACTAATACAGCAATAAAAGAAGAAAGCCCTAGTATAATAAAACCAACCATTAGGTCGACCCAATAATACGTAAAGAAATGATATCCTGAGGAAACTAAATCTGCAGGATGGTAAAAGTGAAAACTATTTATTCCTTTGTCTAATAATATTTTCATAATGTAATACATTATATTTAAATAAGTAATACTTGAAATAACCATTAATACTGACATTACATTATAAGATTTTAGAAACTGTCTTCTTGTACTACCTAATCCAATTGCAACTTGGAAAGGAATGACCAATCCTGCAACCGCGAATGTACTAATCCCCCCATAAATCGGTCCAAACAAAGCTGCACCACTTTGTAAAGGGATATTAAAAATTAAACTAACGAGTACGTAAACAACTGATAATAACAAAGTAATTAAAGAAAATATTTTAAAATACCATTTCAATTCATCGAAAACTAGTTGATAAGTGCCTCTTATCGAGTTCATCTTTTCACCTCTTTGTTTTTTGTTTTATTTATTAAATAGTCTTGTAGAGTTGCTTTTTCAATTTTAAGATGATGATCTTCAGCGATTTTTTTCCATTCATTTGTAAATAACTCATCGATCATTACTTTTTTAGTCGAACTGATTTTTGAGGATTCAAGTATAGAAATATTTTTCGTTACATGTTCTATTGAATCTATATTGCCAGAAAGAATAATACCTTTCTCCCGCATAACATCCATTTGTTCATGAAATAGTACTTTTCCATCATTTACTACAACGATCGTTTCACATAATGGTTGAATTTCTTCGATATGATGTGTTGAAAGTAATATGAGTCTTGGATTTTCTTCATAGCTTTCCAATAATGCATCATAAAATAGTTTTCTTTTCACTGCATCTAGTCCATTAGTTGGCTCATCGAGAACTGTTATTTTTGCGTTACTAGCTAATCCTAAAATGATTTGCACTGCCGTTTTCATTCCTTTTGAAAACTTAGTGATTTTTTTATTCATCGGTAACTCAAAAACTTGCACTAAATGTTCAGCAAATTCTTGATCCCATTCAGGATGAAAGTACCTTCCGTATTTTAATAAATCGTCTATTCTCCAATTATGACCAAATGGATGATTTTCTTGGATATAACAAATATTCTCAAGAACATTTAAATTATTATAAGGTTCTTCCCCTAAGACTTTTATTGAACCTTCGTTTGGTTTATAATGGCCAGCGACTAAACTCATCAAAGTTGTTTTTCCTGTACCATTTCTTCCCCATAATGCAATAATACTCGGTTCTGTTTCAATTAAATTGAAATTCGTTAAAACTGGTGTATGCTTATAGCCATATGTCAAATTTTTAATTTCGATCAATTTTTACCCCTCCTAATTCGAGTCGTTTTTTCTCTTTATTAATTCAATTACCATTTCTTCATTTAAATGAATTCTCTTGGCTTCTTTAAGTAAAGGTGCAACATAATCTTCATAAAACTGCTGTTTTCGCTCTAAAAGTAACTTTTCTTTTGCTCCAGTAGAAACAAACATACCTACACCTCTTTGTTTAAAAATTATCTCCTTATCAACTAATGCTTGAAGTCCTTTCCTTGCAGTTGCAGGATTAATATTAAAAAAGCGAGATAATTCATTTGTTGAAGGCACTTGTTCACCCTCTTTAATTCTTCCGTCTATAATTTCGTCCATAATCATCACCGCAATTTGTTGAAATATTGGTTGTGATTCATCTAATGTCGGTTTCATTAGCACCTTCCTTTCTGGTTAGTTATTTAGTTAGTTACTCATGTAACTAACCATACTACTCCTTAAATCATATGTAAAGTGTTTTATTTAAGTACGCCTATTTTTTAGGAAATAAAAAAAAGCTTAATGCGATTATGCAATAAGCTTATGTTTAAATACTATGTGTTTATTATTTTTCAATAATTTTACCAGTTATACAATATTTTCCTTCTAAATAAATTGGAGATTGACCTGAGTGTAGTATGGTCACAGTTTTTATATATTGACTAGTATAGCTACTCGTATTACCTGGTAACACGGAAATTATATGACAGATATTGCTACTTACTTCGATTGTAATCGGTCCAGTACTGCCTTCGCTATTATAGACTGAAATCGTTGCTAAAGCAGTTAAATTTCCACCTAAACTCCACAGTTCAACTGGTTTATCAAGATTATCTTGAATCATAATATTGCCAAATAGATCAATTGGAATACATGGATCACATTTTGTTGGCGGAGGTATTGGTGTTGGGGGGGTAGGTGGTGTTGGCGGAGGTACAGGTGGTAATAGAGTTGGAGAAGAAACTGGTAATTTAATACTAGGTAAGTTTGATATATCTGGTCTTTTTTGTTTCAATTTTTATCCCTCACTTATTATAGTTAATATCCTATGTATCTAAAATACTGAAAAGGCATTATTTTTAGTATTAAATAAAACATAAAAAGAAAAGTGACCACTATTAATCTTACTCATATAACTTGTAGTCACTTGTTGAATTAAAATAATATTAATTAACCTACTCTAACAATGGAAATTGTCGCAGCGGTCGTACCAGCTGCTAACGATACTGTAGCGGCTAAAGTAGCAGACACCATTACTTGTATCGAATCACCTGCATTTATATTAATAATCACTTGATTACTGACTAAACTTAATCCAACTGCAGCAGAAATATTTGTACCTGCAACTCCAGCCCCATTTCGAAATAACTGAAAAGTCGTTAATAAAGATAATGTAGGATACACTTGATATGTTATTAAATATCTACCACTTGTATTAATCGTAAAAATGGTAGCTGTTGGGTTGTTCACTGTTATATCTGCTGATAAATTTTGCGCGTTCGGAAACGGTATCGGTGAAGGGCCTAAAAGTGTAATCGCAATTGTTGCTCCAGAGGTATTTGCTGCCGATCCAGAAGTATTAAAACTTGATCCGGTTGATCCTGTTGCTCCAGTTACTCCGGTTGCTCCCGTTATTCCGGTTGAGCCGGTTACTCCCGTCGCTCCCGTTATTCCGGTTATTCCCGTTACTCGTGTTACTCCCGTCGCTCCCGTTATTCCAGTTATTCCCGTTACTCCTGTTACTCCCGTCGCTCCCGTCGTTCCCGTTATTCCAGTTGGGCCGGTTACTCCCGTCGTTCCCGTTGTTCCAGTTAGGCCGGTTACTCCCGTCGCTCCCGTTATTCCAGTTGGGCCGGTTACTCCCGTCGTTCCCGTTATTCCAGTTGTTCCAGTTGGACCGGTTACTCCCGTCGTTCCCGTTATTCCAGTCGGACCGGTTGACCCGGTTACTCCTGTCGCTCCCGTTATTCCGGTTGGGCCGGTTACTCCCGTCGATCCGGTTAATCCTGTCACCCCAGTTGCTCCGGTTGTTCCAGTTGGGCCAGTTACTCCTGTCGTTCCCGTTATTCCCGTTGACCCGGTTAATCCTGTTATTCCGGTTGAGCCCGTTGCTCCGGTTGGACCGGTTAATCCAGTTGCTCCTGTTTCTCCTGTCGTTCCCGTTATTCCACTTGGCCCGGATACTCCTGTCACCCCAGTTACTCCTGTTTCTCCTGTTATTCCCGTTGCTCCAGTCGGGCCCGTCACCCCAGTTGAGCCAGTTACTCCTGTTGGACCAACTTTTTTAATCGCATTACATGAAAAACTATTACAACAACTACATTTATTCGAATTGGAATTGAATCCTTTTACGAAAGGAATTGCATTACCATTCTCATCTTTATTATTCATAAAAGAATACATTAATTATCGTTCCTCATTTCATTACATAGGACTGTTCAAAAAATTATTCTGAACAATACTATTTAGATAAAATGAACTATTACATTGAATATCTAACCGTTAAACAAAACTCACCCTCTACTACCCCGGTTAAACCTGTAGTATCAATTTGAATTTCATCGAATAGCTTTTCTGAGAAAGCTACACTACTTTGAGGTGGGACAGTAAGGGTATCAATTACATTTCCTCCTCTTAAAAAATTAACAACGATATTATCTGTTCCTGTATCATTTTTTACATAGCCTGTTGCAGAAATAATTGGAGCGATATTATTTGTAAAGATTGTGATAATACCGGGTGTATTCACTTGCCAAGTTATACAAACTTTGTCTTGAAAAATATTTTTAGTTGAGCAACAACTTAATCCATTACACATTTGCTTTTCTCCTCATTTTCTTCAATTAAACAGAATATCGTGTTGTTATACAAAACTCACCTTGAAATAGTATACCTGCTCCAATGGGAATAACGGCTTGTATTACATCAAATCTTCTAATTGTAAATGCCAAACTAGAACCTAATGTTACAACTTCAGAATTAATCGTGCCTCCAGCAGAGTTTAAAAATAAAATCTGTATTGGTGTTGCAACAGAACCTACCTCATACTTCACAAAACCAGTTCCTATAATATTTTGGTTAAAATTATTTTTAAAAAGTGGAATTGTAACGGTTGTTGCATCTCCTACTGCTTGCCATGGTGTACATACCTGGTCTTGAACAAAAACCTTTTCAGGACAGCAAGTTAATGTTGATGTTGAACAATTACATGATGATGCCATTTATGTTTACTTCCTTTCTTTCATTAAAATGAATCATTATCATATAGTAATCAAAGTGTCCTGAACATGCTTGTACATTTGTCATAAAAAAAGGAATCTATCACCCATAACTAGGAGATAGATTCAGCATTTAAAAGATTGATAAAAAAATGAATGTTATATGAAAAAATTACAAAATAAAACGAAAAAAGAAAATTCTTATTTCATAACTTGGAAATACTTTGTATATAACTTGGTTACTAAATGTTTCATCAAACGCTGAATTCTAGTATAATAGATAAGATGTAAAAATTTGTTTATGATCTTTGATTTAGAAAGGACTTTATAATAGATGTCAAATAAAGAATTAATCAATCAAGTTGCTAAACGCCGTATTTTTGGGATCATCTCTCACCCTGATGCTGGTAAAACAACTTTAACTGAAAAATTACTACTTCATGGTGGGGCTATTCGTGAAGCTGGTACTGTAAAAGCTCAAAAAAATTCAAAATATGCAAAATCTGACTGGATGGAAATCGAAAAACAACGTGGAATTTCTGTAACTTCCTCTGTTATGCAGTTTGAATACGATGAAAAAATGGTATCAATTATGGATACTCCTGGTCATAATGATTTTGGTGAAGATACATATCGTGTACTAACTTCTGTTGACTCTGCTGTAATGGTAATTGATGCTGCAAAAGGTATTGAAGCACAAACTAAGAAACTTTTCCAAGTTTGTCGTTTACGTGGTATTCCTATTTTTACCTTTATGAATAAATTAGATCGCCAAGCTAAAGATCCACTAGAATTAATGGAAGAATTAGAAGAAGTTCTAGGTATGCCTTCTGTTGCAGTTACTTGGCCAATCGGAAGTGGAATGCAATTTGAAGGGGTTTATGATCGATTAGAAAATGAAGTTCATCTTTTCCGAAAAGACGAAGTTATTAAACTTGGTCAAGATGGCGTTCATGGTCCTGAATTAGAAGCACATTTAGAGCCTTCAAATTTAGAAAATTTACGAGATGAAGTTGATCTTTTAGAAGGTGCAGGAAATGAATTCAATTTAGACTTAGTTCGAGCTGGGGAACTTACTCCTGTTTTCTTCGGTACAGCATTAGTCGATTTTGGTGTAACACCATTTTTAAATCATTTCTTAGATATGTCACCTGCACCAGGACCTCGTAAAACAATTAATGGTGAAGTTAATCCAACTGATGAAGTATTTAGTGGTTTTATATTTAAGATTCAAGCTAATATGAATCCTGCTCACCGTGACCGTATTGCATTTCTACGAATTTGTTCTGGTGTATTTGAACGAGGAATGAACGTAATGCTTTCTCGTACAGGAAAACAAATTAAATTAAGTCAATCAACTCAATTGATGGCTAATGACCGTGAAACGATTGACAGAGCATATGCTGGTGACGTAATTGGTATTTACGATTCAGGTACTTATCAAATCGGAGATACAATCACATCTAGTAAGCAAAAATTATTCTTTGAGCCATTACCAACTTTCCCACCTGAGTTATTCTTACGAGTTAGCCCAGTTAATTCATTAAAATCTAAGCACTTCCATAAAGGTGTTGAGCAATTAGCTCAAGAAGGTGCAATTCAAGTTTATAAAAATGAATTTAATGAGGTTATTTTAGGTGCTGTAGGTCAACTTCAATTTGAAGTATTTGAATACCGCTTAAAAAATGAATATGGATCTGATATCCGTAAAGACCATGTTGATTATAATATTGCTCGATGGGTTAAAACTGATGATGTAAAAGGACTTAAGAAATATCAAGACATGCGTAACATGCTAGTATTTGACCGTTTCGAACGTCCATTATTCTTATTTGCAAACGAATTTACATTCAATCGTTTTAAAGAACGTCATGAGGAATTAGAATTAGTTGAAGCGCTTGATGTTAACAATGAAATACAAGTTGATTAAGGTTATTTGAGGTTGAATATTTAAAGAGGTGATGAGTAAAAACGTCACCTTTTTTTATGTAATTTTATGATGGTTTATAAGGTTAATTCTGATACATATCTTGATATAATTAAGTTTAAAAATATCAAAAAAGTATTTACCTTATGAACTCTGTTAACTGTTTTTCTAACTCCTTTCTCTGTTTTCTTATATCTTCTGTTTCTTGTTGTTTAAAATAAGACTTATTTAACCAGGCTGGAACAATTTCAGTTCTTTTAGACATTTTATTACCTGTATTTCGAACCCTATTTTGATTAGTAACTGTGTTAACTACCTTTTGATCAGGCTTTACAACCTTCTGCACTATCTTACTCTTTATTTCTTTAACTACTTCAACAATCTCTTTTATCAATTCAAATGGTTTGAAAGGTAATAATCGAATAATATTCGTTGATCGTCTACCATCAATAAATTGAGCTGATACACAAATGATTTCGTACTCTTGCATACGTTTTACTGTCCTCTGTACTGTCTTAGTAGACACATTTAATTCAGTGGCGATAGTGGAGTAGCTTTCGTAGAACTTACCTTTATATTTGCGTAGTTTTGAAATGATGTACTTAACGATCATTCCAGATTGTTTTGAGAAATAACGTAGTTTTGTTTGCATGTGTCTATTACCTTGTTCAAAGATGTCAGAAACGTTTGTAAGTGTAGTAGTCATTGTGTTCACCTCACCTTCACTGATTGTAATTTTAATATACAACACAACTCTGCAAAGGTCTAGACTTTTTAACATACTAATATACTTTTGTTTGAGTTATACTATAAGTAGACATATATCAAGAGGTGTTTATATGACCATAAAACCAACAAAAGGTGCTATAAATATTACTTTAGAAAAAGAAATGATTGAAAAGTTAAGATTAGAAGCAGCAAACAATAAACGTACTTTATCAAACCAAATTGCTTTTATTGTTGAAGAATATTGGAAGATAAAGAATGGGTAATGATTAAATTCATTACTCTTTTTTAATTCTATATTTCTTCAAACATTCTTTTTTTACAGGACTGGCTATTAGACAATATATAGGACTGACCATGGGACAATTTTCTGACAATTAGAGCCATAAAAAAAAAGAGACTTTAATAAAAGTCTCAAACGCGTTTGTTGATTTTGAATTAATTGAATTGATTTATTTCGTAATATTCTTGTCCTTCTGCAGTTAATTCTATTTTAATTAAATCATCATCTTTTATTATTGATACTAATTTTTTATCTTTTAAATAAAAAAATGCATTTTTATATTCATTATGTAATGTTTTAAAGTCATCTGAAGTAAAATTGAAATTGTATTTAGATTCATAATATAGAGAATTATAAAGATTAGAAATAATGGCTTCACGATATAATCGCCTTTGTGTTATTGACAATTCTCCTATATCTAAATCTAAGTTTGAAAGCATAGTTACTGTAAATGTATCTTGAATTTCGTCCTCATCTTCAAAGAATGTATCTAGATATTCTTCATTGTCATTCTGATGCTCTTTATTTATTAATTCTTTCAAAATATATTTAAAATCTGTTATTATTTCATCTCGTTTTACAAGATGGTTTATTTCTATCAGACGATTATAAATATCTTCATTAAATTTACTATGATCTAAATAAAATCTTCTAGACATTGGTATGTACCCTGTATTATTAGGATTAATTTCCACTGTGATTTTCCACATTAACAATAGACACCCAAAAGTTACTTCTGATTGATATAATTTTAAATCTTCTTTTTTTAATAAATTTAAATACGCATCAAATATATAATAAATTAGATTAACTTCTGCCCGTTCATTATATCTTCCACTCAAATCCTCATGCAGATTTTGTGAACGAACTTTAATGTAACTAGAATGTATATTAGGAGTTATATACAGTGAATTTTCAGAAACGTGTTTAATTATATCTACTCTGAAAGATGAGTTGTCAGTCCATTCTACTAAACTATCCTTCCTAAACTCATTTGTTACTTTAAAATAATCATATATATATGGAATAACTTTATAATAAAACTTCTTTAAACTTTCTTTATCTTTATTTTTCTTTTCCCTCCTTAGTGTTAGGAAATTATTTAAATTCTGAGTAAAAAGCGCACCCAAAACTGCTGATATAAGGGCTGAAAAAAATATTTTTATCCAAATTTCACTCATCTTACCTTTGTCCTCCATAAAATATAATATTTTTAATTGTACTACACAAAACTCTGAATCGTCAGTAAACTCCTCAAATTATGAAAATCTATATTTAGTACAATATGCTAAAAAATTAAATGATTAGATAAATACAACTAGTTGTTTTTATACTTAAAAATTAATAATTTACTTTAATAGAGCCTTTAAAATAAATCATTTCATTTAGGGAAGTTTTTATGAGCAGTTGGCAGGTGTAGGTATAGCTATTTGAAGGATTTTTCGAGTCTTAGGATGGGGGGATGAAAAAAAGATGCCACAACGGACATCTATACCTTTCTATGTAAATGGACAATAAAAACTTGCTCAATTATATTTAGCTTTCCCATCTTGCTAATCGCCTTTTTAAGTTTGCGATTTCCTCATCTTGCTCTTTAATTATTTCCTCATTGGCTTTCTCAATCTTTCTCCCCAAAATATGATAAGCTAAGAGAATTAAAAACATTATTGTCGATGGAGCATAGATGCTCCAATCTACTCCAAGTGCCATCGTCATTACCACCTTCATATATATTGACGTATATTAAATAATATTATATATCAACAATACAATGATATATATATATATTATTTATCTTATGTCCTCATACACCCCATATTGTTGTGTACTTATTAGTAATGTTATTACTATGTCATTCTCATTACTTCTGACTGTTTCTCCAAGCGTTATAAATAAAAAAGGATCAAGTATCTCTACTCAATCCCTTGAAATCAAACAGATCCAGCATCTCATTAGCATCTTTAAGACACTTCAAACATCTCTTTGTTTCATCAGTTAGATATGCACCTGATCCGATTAATTCAGTTAGTTTATCTTCAAATACTTTTACCCATTGTAAAACCTCTTGCCTTGTTCTCATTGTTATATCCTCCATATAGTAATGTTTTAGCTTAGAGATCATTTCTGATCATAATAAAAAGGGAGCTATTACTCCCTGTGATTGATTATTTACCTACATAAACTGCTAAACCTTGAGGCTCAGCCACCGAACCATCAATTTCAACATATCCAGCAATCCCCACTGCGTATTGTTTAGCGTATAACTCTTGTAAAACTTGAATTTGCACATCCTGAGTCATTTTTACTTTCATACAAGAAAAGTCTCCATAATACAGAGCTTTTTTACCCACTCCATTGACATCTACTGCATCAGAGATCATGACAGGTTTATCTAATAACAAGCCATTCTCAAATAGATTTAAAGGGCGACCTTGAGAATCTACCATTGATTTGATATAGCCCAAAGTAGCTGGATTCATCAGCCACGCACAATTAGGATCATAGTGAGCTGGGATCTTAGTCTGCATTGCAACTAACTCAGGATATGTGATTACTAGTGTAGTAGCACCAGCAACCTGTTGTGTAACTCCTGTAGCAAGTGATCCTTGAATCTTGCCAGCTCCACCTGTGCCCTTGATTAATTCATTTTCTAAGAATAATGAAATAGACTTAGCAAGAGCATTGATAACATATCCTAATACATCAAAGTTATCAGTACGATTAATTAATGAACGACCGATTTTAGTTAATGATCCAATAATTAACGATTTTAGAGTTACTGCTGAGAACGTTCCAGCACTCTCCACCATGTCAGTAAATTCTGTTTGGTAAGCAGTAGTATGTTGAGTAAAATCATAAATAGGTAATTGAAGATCCTCTTTTACCTTGTATAATTCAACTTTTGATAATAGTGGTGAAATGTTGATCACTTTATCAATAACACGAGATGCTACAGAAACAGGAATAATAGATCCATTTGATCCAGCATTTAAAGCTCGTACATCTCCTTTAATAAAATCAATAAATGCTCGTTCCTCAGATTCTTGTAATTTACGTTGTTCTTTTTCGTTCATGTGTACTTTATCTCCTTTTGTGATCACCATTCGATCCTCTTTTTGCATTTGGTTTAACTGTGATTCTCTTTCGATTTCAGCAATCTGTGACTTGATAGCCTCAATGCGATTTGTTTCTGACACTTTGAAATGTCGTTTTTCTTTCTTAGCGAGTGCTAAAAGATCATCCATCTCGTCTAATAGCTCATTTCTTAATTCCTGTTGGGCTTTGTTCATTTGAACACTCCTTTGTATTTGCCTGGTCTCACTGGGCTTATATTTTCACTGTTATGAAAGGTCTTTTTAAAATGATTTAGGTATTTAAATCAAAAAAGACTCCATCTCATTAAAGATCCCACCAGCCTACTGTTACTGATGAGATCTAAATAAGAGAGAGCTTTCCTTGATTGGTGGCCATAATTGACCATAATAAAAAGAGACCTACTGAGGATTAGTCAGTAAGTCAAAAGGTGATCCAATTTTTTAGGAGGTTAGGAGAATCAAGACTAACGAAAAAAGTAACGTTTTAATAGACTCAAAGAAGAAATCAAAAGAAAGAATAAATTAGAGGATTTAAGAGAATGAGAGTAATCTTAAATCATTGGTTATATTCTTAGTGCTGATCAACATTCTGAGCCTCAAAAAATATTGCTATAAAGGTAAATAACCCCTATATACTTAGTGCATGATTCGTACCTTTTTATCAGATCAATGTCATTACAAAAACAATATGTAATAATTACAAAAATATTTTCAATATGTAATATGCTCAATCCCTTGGTATGACTGGTTTTCGAGCCTCAAAATTACAAAAATACATAAATTACAACAGTTTTCTCATACTCTCTATATATCAACTTATTACTTTTAATATCTTTCTATATAAATATTATTACTTTTAAAAATAACTAATTATATATATATTTTGTAATAAATAAAGGTAATCCCTTTGATACCAAGCGTTTGACAAATTACAAAAAGCATTACAAATGCAAAAAGTCATTGTAATAATCTATTAGTTTTGTAATTTTGAATATAAAAAAGAGTAAGGATCAATGTCCCTACTCTGGTAATACGATATATTCAACTACTGTCTTTGGTTTGTAGTAATAGATTCTACCACTTGGAGAGACTAAAGGAATCTCTGTAGTATAATTTATATATTCCTCATCCATTTGAATTTTCCAGCCTTTACGCTTTAATATATTCTTAAAGGCTCTTTCATTATTGATCCCTATCCCTTTCTGATAACACTCCCAACAACCTCCTTGTCTATTTGATGTAAGATTATTAGGTATCACATTTGATACATGACCATTATTACATCTCATTTTGACAGGAGTGGAGGCGTTTTTCCAAGCTCCTATGACTTTATATCCTAATTCATCTGTAACCTTTATAAGCCTGTCCAATGATCCTGTTACCTTTGAATTATATTCTCCATCAGCTCGATATAATCTAACCTCGTTTAATAGTTTAATTCCTCTATATTTAATCATAATTTATTTCCTCCCTTCCAATTAATACTGACGTGGTAATGGTAAAGATTTATCCTCTGATACTAATTTAGATGGATATCTTACATAACCATCTTGACATTCCCATTTGAAATTAGCTCTTGTCATGCGATTGTATTTGACCTGTTCATCATGCGTTTTAACCTGTTCCCCTTGAGGAACGACTTTTTTAAGATTGGACTTTTTATCTTGATCTTCTGAAATATAATTCCAACCATAATAGTCTTTAAATTCAGCATTCATTCTGATCTTATTAACTGCCTGTTTAAGCGTCTTTCTTATAGCACCCTCTGAAACACCTCTCTCTTGAGCTAAGAGAGTGTTTGTCACATTTGATGTTAATTTATTAGCAAGTACATCAAACTGTTTCTGAGTCAAGCTACCAAGCTCTTGTAAGTCGTTTAACATTTTATCCTCAATCAAATGGTAGATACCTCTATCATGTGGATTATTGTTGAAATCATCTTTTATCCATCGCTGATGTTCAAGAATTTCTAATAGATCTATCTCAGATCCGTCAGGCTCTTTTTTCTTAGGTGATTTAATAGATTCGTAGTACTCCTTTTGCTCCCATTCTTTTATGAAATATGAACTTTCACCATTTGCCCTATGTCGCTGTTTAAATGTAGATCCTTTTTCTTCAAACTCTTGAGTATGCCTTGACCAGTCAATATTATTCAGATCATTTGTAAATTCATTTTCCCAATCAATAGGCTGGATCAATCCCTGTGCTAGTTTCTTTTTGTAGTAAAGAGCTTGTAAATTAACCTCGTCAGCCTGTGTCCATCCGTTTGAATAAATATCACCATTTACAGTGATATATTTTTGATCGTTTCCTCTTGCATTTGTGATTTTGACTTTATAGAAGTCTTTTTTATTAGAAGTGTTTTTCATGATGTTCTCCTCTCAAAATACGTTTACAAACTCTTAACGTGAGAAGGAGTTGAAATTCACAATTGTAAATAAAAAAAATCCACTATATGAAACCAGGCAGGATCAAAATAGAAAATATTAACTTGTCTTTTCAAGGGTACGAATTAAGCACTAATAATAGAGGGATCATATTAATTCAGTACACGAGATGCTGAAATTTGTTCCCAACATTAATTATTGGGAGCTGATTAAGTTGACAGTTAAGGAATTTATTCAAGGAAAAGGAAAAGAATATTTTATTAATCAAACATCACCTGAAATTTACAAAAAATATCAAGAGTGGTCTGTTATTAAGGAATTAGAGGTCTGCAGTAAACAAATATTAAAAAGAACTATTCAAAATGAGTTTGATTTAAGTGTAAAACCTGTATGTATACATGGAAAAACAATGAGAGTTTATACTGATATACCTAATCGACCAGCAAATAACGTGCCATTATTTATTGAAGGTGAAGAATGGGAAACAATCAATGGATTCGAATCTTATCAAGTTAGTACCCTGGGGAGAGTTAAAGGAAAAAATATGATCATTAAACCATCTGATAATGGGCTTGGATATTTGCAAGTTGGATTACGAAAAAATAATGAATCAAAATTCGTTTTAATTCATAGATTAGTCGCTCAAGCGTTTATATCAAATCCTCATAATCAACCTTGTGTACATCATTTTAATGGAGATCGTACTTGTAATTATGTGGGCAATTTATCTTGGGTAAGTCATGAGCAAAAATCTTACTATGCTAATTCTTATCAGAAATTGTTTAAAGACAAAAAATTAGTGTTCGAAGATAATCAATTTATATTAAAAAATAAAAATATATAGAGCAAAGATATTTTAAAGCAGAGCAGAGCTGATCTTGTAAAAGGGATTGGCTTTTTCAATAAAATAAAAAAAGACCACTTTTATGTGATCTTTGAATTCTCTTCTTATTCAACTAAAGCATGCGTTAGTTGAATAAGTTTATTTTATTGATGAAATCAATTTCAAATTTTAAATCACTCTTTTTCGTTTCTTTATTTGCTAATATATTTGTAACTATTGGAAAACGATTCTTGTTTTCCAAATAATGTTTTAACTCTAAAAACGTACTTAATGGGAATTCATTTTCACACCACATTTCTTTATATCCAACGATTCCAAACTCTAATAAAATAAGTTCGACTTCTCTTAGTACTTCTTTTAGAAAAACATCATAAGGACATTCTTGGTTTAATACCACTACACCATCTTCTTCATCATCTTCTTCATCATCTTCAAAGTAGGTAAGATTTATGTGTATATTCTCATTCTCTATATATTTAAAGTTCCAGTCTAACCTATCAGGTTCTGCATCCCAAAAGTAATACGAGCCATCCTCTTTATAGTCGCCTTCCGTATCGAATACTGGATGAATTACTTTTATTGCATTTAAAAGTCCACCTAATGCATCTGTAAGATAACCAGGACTAAAGCTAAAACTTTGGGAATTAATTTGTATATTAAAATTTGCCCAACCAGCCCCTCGTAATTTATATTCAAACTTCATAATTTCAAACACCCTTCTAATCTATTTTGAAACCAATTATATCATTCCTTATTGGACTAAACTGCCATTTTGTTCAATAAAAAAACGAGCTGCTAGCAACTCGTGATCTTCAACTAAAGCATGCGTTAGTTGAACAAGAAGTATCATAGTCATCGAAAATTAATTCCTTTTATATTTTATAATCTCTTTTACTAAGTTTGCATCTTGATTATTCAAGCTTATATAATTGAACTTATTCAATATATTCTGCTTAATTATGGCACCATTATTCGTAAACCAAATTAAAAAGCTATACGATTTTTCATTCTCAGGAACTTTTAACGATAATTGAATATCGTAATCTTGTAAATTATCTTTTGGTTTATTAATAGTTTTACCGAACAATAAAATCTCTTCTAATTTTGCTATCTTGGACTGACTTTCCACATTCACTCGTTTAAAATCTGTACTACTTTTACTGTTATAACCTACCCAAACTGCACTAGATGACTTTGTTTTATGCATTTTAACATATTGAAATCCACCTAAAAATAAGGTGAGAATTGATATAATACTAATTACTAGATATCTTTTTTTCAAAACTAATTACCTCCGATTCAAATAAAATTTGAGTATATACATACCATATTTTACCATAATAGTTAGGACGAGTTTTAAAAATAATACTGCACTGACATAAGAAAGAGCTACCGAAGTAGCTTAATGGTTGTTCAACTATTGCACTGCGTTAATTAAATATTAGCTATTATTTTTCTAGTTTACTATCTATCTCATTTAGTTTTTTAAGGATTTTATTAAGTAGTAAAAGTATATGTATCGGAAATCCAATGGCTATACCCACTAATGGAGCATAAGGACCAGCAAAAAAGATTGATACAAGTATTGCAGTTATATAAATAATTACAATTACTGTCGCCATATAAACACACCTTTTTTTGTAAATTATACCATGATTACCCATCTGATTTCAGGGCAAAACTGCCAATTTCTTATTCAACTATCCTGCCAATTAGTTGTATAAAAATTTCACCAAATTAATTTAACAGAGCTTTAAAAAAGAGTCCTTATCATGGGAACCCTTTTGAAAGTGGACTATTCATACCTCGTTGAAGTATCTTTTCGTCTTCAGTACCACGTACATATATTTCGGTAGTCTTAATATTTTCATGCCCCAGTAATCTCGATAAAGTATATAAATCAATATTATCTAACATACTTTGAGCATAAAACCTTCTAAAACCATGTGTTATTAATTTGACATCCAGATCAAGAGCTTTACCAACTTTTCGAATAATGTCTCTTGGAATCATGTATGACATTTGTTTTCCCCAAGTGGAATAAAAATAGTAGTTAGTTAAGCTGCTTTTAGAATTTTTATCTCGTGCTACAGAATACTTAAATAATTGTAAATGAAGTATGTCAGAAATAGGAACGAATCGTTGCTTATTTCCCTTCCCTTTTATTCGTATCATATTATCATAAACGTCATCGTTTTTAATACCACACAACTCAGAGACCCTAATTCCTGTTTCAGCTAATAGAGTAAGTATAGTTTTGTTACGTACACTTACATAATCTTTTCCATTGTAATAGTTTATCATCTCTTCTACTTCATTCTTGTCAAAAGTCTTTATTACAGTCTTTTCTCTTTTTGGTACTTTAACCTTTTCTACTGGGTTCTTTGATATTATTTCCTCATCTACTAGCCATTTAAAAAATGCTTTAATAATAACAACTCTCGTATTAATTGTACTACTCTTTAATCCTTTATCTTGGCAATAATTAATAAATTCCATTAACTTAAATCTATCAATTTCTTCAAGTTCTTGAAAGTTACCCCAATTAAAGAATAGTTTTAAATCCTTTCTACGAGCATTAATAGAGTTGATACTATGACCTTGTACCTTTGATTCTCTTAAATATGCGTTTAAATACATTTCCATCAAGAAATATTCCTCCTGTATAGGTCTTAAAAACCACCCTGTATCAAAAGTTCTGGCATCTTGATAAAATTACATAAAAAACCTTCTCACCTCATGGTATAACTGTATTTATCCCATCAAGATATGCGTAACATGCTAGTATATGACCGTTTCGAACGTCCATTATTCTTATTTGCAAANNTTCAATCGTTTTAAAGAACGTCATGAGGAATTAGAATTAGTTGAAGCGCTTGATGTTAACAATGAAATACAAGTTGATTAATTGACGTAGAAGACCGATTTTTTCGGTCTTTTTTTGTTGGTTTTTGACGAGGTTCTTCTTACTTATTTTATAAGTGCGCTTTTCTTCGTTTAAAAGGATAATTGATGAACTAGTCGAATAGTATGGGATATATGGAAAATATTAGGAGGTTTAAGATGAAAAGAACGATTAGAGGTATCTACTTAGGGACAGCAATCGCTACCGGATTAATTGTCTTTAGTGGCTGCTCGAATTCAACTGAATCGAATGAAGCTACAGGTAAAGCCGTTATCATAACGAAGGCAGAGTTCGATAAGATTCAAAACGGTATGACATCGAAGCAAGTATTCGAAATTATTGGCGGTAAAGGCGAGGTAATGAGCGAAGCTGGCGAGAAAGATAAGCCAGGATATACGATTCTTTATACATATAACGGTAAAGGTTCAACGGGAGCTAACGCTAACTTTACGTTCCAAGACGATAAGTTAATGGCGAAGGCTCAATTCGGATTAAAATAACAAGTGAATTTCGCCTTAATTGGCGTCTTTTTTTGAAGGCGTATCATTGACAATAAAGATGATTTACACTTTATTTCGCGTTTATCCATAATTTGGCTATAACTAAATAAATTAACCCTCGGGATTTCGCCAAGGTTTATTAAAAAAACAATTACACCGTATGCCATACCAAGAAACGTTTTATCTTTATCATCTTTTTGTTGTGAATTTGCTACTTGCTCAATTATAAGCTTATATAATTCTTTTCTTTGTTCAGTTGTGAAATCATTATACTTTAACTCTTCCTCATAAATTGAGAAAGTTTTAATAATGTCGTAAACATTTTGACAAGAAGAACTAGAGGTTTTAGTAGCATTAATAAACATTTCTTTAATATACATGTTTGTTCTCGTGCAAATTATACTAATATCTCGGATCGTTATCAATATCAACATTTACCTTTATCTGAACCAGAATCTTAATTAAAAAAAGCCGACCCCACTATTATTTCAATAGTTAGTCGGCATTTTCAAATAACCTATTATTCTATTAAATTACATGTTTTTCTGTATCAACATTAGCTTCCTTGTTTCTTGAAAATAAATTAGCCAATGCTTCTGGCAATGCAATCATTGCTGGTAAAAAGATCGGTAATAATATAAAGCAAAGGACTATAAGACCTGTTATTACCGCTATTGCTAATTCAAACAATAAAAGGATTCCAGATGGCATAAGTGTAGCAAATGTACCTCCAAGTATGATTACCGCTGAGATAATTACTCCACCAGTATGCTTAGATGCTAATACGATTGCCTCTTTCGGTGACAAATGAGTATATTCCTTAAATCTCATCATTAGGAAGATACTATAATCCACACCTAAAGCTACTATAATTATGAAAGAGAAGAACGGAACAAAAGAAGATATTCCTTCATATCCTAGCAAATCTATGAAAATATAATTGATCATAAACATAGCACTGTAGTATGCTCCTAAAAGTGATGCGGTGATAAATACTGGTGTCCAGAATGATTTTATCACTAGGAATAATACAAGTAATACCCCAATTATAACAATAGTTGTTGTTTTATTTAGGTCACTACTCAAAATATTGTTCATATCATTTGTTGTTGCACTCGGACCTGAAACACCTGACTTAGCATTTGAAAGTTCTGTGCCTTTAAGTCCACTTTTAACAGCTGAATTTATTTTATTGATCGTATTTAAAGATTCTTTTGAATATGGATCGTTTTCCAAAACAATCGTTAGCTTTGTAATCTTTTTATCTTTTGACATAAACATGTCGATTGATTTTTTAAAGTTCTCGTCAGCCAATGCTTCTTTTGGAATAAAGAAAGTTTTATTCGAATTATACTGAGTTAAGAAATCATTTGTCTTTCCTAATCCGTCAGATATTTTTTCTAACCCACCATTTACATCTGATAGTTTTTCCCCGAATGTACTAAATCCATTGATGCCAGATACTAGCTGTTGCTGACCTGATTTCATTTGACCAAGTCCATTTGATACTTTATTCATATTTGTGACAATTTTTCCGATTCCAGATGATGCATCACTTAAGCCACTTTCAAGTTTTTTCAAACCATCAGCCATTTGAGTTAAGCCATTACTCATACTAGAAAGATTACTGTTTGCGGTAGCAAAACCTGCAGTTACAGCATTATAATTATCATTTAATGCTTTGATTCCTTCTGGTGTAATTTGATTTAATGAAGCAACTGTTTGATCAATTGTTTGCTTTAATGATTGGTAATTTACATCATCTTTTGAATTCGCATAACTACTACCAAGTGCTGTCACCATTGATTGCATTTGAGAAATTGCGCCTTTTAGTCCAAGCAGTGCTTGTGCTGATTCTTGGTAATGACTTCCTAATTCTTTATAACCTGATTGCATTTTCACATAATTTTTTGCTAATAATGATACGCCACTACTCATTTTTCTTTGATTCATTTCGATTGTTGCTATTCCACTAGAGATTGTTTGAGAATTACCAGAACCATCGCCAATCCCTGCTTGAATTTGTTTTAATCCACCACTTAATGCTGTCACACCATTTTGTAGTTCCATTGTTCCATCTACCATTTGGTTAACCTTTGAAAAATCCGCTGATCCTAATTTATCTTGGGCTAAACTTAAACCGTCATGTATTTCGTTAACTCCATCTTTTGTTTTTGAAATACCATCAGTCACCGTACCCATTTGGCTATCAACATAAAAACTATTAATTTGTTTGCTTTCAGGTTGTGTTACTGAAGATACTTGCTTAACACCTTTTATGTTCTTAAGTCTTTCAGTAACATTATCAATTACTGCAAGTGATTGATTATTATCAAGCGCTTTGTTGTTTTCAATCACGACTGTTGCAGGCATTGCTTGACCTTTACCAAAATGATCTGAAACGATATTAAATCCTTTTGATGAAGGATATTTATTTCCCAATTCTCCAATTGTATCGAAGTTTAGCTTTTCTTTATGGAAATAGACCATTGGAGATAAAATCAATAATATGACTACTATTGTTATAATTGGTTTCTTTATAGCAAAAGCAGACGAATTACCAAAAAATTTGTTTTCTTTATGTCCACTAACATTTTTAGATGGCCAGAAAAGTTTTTTTCCTAATACTTTCATAATAAATGGTGTTAACGTTAAAATTTCTAGTAATAATATACATACACCTATTACAACTACTACACCTGATTTATAAATTGGAGATTCTGCGAATACAAGTGCAAGGAACGCAATAAACACAGTTAAAATACTATAGGCAATTGTTTTACCAGCCGTTTTATATGTGTTTACAATTGATTCATCAACTGAATGTCCAAGTGAGAGTTCTTCTTTGAAACGATTAAAAAGGAGTATGTTGTAATCAGTACCAACCCCAAAAAGAATAAGTACTAGCAGCATTTGAGTAAGACTAGTAATTGGAAATCCAGCTTTATCGATTAATTGGGCAGCTATTCCCATTGAACATAGGTAAGAAAATGCAACCGCAATCAAAGATACAAATGGTGTAACGATCGATCTAAACGCAAGAATAAGTACTACTAAAATAAAAATAACTGTTAGAGCAGCACTTTTTTCTACTCCCGCTTGTGAAGCTTTTAAATAATCATTATTGATAAAATCTTCACCACTTAGATAATATTCGACTGGTACTTTACTTAATTTATTATCTATTTCCTTTTTAATATCATCTATTTCTCTTCCGTTCTTATCTAGCTTATAGCTCACCATTAGTGTGGTGCCATCTTTTGAGACTAATGAACTTTTTGCATTTGGAATACTAAAAGGATCAATAATTTCCGAAATTCTAAGTTCTTTACTACTATCACGTATTCCTTTAACAGCATCTCCGATTTTTTCCATTTCGTCATTCGAAATTTTATTTTTATCATAAAAAACAATCAGATTATTCGTTCCTTTTGAAGTATCCATTTTTTTGAGGATATGATCTGCCATAACAGAAGGTGAATTACTATTCGCTCCTTCTTGCCCCTTATTCCGTAGAATTGCATTTATATCAGGCTGAAGAACTGTTAACAATACTGTTGCAATTAACCAAATTGAAAAAATGATCCAACGACCCTTTATGATTTTGTTCACACGGTCCCCTCCTTCATTAATTTATTTCTCTTTTTTTTCTTTTTCCTCATCAAGAAAGTACAATACATCAAAGAATTCATAATTATCCATTCCATCTGTCTCCATCTTTTTCTTAACAGCTGTAACTAATAATTTCATTCCTTTCTCTACAATCTCTTGTTCATCAGAGTCTAGAAGACTTAGTGCACTATTTAAGGACTTATTTGCAATTTCAGTAATGCTATCATGTATTTCTTCTGCAATATTTTCAGGTAAAGAAATCTCCACGAAACGTTTATCTTTTGGATTGGGTGTTTTCAATAATAGGCCTTTTGTAGTCAGACGCTCAACGATATCAGATACAGTACTTTGCGTCATTTTTAGATTTTTAGAAAGTTGTTTAATGCTCATTGTTTTATGAGCATACACTTCGCCAATAACTCTTGCTTGTGGAATTGTAACTCCATGTTCCTCCGAATGCTTTTGAAGGCTTTTCATTAAAAAACGCTGTAAAAAATCGATTGATTCACGAATAAATTCTGGTCGTTCTACCATTTAATCACTCCAACATAATTCTTCTAATTAAAATACATCTTATACGATGTATCGCACAAGATTTATATTATTTGTCCTAACTGCATTTGTCAATTTAAATACATATAACAGTCTGTATTCAAAAATTCATTCCATCTAATCTTAAAATTCGTATATCTATGTAAATTAGCCAATAAAAAAAGCAGTCGAATAGTTCAACTACTTTTAAATGTTTCACGCTTTTTTAGAGTTATATTGAAGGTTCGTTTTCTGATTAGGTTCTTTAATCGATAAATACACAGCTACAACAATTAGAATACTTCCAATGAAGAAAGAAGGACTAATTTCTTCATTTAATAAAAAATATCCAAATATCGTACCAATTAATGGTTGTAAAAAGAAAAATAATGATCCAGTTGAAGTATCAATATATTCAAATCCTTTGTTCCAAAGATAAAAGGCACCTGCTGTTGAGATTGTTCCTAAAAATATGACCCCCATCCAAATCCAACCATTTGTTGGTAAATGAGTTATGTGTTTACTTTGTTCAAGAAACGTAAATGGTAATGTAAAAATTACGCCAAATACTGTCGCCCAAGTTGTTACGGTTAATGATGAATATTTACTAGTCTGAACTTTACTTAGAACTGTATATAGCGCCCATGTAATTGCTGCACCTACTAGTATTAGATTTCCAAAATATGCGCCTAAATTTGACCCACCTTTTGGTAATCCGATTACAACGATTACTCCAATCGTTGCTAAAATTAACGATACAATCTTACGGCTATTAATTTTTTCTTTTAAAATAAAAAATGCAAATAATGATATTAATGCAGGTGAAGCTGAAGTAATTAAAGAGCCCATTGCTGCGCCTGAAAGCTTTGTACCAACAAATTGAAAACCAATTGAGCCAGTATACCCGACTAAAGCAATAACTGCGAGAGGAACCAAATCTTTTTTATTAATTTTCCAGCTTTTTTGGAAAAGACTGATTATCCCTAATGTTAATAAAGCTAAAAGAAATCTCATTTCTAGTAATAACCATGGAGAAATGCTATCTAATACTACTTTACTGACAACATAAGTCATACCCCAAATACTTGCGGCCAATGATAAATACAATGCTCCTTTAAAGAAATTCACTTATTTCCCAACTCCTACCTTTTATTCCAATCATTTTTCGAAAGTCCAAACATAAATTCAGTTACATATTGGCCTTTAAAAAAAGAATTTTCTATTATGTTCATTTCATGAAATCCTAATTTTTTTAGTAATTTAATTGAAGATGAATTTTGTTCTACTGCTATTGCGTTAATTTTTTCTTTATTTAATTCGTTAAATAAATAATCAAGAATCCCTTGTAATGCTTCAAAGGCATATCCCTTATTCTGGTACACTGGCTCTAATGTAAAACCGACTTCAACTTGATTTTTAGGATTTGATAAAGTGTGTACTCCAATATCCCCTATTAGTTGACCATCCATTTTATTTTCAATCGCTACTTGAACCCATGAGTTAGGAATATTCATTACAGCTGACTTTTGCTTTTCGATAAAATTAATCGATTGTTCGTATGTATAATTTTCCCAGCCTTGATAAATCGCCACAGCTGGATTTGAACGATATTTATAAAAATTGCTAACATCTTCATCTTTAAACCTTCTAAGCTTTAATCGACTAGTCTCTATTTCAAAAAATTCTAGTTTGCTCATATTCCACCTCTAAAAATTCTCATTCTATTTTAATTGTACTTTCTATTATACTTAGAAATTTCAAAATAAACTAACTTTTTACACTTTACTTTTTTAATTCTATCTATCGTAATTCCTATAATTCGTTGTAGAAATCTTTTTTATAGTAATAAAACATCTATATATAATAAAGTTTATTTTTGTAATTCAAACAAGTATAAAACACACTCCATCATTTAAACTCAAAATATAGTTGACATATTTAACTGTAAACAATAAAATTACAGTATACTCATATCAATTGAGTAAGAAAAAACCTAATTTGTTTTATTCGATAGTACATTTTTAACTATTTTTTTATTTCAACTGTAATTTTTTTTATTACATTTTATAAGGAGTGTGTAATAGAATGGTGAATCTATATGTAACACCAAGTTGTACATCCTGTCGTAAAGCAAAAGCTTGGCTAGATGAACATGATATTGAATATAGTGTGAAAAATATTATGAATGAATCACTTACACTTGAGGAGATTAAATCGATTCTTCGCATGACAGAAACTGGTACTGAAGAAATTATTTCAAATAAATCAAAAACGTTTCAAGAATTAAATATAAATATTGAATCGCTGCCACTTAATGAATTATATAATTTAATCATAAATAATCCAAAAATGTTGCGCATGCCAATAATCCTAGATGAAAAGAGATTGCAGGTTGGTTATAATGAAGATGAAATTCGTAGTTTTCTTCCGCGTAAACTACGAACATTCTCATACATTAAGTCACAAAAAGTAGCTAATTAATATTTTATTATTTAAACTGTCAGTTCGCTAACACATTTTATTACCGAACTAAATGTAAACACGAAAAATAGAAAGAAATTAACGATTTTAGGAGGCAGACCATGAATAGTGACTTCACTCTTGCCATTCATAGTTTAACGTATCTTGCGCTGCAGCCGGATCGGATGTCTACTAGTGATGCAATATCAGAGAGTGCCTGTGTCCATCCAGTTCGAATTCGAAAAGTGCTTAGTTTGTTAAAAAAGCATGGATTTATAAAATCGAAGGAAGGATCGGGCGGTGGATTTATTTTCGCGGTAGATTTAAAAGAAGTTAATCTATGGGACATTTATCTAATCACCTCTGAGGGGGCACTGCAACCTAAGTGCCCTGAATCAAATGATAAGTGTGTTGTTGGGGCAAATATGCAAAATGTTCTTTTTACTATTTTCTTAGGTGCAGAAAAACATCTTGGGGGATATTTAAAGCAATACACTATTGGGGACATAGTCGATCATATCAAAAGTGATAAGTGAGCAGCTAAATAAAAAGAAGGCTCTGCCTTCTTTTATCCAAAGTGTAATAAAAATAATTACAGTTCGTTTTAAGGGCTGTAATGATCACTAGTTTTTTAACTAGTAACTCTAAATAAGAAGGTGGAAAAAAATGAATTTAAATAATGATTCTATTTTAAAAATAGGTGACTGGGTTAAAGGTATATCATTGCATGGAGAATTAGTAATAGGTTATGTTGATTCACTTACTATTCTTGATGAAGTAGTAAAGGTAAATGTCATAACTTCAGATAATAAAACGACTGTTGGAAAGACCATTCAAATGCTAAATAGAAACGTAAAGAAAATGCCTGATTCGAAAGTGACAAACAAAGAACAGATTCACTTTCTAATTGACTTGGCCCTCTCAACGGGAGATGAGGATTGGTTTAATGAGCTATCTTCACAATTAAACTCAATGAGGCAACTTGTTAATAGCGTAAAATAAAGCTTATAAAACAGTAGTAATAAAAGTTCCTAAAGGTTGTCTATTTAGACAGCCTTTTTTAGTTCAAAAATCCTTTCAGATACCCTCCTTCTCTCGAACGATAAACAAGACGGTCCTCTTTAAAATTAATCATCATGACTCCTGCGAGTAAAGTTTGAAACGTAAAAAAACTGATCAAATCATTGACCAGTTTCAGGATCATATTAATATTGCGTTAATTTATTCAATGGTGTTTGAATAATTAGTGGTTTTTTTGCCGGATCTAACCATTTTAAAATGGATACTACATTTGTTTTAGATGTAGCTGTACAGCCTGCCGTATACCCTGAAGTACCAGCTACGTGAAAAAAGATTGCACTACCTTTTCCTGGGGTTCTCGCAGTATTGTAGTTAATAACAAAACCATAATCATATTGAGAAATATTCATCTTTTCGGCCGTTTTCCATCTACCGTTATTTTCTGATGCCAATTGCCAAGTATTATATAATTTACTATTTGAATCATCTACATATACATCATTTGAAGTAATTTTACGGTATGTCATTTTTGTACCTGGATTTGAATATCTACCGAATGCTGTTGTAATTGTATATTTCCCTTCAGGTGTTTCATAATCACCCTCATGCTTACTACTAATCATGCCGTTTTTCCCGATTACACCTGAATATGTATGTAATTTTTTCCAACTAGTACCGCTTTTTTCAAATGTTTCAATTAATGCATTTCTTGTACTTTCATTTGCAGCTGACACAATGATTAATTGCTTTGAAGTACCTAAAGTTTTCATTTTATTTACGGTTGTGGCAGAAACTGTCGTTGGGGCTTTTTTAATATATTTACTTGAAACCCATCCAGTTTTTGTTCCACTTGTTATTTTATACCAAGATCCACTTGTGCTTGTTATCGTAACTTTCGCACCCTTTTTAAGTGTGCTAATTACTTTATAACTAGTACTAGGACCGCTTCTTACATTTAAAACTGATGCAGTTACTGTACCGCTTATCGTAGCAGCTTCCACGGTCTTAATTGAACTCGGAGTACTATTTCCATAGAATAAACCTCCAGTTAAAATTGATAGTGCTAAAGTTGTTTTGCAAATACTTTTAATCATTAAATCAGCTCCATTGTAAAGTAAATCGATATTCGAGCTTTAATTATACATAACTAACCTTACATAATAAGGACATTTTTATTACAATTCAATTAGTTTTATAACAGTTCTCTTAAAATTGTAGAAATTATAAAAATTCTTTCGATACTATTTAAATTATAATCAAAAATGACAAAAAAAGAAGCCAATTTTTTAATATTGGCTTCTTTTATATATATTAATGTCCTACCATCATTGAAGATTTTGACTCGTCAAGATCTGCTTTTGCCGCATCTGTATCTTGCACTTTTGGTTTACGTAAAATAATTGCTAATAACGCTCCTACTAATGCGATACCTGCTGCTAGTAAGAATGTATCACCAAATGCTGAAATCATTGCATTTAGTGGATTCGTTGTTTTTGTCATATAATCCTTTGTACTAGAAGTTAAAAATCCAGCCATACCTGCTACTGCAAATGATACCATTACTTGCTGAGCTGCTGCAGTTAAAGGCGTTACACGACTTACTAAATGTCTTGGTGCAGATTGTAATACGTGTGTATTAATTGGCATCATTGATAATCCCATTCCAGCACCCATCATAGCAAGTGTTAACATAATAAATGTATTTGATGAGTCCACTGAAATTTTAGAGAAAATGAATAGTGCAGATGTGATAATTGTTAAACCAACTAACGCCATCGGTCTAGCACCAACTTTATCATACATTTTACCACCAATTGGCATCATTAAAGCAGATGCTAAAGCTTGAGGTAACATAATTAAGCCCGTTTCAAATGCCCCATATTGTTTAACTGTTTGTAAAAATAATGGAACAATTAAGAAAGAACCGAATAAAGCAATTTGCATAATCCACGTAATTAAAATACTTCTAACAAAATCAGACGATTTAAATACACGTAATTCAAGTAAAGGTTGTTTTAGGCGAAGCTCAACAAAGATAAATAGTAATAAAGCAACTCCACCAACAATTAAACCTGTTAATGTTCCTTTTGATGTCCAACTTGTTGAACTTTGACTAACTCCGTATGCTAACATTGAAAAAGCGATTGGAGCAATGATGATTCCTAATCCGTCTAAAGCAGGTACTGATTTAGATTCAAAATTAGGTAAGAATTTAGCTCCAATTATTAAAGCGATAATACCGATTGGTAAATTAATTAGGAAAATCCAATGCCAAGTAGAATACTCTACGAACCATCCTGAGATAACCGGACCTAAAGCAGGTGCAAGTAACATCGGTATTCCAAGCATCCCCATAATTGAACCGATCTTTTCTGGAGGAGCTAATCTAAAGATAATTGCCATACCGATTGGAGCAACCATTCCTCCACCGATTCCTTGTATTACTCGAAATAAAATTAACTGTTCAGGTGTTTGTGCTACAGAACAAAGAACTGAACCGATTGTAAAAAACAAAATCGTAAATAAGAAAATTTTCTTAGCTCCAAAACGATCAGACATCCAGCCTGCAAGTGGTATAACAGCTGATAATGCCAATGTATATCCAGTAATCGTCCACTGCATTTTTGTTAAATCAGATTTAAAATATTCGGTAATTCCAGGTAATGCTACATTTACTACCGTACTATCTAAAATAACCATGATCATCCCTACGATTACAGCCATCATTGGACCAATAATCGTTTTTACGCTAAACGGCGTGTCAGCCGAGTTTTGCTGATTATTCATATATTATCCCCATTTCTTCTCTTTTTTTGTAAAGCTGTATTGAAATTCGTTCAAATTTTCTATTCTATTTATAAGTGCAAAAAAACATTTTATGATAAAAGCGAAATTTGAACAGAAAGTCTATCATACAAAAAAACAATTAAAATGTAAATAGTAATTGTCCTTAATCCGAAAACAGTACTCACAATAAGTACAGTATAAATTAATCAAATGTCCATTTCAAGTTTAATTTTTAATTATTTTTGTTGATTCTTTGTTAACATACATTGTTGCTTACAAATAAAAAATAGCCCTTATGATTCTATTCACTGGGCTATTTTTTAATCACATTATTTTAATTATTTATTTTTAACATACTTCATCATTAGAGCAGCAATTGTATGTTGCTCTTGTTCATCTGCAACATTCCAGAGGTCTTTTAAAATTTGTTCTTCTGCATTTTTTGGTTCTACTTCATTTGCTAAGTAATTTCCTAAGCGATATGCCATTTCATTAATAGCACCTTCACCTACACCTTTTTCACCTGTTGCTTCTAATCGATCACCTAAAAAATCTTTCCATTGATCCCAGTTATCTAAAATTGACATCGTTTTTCACCTCATAATAATAGTAGTTGAAGATTACATAAATACTATTTACTTTTTTTGAAGAAATTATGTATGAATTAATATCCAGGTGACATTATCAGAAAATTAAAATAAAAAAGCTAATTAATTTTGCATAATTAGCTCTTTTTATCATATTATTTTTTATTTTCGTTCATAAAAAATATTGCTAAAGTACCAGGTCCTGCATGAGCACCTATAGCAGAACCGATTGAATTAATGACAAACTCCTTACATCCAAATGACTCTGCCATCGCATTTTTAATTTCAATTGCTTTGTCTAAATCGTCACCGTGAGAAATACCAATTAATTGAGTTGATAAATTTGTCCCTCGGGATTCCATAATTTCGAGAATTCTTTTTATCAATTTTTTTGAACCTCTAATTTTTTCAAGTGGAATTAACTTTCCATCTTCAACATGTAAGATCGGTTTAATATTTAATAAATTACCTACAAAACCAGCCACTTTACTTAAGCGACCTCCACGTACCAAATATTGTAGGTCATCAACTGTAAAGATATGTTCAATATGACCGATGCTATGTTTTATATTATTAATAACCTCTTCTTTTGTAGCTCCGTTCATTGCAAGCTTTGCAGCATTAACAGCAATTAGCCCTTGTCCGATTGATGCACTTTTTGTATCAAATATCTCTAAATTAAAATCAGGAAGTTCCTCGTCAAACTCATTTTTTACCATTACTGCTGATTGATATGTACCTGAAAGTTCAGAAGAAAACGCAATATAAATACATGGTGTATTTTCTTTTGCATATTTAGCGAAGGTATTATAAATATACTCATATGACGGAAGAGACGTTTTAAATACCTTTCCATTACGCATTTCATTGAATAAAGTCTTTGAATCCAAAGTTAAACCATCAAAATATTCTTTTTCATCTTCTGAATAAACTCGTAGTGGAATGACATCAATATTATATTGTTCAATGATCTCCTTTGGTAAATCAGCCGCACTATCCGTAATTATTTTTAAATTCATCTAATCATACCTCTGTTTCAAAAAATTGGTTTATTCTATTTAAACCGATAAATTCTATTTTCTCACAAAATGCTTTTACAGAAAAATAAAATGTTTTAATATAATTTTAATAATAATATTTGCTATTAACGAATAGATACCTTCTTTTTTTCGTATTCTTCACAAAAAATTATTATTTTACCATTCGAACTGTTTATTTGGATAATAACCATATCGATAGTCTAACTGTTCTTTTTCATATTCGCTTCTTTTATTGCGAAGTGCATAAATTATTAAAATGGCTCCAAACACTTGAACCCAACTACCGACAAGTAATAAATCATCTCCTAAAATAATTTTATCACGTAGTAATGCAGCATTACCAATACCATCAATTAAAGCACCTAAACCGATTAATTGATTTCCATAAGCCTCAATTTTATCTAGTTGCGTCCCCTCGATCAGTGCTCCAGTTGTTTCTATTTGAGCACCTATTGATTGAATGACGCTTCCAAGTGCATTTAATTTGTGACCTTCCCTTTCCAAACCTTCAATTTCTAAATTTGTTGCAAATGTATTTGTACCGTTTCCGATTGCTTGAATCCAAGCACCAATCATCATTGTTAGTTCAAATTCTTTTTCTTTTTCATTATCATTTTCATTTTTTACTCTCTTATATAATTTTTCTCTTCCAATTGCTTGTATGGAGTTGCCAAATGCTTCAATTGCATTCCCTTTAGCGAATAAACTTCTTCCAAAGTTTTCACTTACGATTTTTTTACTTGATACACCAACAGCAGCCGTTGATGTACCTAATAATAAAAAATACGCACCGATTAGAGGTAAATCATCAACTAAATCCCTCAATTTGGCACCTCCATTCAAACAGTAATTAAATTAGTTTATTCAACTTTAAATTTAATTGACAATTAATATTGTTTTGATTAATATAATAACAATTAATATTTCGACATTTAAAAGCTATGAAGAGAAAAGTAGTAAAGATAAAATTATTTACAGAGAGCTCCTGGTTGCTGAAAAAGGAGTAATAATAAACTTTATGAAAAAAGACTTGGAGCTTCGTATGGAACTAAAGTTCACTTTAGGGATGGTACGCCGGGTTCTCCCGTTATAGAGATAGGGTATAAGCATTCGTGCCGTACCTAAATAAGGTTGGTATGGTAACATATCAATAAACTGGGGTGGTACCACGAAGTTAACAAACTCTCGTCCTCAAGATGATAAATCTTGGGGGTGGGAGTTTTTTTATTTTCAATTAGAAGGTTAAATACAAATAATTTTTGAGGTGAAAACATGCATTGGGCATATAAAATCGCAAATGAATTAATAGAAAAATATCCAAATAAAGAAACTTATGTTTGTGCATCTGGCATAAGCCCATCAGGGTCGGTTCATATCGGAAATTTTCGTGAGATCATTACAACTTATTTTGTTGTGAAAGCTTTAAATAATTTAGGTAAGAAAACAAGATTTATCTTTTCTTGGGATGATTTTGATCGATTTAGGAAGGTCCCTAATAATCTTGATCCAACATATCATGATTTTATAGGGAAAGCTTATTCAAATATCCCTGACCCATCTGGCTCTCACTCAACATTCGCTGAACACTTTGAAAAGGAATTTGAAAATTCCTTATCTGAACTAGGAATTGAGGTTGAGTTTATCTATCAAAGTAAAGAATACAAATCCGGTAGATACAATGTTGACATTATACATGCTATTGAAAAAAGAAAAGAAATTTATGATATTTTAATGAAGTTCAAAACAAGTGTACCAAATGAACAAGAACGAAATAATTTTTACCCAATTACGCTGTACTGTGAAAATTGCGAAAAAGATGATTCTTCAATTACAAAATATAATGATGAGAGCAAAGTTCTTGAGTATACATGTCGTTGTGGATTTTCGAATCAATTATCTGTAGAAGTTGCAAACAATATTAAATTAAACTGGAAAATTGATTGGGCTATGAGGTGGATGAAAGAAGACGTTGTATTTGAACCTGGTGGAAGAGATCATTCATCTGAAACCGGTAGTTACAATGTTTCAAAAGAAATTGCCAAAGCCATATTTGACTATGATGCACCTCATTATACACCTTATGAGTTTATTGGAATAAAAGGACAAAATCAAAAAATGTCTAGCTCTTCTGGTAATTTAATAACTCCAGGTGAGTTATTGCAAGTCTATTTACCCGAAGTGATTCTCTTTATGTTTGCTAAATATAAACCAATAGCAGCATTTAATATTGGTCTAGATGAAGATGTGATTAAAAATTATTCAGAATTTGAACGCTATCAATCAAATTATATTGATCACTCTTTACACGATTTAGATATTTGCCAATCGGTCGAATTTGCACATATCGGGAAAATTGATAAAAAATATCCAAAGTTTAATCATATTGCTAGTATCCTACCTCTCGTTAATTACAATGTAGATCTATTAAAAAACATAATGGCTAATAATGAAGAAACTTACTCATCAATTGAAATAGAGAAAATTAGTCATAAGGCTGAATATTGGATTAAAAAATACAATCCACATAAAAATATAATGATAAATGAAAAGCAAGCTATTGAATTTTATAACTCTTTATCTGAAGAACAGCAATTTTGGTTAAAAAATTTATGTGACTATCTATTAAATAACGAGCCCCAAGATCAAACTGAATTAATGAAAGAATTATATTCGATTTGTTATCATGACGATAAAAAAATCATGAAAGCAAATCAAAAAACTTTTTTCAAAATGATCTATCAGCTTGTTTTAAATAGAACAAGTGGGCCACCAATACCATTGTTGTTTCAAGTAGTGAATAAAAATCAGCTAATCAATTTATTAAACTTAAACGAAAGTTAAAATGAGGTAATTAAAATAAAAATGGACTCAGATTTATAAAATCCGAGTCCCATTTCTTTATCAATTTTTATTGAATACGATTTTTAAATGCTTCTTCTGTCACAATATAATCTTCTTCTCGATCTTCATGTTTACGGTCTTCTGGTGCAACTAGTGATCCTTTTGGATGTGTAGGTTCATGACCTTTTTTCTTATGATTAAAGCTTTTACCTCTTGCCATTATAAAATCCTCCTTAGTTAAATCATCATTAATAATATGAGTATTTGGACTTTAACTTATAGATGGTAGATTATTACAAGAAGAATTTTATTAAGCTGATTTTGATGTTATGATAATGAAAAGGACTTAATTAACAGTTGAGGTAGTAGATGAAAAAAGAATTTGCAATCAATATTTCAAATCAAATTAAAAATTGGATGGTTTCGAATAATTCTTTATTTAATATTGAAGAAATACCAACAACTTTCAATACATTACAAAATTTTCAACAATGGACAAACGGTAAACCAATTGTTTCAGCCTTTCATTTAAGAAAGGTCGAAGAAGAAAGCTATTATTTACTTTTAATCGACTGGCATCGAAATGAAAATTTTTATTTAGTCATCTATGTTGAAAATAAATCTACAACTGCAGCAGAAATAAGAGAAATTCGTGAGCAAGATGGACAATTTTCTTTAATTTGGAAATATAATCCATTGAAACGAGATGGTAAAAACGCTGAACGAAAAGCTTATTTCAAACAAGCATTTGGTTCACTTGAAGTAGAAATACCCATTCCGAGTACTCCTAATGAAGTTGAACGGTTTTTTAATGATCTCTACAAATTATGTAGAAACCGTCAATCTGCAGACAGGATTATAGATCAATATGATTTTTAAATTAAGAATGAGCACTCTAACAAAATAAAAACTCAACAAAAGAAACCTAGTCCATTCCGAACTAGGTTTCGTTTAAAGTAAAAACATAATTGTTTTTTCATCTATGTATTTTAAACATTAACAGAGTTTTGAAATCTTGCACCTTTTTTTAATAATAAAGGAGTGATTATAAAACCAATAATCATACCTGCCAAGTGACCAGTTAAACTTGTCGACGGGATAATTAATGAAGATAGTAAACCAATCCCTAAAAATGTTATGACAAACTTCCGATCATCTGAAAAAAGCATCTTTTTTCTAAATAAGGTAATAAATAAATACATTCCTAAAAAAGCATAGCCTACACCGGATGCCCCTGTCTCGACTGTATTAGGCGTATAGTTAAAATTAATAATAAGTCCTGTAAGGATAACCGATACTAAATAAAATAATAAAAATTTAACTGAACCTAATGCTCTTTCTAATGGTCTACCTAAAATAATCATAAAGGTCATATTCATAAAAAAATGAGCGTAGCTTCCATGCATAAATGCATAAGTAAAAAGTCTCCATATTTCACCTTGTTTTACTAATTCGTGCTCATAACCACCTAAAATGATGATATTTTCAATCGTATACCCACCTAAAAATGTCGTAATGATCGCTAATATAGTACATAAACCAACCATAATTGTTGTGATTGGATATTTCCTAATAAACGTTTTGAAGTCTTCTGTCACCAAAAACATCAATCTTCATCCCTTCTTGGAGCTATTATCAAGTTGTTATTTATATTTACTTATTACTTAATTCGACATTTTTCAAGTAAATTCCTATTCTCAAATAAAAAAATCATACAAAATTTAGAAGCAAATAGAAATTACTGTTTAAAGGGTATTTTAAAAGGATTAAATGAAAAAGTAGCCGTCATTTTGGATAATGAATTCTTAGACTAAGTATCCACCTTTCCTCTCTTTTTTGGCTCTATTCATTTGTTAATATAAAAGGATAATATTTTTGAATGATTTTTAATGGGGTAAAAGTATTGATATATTTTGCACTTGTAAAAATAGCTACGAATTGATTTTTTGGTGAAATAATGATGAATTGACCTCCATAACCCATGGCAAAATAAATCGATGAATCAAGATCCTTTAATAGATTATTTTCAAGCACCCACCAATGATAGGCATATGAGCCAACATGTGGATATGTATGATACTTCGCTTTTGTTGATTTTTCAATCCACTCACTTGAAATAATTTGTTTATGATTCCATTTTCCTTTTTGCATCATTAAAATCCCAAGCTTTAGTAGATCCTCTGTTGTTAAACTTAAACCAAATCCACCGATATTAATTCCTTTTGAATCTTCATGCCAAATAAACTCATTTATGCCTAACGGATCAAATAACATTCGTTTTGCAAAAGTAGATAGTTTTTCATTCGTTACCATCTGAATAATTGCACTTAATACTTGAGATGCTCCCGAATCATAAATCATTTTTTCACCTGGCTTATTAACCATTTCTTTTTCTAGTACATATTCGATCCAGTCTTTACTATTAATCATCGGGAATGGCCGCCCACCCCATTCTCCCCACTCTTGCCAATCATATCCAGGTGTCATTGTGAGCAAATGTTCGATCGTAATGTCTCGTTTTTTCGTTTCAATATTTGGAAAAAATTTAGAAATTGGTACATTAACACTTTCTATAAATCCTTTATCAATTACAATCCCTATTAACATCGATAAAACACTTTTCGTAACTGAATTAATTTTGAATACTTTTGTTTCGCTTTTTAAATTTTTATAAAAATTATATTTAATTTCTCCATTTTGATAAATTAGACACGTAGAAATGCGTTCTTTTTTTAATTCATTTTCGAATGTGACATAGTTCATTAAATTTGTTTTCAAATCATTTCTCCTTTCAATGCCCCTTTAAAACAAAATCGAGCTGCGATAGCAACTCTAAAATGTTTTATTTAACATTATATCTATTTTTAAAATGAACTTTAATCAAAACAAACTTCTTTATTAGGATTTTGATAATATTCAAACATTAATTCCAATTGAGAAGTAGTATTTCGATTAAGAGAAAGTTCTGGTAAATGTTCTTTATCAAAGAAATCAATATCACTTGTTTCTGTTCCAATTGATGGATTACCACCAACAATTTCACATTGTATAAATAATTTGTAGTAGTGATATGAATGAGGTGGATGGTCGTGCTTTGTCATGTCTAAAACTGCAAGTAGTTTCTTCACTTCAACTTTGTAGCCTGATTCTTCAAAAACTTCTTTTATTACATTTTCTGAAGCTGACAATCCAACGTCACAAAAACCACCCGGTAAAGACCATTTATTTTCTAGCTTTTCTTTTACTAATAATATCTTTCCATTTTTAAAAACAACACCTCTAACATCAAGCTTTGGTGTGGGATACCCCCGTTCATTACGAAACAATCCCTCGATTTCTTCAATTTGTAATTCTGAATAATGATTTAAAATATCAGCACTTATGTGTCTTAGTTCTTCATATCTTTCTTTATCAAAAACATCTTTCGTAAAGGTCAATCCTGCTTGAGAAATTGCTTGGATCCTCTGTGCCCATTCTAACCATTTCATACTCATAGGAATCCACATCCTTTTCTACTTTTAGGTAGGTTTACAAAACAATTATATAATTTGTCCTAACTTTAGTTTACGCACAATTACTTCAAGTTGACTTACTAAATGCCTATATAAAAAAAGAAAGCTCTAAAACCTTAGAGCTTTCGGACTGCCCGCCAAACGCTTGCAATCAGTCTGAAATTCAAATCTTTGTGTCTATTTTTAAATAATCGAGTCTTCTAATGTTAAAACAACGGGACAATGATCACTTCCCATTATGTGAGAGTGTATTTCTGAATTTATTAGTTCGTTTTGAAGTCTATTTGAAATAATAAAATAATCAATACGCCATCCAATATTTCGTTCACGGACTTTTGCCATATAAGACCACCAACTATATGAACCTTCTTTAGTTGGATTTAAAAATCGGAAGCTGTCAGTAAAGCCACTTTCTAATAATGCTGTCATTTTACCACGTTCTTCTTCCGTAAAGCCAGAATTCGTACGATTTGATTTTGGATTTGCTAAATCGATCTCATTATGTGCGACATTTAAGTCCCCACATAAGATGACTGGTTTATGTTCATCGAGCTTATTTAAATAGTTTTTAAAATCATCTTCCCATTTTAATCTTATTGGTAATCTAGCTAAATCTCGCTGAGAATTGGGCGTATAAACATTTACCATATAAAATTTCTCAAATTCTAATGTTAATACTCTTCCTTCTTGATCCTCTTCTTTACCGTTAAATCCAAAGCTTACATTTAATGGTTTATGTTTCGTAAAAATTGCAGTACCTGAATAGCCCTTTCTTACTGCAGAATGCCAATATTGATAATAACCGTCTAATTCCAACGTTATTTGATCTTCTTGGCACTTCGTTTCTTGTATACAAAATAGATCCGCTTTTTGTTCATGAAAATAATCTAAAAATCCTTTTTGCACACATGCTCTAATTCCGTTTACATTCCAAGAAATTAATTTCATATTTTTTTCTCCAATTTACGTTTAGGTTTCGGTTTTACTAACGATGAACGTAAAAAAAGCAACATCATATGAATGTAAATCATTTTCAAGTTTACTGCGTTCAGCTTCAAGTTGTTCAATTTTCCTTGAGAAGCCTTCTTAACCTGTTCTGACTATTCTATAAGCTGTTGGAAGAATTCACATTCGTCTTTATCTCCGTTATACGAGTTCGTAAAGCCTTTTTATTTACATCTATACGATTTAACTTGTCCTCTAGTAGACTAATAGAGTAACCAATCATTTTAATTAAATCGTTTTTCCTATTGTTATGTATTTTATGTAACTCACTTTCACAAAACGGTTTAACAAAAGATTCTAATATCCTTAATTTTCCTTGAACCTTGTTCTTTGGTTACGTCTCCCTTACTAGACATTAGTAGAAAAGCGTTACCAGTATATTTAATTTGACACAACATATCTATAATACCATTAGCCACCAGCGTTTCCCACTTATATTAGGTATCAATTCATTATTTAATGTATTAGCTATCCATGATTTACGTATAAATCGAATACTCTCTTTACCACATTGATTCAGATTGAACTATAGTTATTTCCTTAGTTTCAGTAGAAAATGAATAACCGTATAATCTATTTGATAAGTGTAATTTACCCTCTGCTGCTTTGACACGCAGCCCAAATTTAATCTTATTACTTCTGTCTAAAGATTCATTTTCAAAAAAAGTTGAGTAACATCTGTAACATCATTCTATTGTACCTTAAGTATTAAGACCCACATTCTGATAGTAGATAAAAACCTCTTTATCCCTCAGTGAATCAATTACATCAATAACCCTGGTACTAAGGGTGAAATTGCATGATCATGTTAGTTCCACTCATCTCATCGACATACATTTCGACTAAGTTATAACCTACCAATTACATTCGTTGATTTATATAGACCCGTAGTCAAGGATTACCAATAAAGGAATATAAAGTTTTCACATTTTCTCTACAGTTATAGAATTAAAATTTCAATATAATTAGAGAGTATTTAAGAAATTTTACTACACGACTAGGATGAGATGTTGAGTTTTCATTAGTTAATCCGATGAATTCAGACCTTAAATTATTGATTGTTAAAAACGGTAACGTATTCTATAACTTAGCTAAAAGAGGAGGAATGTTGATGAAAAATAAGGTATTAGACTACTTAGATACAATGCATGTTGTTGAAATGTCGGGTTGGATTTGTATGGCACTAATGGTTTTAGTAGGTATTATAGCTTGGTTAAAGAGCGAACATTAGATTTAAAGGAGAGATAAAACATCTTCACTTAATATCAATATTAATAAATAGCGGTTGGCTTTACTGTGGTCTTGGTAGTGTATCACCTGTAGGGTATTGAGTAGCAAAGATCAATCTATAGCCTACTGCACGACCTAAGCAATGAGCGCCTTTCGTATTAAACGTGGTTACTTCATCACTTCAGCTGGTTTACAAAAGATGTCCTCGCATACACAAATATTACTTTAATTGATGGAAATAAATTGATTAGACAACAAATGCACTCATTAAGAGCTCACTTCAGTGGGCTATTTTTATATTAGAAGTAATAAATTTTTAAATTAAATAGTTAAAATTCTACTTCAACTCGTAGATGAATAATTTTAATAGACAATCTATTTATTCAAATGAAGAGGTGGGATTCTTTGGTACAAGCAAAAATCTCGATGGATCAGATGGTAAGTATAATACAAAATGGATTAACTAAAACGAATTCTCCAAAACGAGTATTAATTATTGGTGGAGGAATATCAGGGCTATTAAGTGGCTCACTATTAAAAGAAGCTGGACACCAAGTTACAATTATTGAGGCAAATAGAAGAATTGGTGGACGAATTTACACAAGAAGAGAACCTTTTCTTGATTACGATTATGTTGACTTAGGTGCTATGCGTATCCCTTCAATTCATCAGTTGACATTTGCACTAATAAATAAATTTCATTTACAAGTAAATGAATTTATTAATAGTACTCCCAATGATCTAATTTATCTTAATAATGTACTAACAAATCAAAAAACGTATGAATCAAATCCAGATATCTTGAACTATTCTGTTCTCCCACATGAAAAAGGAAAAACGGCAGTAGAGCTACTGTTATCTGCAATAGGCCCAGTGATTGATTTTATAAATCAAGATCCAGATAAAAACTGGGATATCATTATTGACAAATATGATCAATATTCAATGGAAAATTTTTTGAAATACAATCC
Organism: Bacillus sp. AFS029533; assembly: GCF_002585125.1. Lineage (NCBI taxonomy): Bacteria > Bacillati > Bacillota > Bacilli > Caryophanales > Bacillaceae > Bacillus > Bacillus sp. AFS029533. The sequence continues at coordinate 4,046 of NZ_NUQC01000039.1, read as the reverse complement.
CGTAGGAAATTCTTTATCAACCGGTGCAATCGATATGATTAAAGCAATTGTTGGTTTGGAAGGTTTTCCAGAACTTGGATTTACAGCTATATTACGAGAAGTTATAATACTTTTAACTCCGAATCTAAAGCTTTATGAAATTACAGGAGGAACTGATCACCTCGTAAGAGCTTTTTTACCACAATTGAGGGACAACATTATATTGAATGAAAGGGTAACCAAAATTATACAAGGAGATTTCAATGTAACAATCCACACAGAAAATGAAATACTGACTAGACAGAATCAGTATGAATGTGACTATGTTATCTCTACAATCCCTTATTCTTTATTAAACTTTGTTGATATTTTCCCATACGAGTCTATATCTGATATAAAATGGAAAATTATAAGAGAATTGCATTATGCAGATTCAACTAAAATTGCTATTCAGTTCAGAACAAAATTTTGGGAAAGGTTTGGCTTGTATGGTGGAAAACTAACAACCGATTTACCTATCAAATTTTCCTATTTTCCTAGCCATGATATGGGTTATAAAACGGGAATTATGTTAGCAAGCTACACCTGGGAAGATGATGCTGCAATTTGGGATCATATGAAAAATAATAAGCGTATTGATAAAGCATTAGCTAATCTGTCAATGATTTTTGGTGATGTAGTTTATAAAGAATTTTTGGCAGGTTATTCTCAAAGTTGGACGCAATTTTCATTTGCAGGTGGAGCATTTGTGATGTATAAACCAAACCAACAAAGAGAACTTGGCCCTTTTATTAGCACACCCGAAGGTAGAATACATTTTGGAGGATCTCATGCCTCCTCTACTCCTGGATGGATACAAGGGGCAATCGAATCGGCTATCCGAACCGCTAATGAAGTTAATAATTTATAATTTAAATTCATAACGTACTTTTGAATGGCTTAGACATAGTTAAACACTGACTACTTAAGTAGTCAGTGTTTATTTTTTACCTTGTTTTGTTTCGGTATGTCTAAAAAGTTAATAAGTAGTTAATTGGTCAAATGTATTTTAGAAGATAGAAGAAGGTATTTTCTAAGGCAATTAAAAAAATTTCTATTTTACTTTTAATATTTTGTGAATAATTAAATTTATTGATTTTGTATGTGGTTATTCAGAAATAAATCACAAGCAGAACTTTAATCATAACCATTGCTATTTTTAAAGCAAAATAAAAACTAGACTTATAATTAACATAAAAAAAAGTTCCTTTTTTTTGAGAAGGAACTTTTTTTTATTATCCAATGATCGTATTTCAAAACTATATTGAGATTGTTTCTAAGAATGTAACAGTGACTTTAGGTAATCTACATGTCCACGGTCCTTATTAAGAATGTTATGAACCAGTTTTAGACTTTCTTCATCTAATTTATCACGTACCAGGTCCTCGGTCATTTTTATCCCGTATTGATTTTCACCTTTAATCGCATGTTTAATAATGTCCTCATCTGTATTGTAATTATTAATTAAATTTCCGATCACACCTTCAACTTTTCCAACCAATCCTTTACTCGTTACAGGTGTTCCACCAAGATTCTGAATTCTCTCTGAAATAATGTTTGCATGATTTTTTTGATCTTTCTGAATTGAAATAAACGAGTCTTTTAATGGGGATTATTGCAACTTTTTTATAAAGTGTTCATATGCATGAATGCCCATATATTGACCCTGCAAGAATTTGTTGAGTGTCTTAATTGTTTGTTGTTATTCCAATTGTACCACCTCTAAGTATAATCTTATTATGCCACTTATAATAAAAATTATTGGTATTTCAACTAGTCGAGTAGAAAGGAGTCTTTTTACTTTACGGGTAAATTGAACTCCATCCCAAAACGTGCTTGCGCTATTAACGCACACGGCTCCTCCAAATTATCTTTCACAGAACTCAGCTGATTTCAATTAGAAATTGCACTAAAAAAGACAGAAAAGGAATTAATCCTAATCTGCCTTTACCCTAGTCCTTTTATTGCTTTTCTTCGGTTTTACTAAAGATGAACGATAATCAAACTGATGAATTTGCCCATGGTAAATTGAAGTTTTCTCATATAACTCTTCAAATGATGAGATTTCATATTCCTTCGTTAAATGCAGAAATATTTTCGCGCAAGCCTCTGCATCCGCTAATGCATGGTGATGATGATCTAATAAAATACTGAATTGCCTTGATAAAGTATCTAATGAATAACGAGATTGTTTTGGTAATACCTTCTTAGCAAGTTGCAATGAACATAGTAAATTATTTGAAACTGAAGGTACACCATATCTTGATAAATTATCTTTTAGTGCATATCCATCAAATGGTAGATTATGTGCAACTAATGTTTTCCCCTCAATTTTATCTTTAATCGTTTCATAAAATTCTGGGAATAGAGGTGCATCTTGTACATCTCTTGGCCTAATTCCGTGCACAGAAATATTCATCGAATAAAATTCTTCTTCAGGATTAATTAGTGAGTAAACTTGGTCAACAATTACTCCTTCTTCAACAAATACAAAACCGGCAGCACAAATGCTATGTCGATTGTAATTTGCCGTTTCAAAATCGAACGCTACAAATGATTTCATATTCTATTACTTCCTCTATTTATATGATAAATCTATTATAATCTTTTTTATAAAAAGATGCATTTTTATAATCTCTAAAAAAGTTCACATTTTCGCCATATTTTATTGTACAATAATAAGATTAATAGTTTATTAGTTAGTAAGAATCAAAGGATGTTGAAAATGAATTTTGTAAAATTAATTGTTCAAATAAGCTTTCTTTACTTATTATTTTTTATTGGAAATATCATTCAGCAGCATTTACATCTAATCATACCTGGAAGTATTATTGGTATGTTGTTATTATTTTGTTTACTATTCATACCATTCTTTAACGAAAAATGGATTCGATATGGTAGTAATTTTTTAAGTAAGCATTTAACGCTTTTGTTTATTCCAGCTACTGTTGGAATAATGAATTATTCTTCAATTTTAAATTTTCACGGTTTAATTTCGATTATAATAGTATTAGTTAGTACAGCAGTTGTATTTACTATTACTGCAAGCATTAGTTCGTATCTTACTTCAAGAGCCCATAAAAAACAAACAAAAGATTTATTAATTGGGAGTGATACGAATGAAGGACTTTAAAAGTTTACTATTTATCCTCTTAACCATTTTGTGTTATATTCTTGCTAAAAAAATGTACGCTAAATTCACATACTCGCTATTGATCCCGATTGTTACCTCTACTTCAGTTATTATCATAATTCTTGTAAATCTTCACATTACGTATGACTCGTATATGCTTGGAGGAAAATGGATTAATTTACTTTTAGGTCCTGCTGTTGTTTCTTTTGCCTATCCATTATACGAGCATCGAGCAACATTAAAGAAACATTGTCTTTCGATAATAGTTAGTGTGATGGCTGGTACAATTGTCGGTCTACTTTCAGGTGTATACTTGTCACTATGGCTCGGATTAAAAAAAATCATCTTGCTTTCTTTAGCAGCAAAATCAGTTACAACTCCTTTAGCTATGGGCATCACTTCAATGATAGGTGGTATTCCATCTTTAACGGTTGTATATGTAATGATTGCTGGTATTTCAGGATCAATGTTTGGTCCTGCTATTCTATCAAAACTTAAAATCGACCACCCTGTTGCGATTGGCGCTTCGTATGGTATCTCATCACATGGAGTAGGTACAGCAAAAGCAGCAGAATATGGAAAAATTGAACAAGCAATTAGTTCAATTGCAATGACGCTTAGTGCGATATTGGCCTCTATTCTTATTCCATTTTTCATAAAATTAATCTTGAAATAAAACTTCCCACAAGGTACTTATTTTCCTTGTGGGATATTTTTTGAATTAAGATGATTTTCACTGATCAGTATTTTTCCAAACATAAAAAGGTGTCTCAAAAGTACAATGACCTATGAGACACCCTATTCAATATTTTTTTAATTTACCAAGGTCTTCCCCAACCCCATGGACGGCCCCAGCCCCATGGACGATAAAATCCCCAAGGTCTTCCCCAGCCCC
>NZ_NUQC01000038.1:0-18710 GCF_002585125.1 Bacillus sp. AFS029533 | reverse complement strand
AGTTTTCAAAGATCATCTTGTTTTTTAACAACTTAATCAGTTTATCATCTTCGACAAAATCTGTCAACAGTTGTTTTTTTCTTTTTTTGTTATCGCCATCAGCGACGTATATAAATATAACATCCCCTCGATAAATGGTCAACAGTTTTTTTAAAACTTTTTATATATATTTTTTAAACGATATAAATGCCAATTACACTTAACGCTACAATACCTGGAACACCTAATACACTTAAGAATGCACAAGTAACAGTATTAATTGGAATATGAAAATTATTTGAAGCTAAAGCATAGTTCAGTATAAAGACAATCATGACACATACAATGCCTCTTAATACGTATTTGCTAATTAGTTTTAAAGCTTTTACTGGTAGACCTACTAATAATAGAAATAAGATTACAAACAATACAACTGAAATCATAATAATACTATTCACCACAAAAAAACTCCCCTCATATAACTTGTACACCTTTTACTAAGATTGTATGAGAAAAGGAACTAATCAATGACAAAAAACATTAATAAAAAAAAGAGCCTATTGCCTAAACAATAAACTCTTTTACCTATTTCATTCTTGTTATTAAAACATTTCTAGCCTTTGCTTCTTTTAATAAGAAGAAATACTTAGCTTGATAAAGCTTAACATGGATTAATAGATCATCTGGTGGATCTACACTTCTTTCCATTAACTCGACCTGACTCAAGTAAATATCTTTATAGTCATGTAGTTTATCAACTAACTTTTCATCAAATTCTTTACGAATCTTTCCTTTTTTTCGAAAAAAACCCATGGTCTCTCTCCATTAATCAGTTTCTAAAGTTCTCTTCTACCTTCCAGAGCTTTCGAGAGTGTAACCTCATCTGCATATTCTAAGTCTCCGCCTACTGGTAGACCATGTGCGATTCGAGTAATTTTTATACCCGTAGATTTTAATAGCCTAGAAATATACATAGCAGTTGCTTCACCCTCTATATTCGGGTTGGTAGCTAAAATAATTTCTTGTACTACATCATCTTTTAATCTGCTCAATAATTCCATAATTTTAATGTCTTCAGGTCCAACTCCCTCCATAGGAGAAATTGCACCATGAAGTACATGATATAACCCTTGGTATTCCCTCATTTTTTCCATAGCAATAACATCTTTCGTATCTTGCACTACACAAATCGTAGATCGGTCTCGATGTTGATCACTACAAATATAACAAGGATCTTGATCAGTTATATGGCCACATTCTGAACAGTAAAGTAGTTTTCTTTTCGCATCTATCATTGATTTTGCAAAGTCTAACACGTCGTCTTGCTTCATATCTAACATAAAAAACGCCAGTCGCACGGCCGTCTTGGGACCAATCCCTGGCAATTTCATAAAACTATCTATTAATTTGGATATCGGCTCAGGGTAATGCATATGTCTTACCCTTTAAAATAATCCTGGAATATTCATTCCTTTAGTAAACTGCCCCATTGTTTTAGCTGTTGCATCTTCAATTTGTTTAATAGCATCATTAGTTGCAGTTAAAACTAAATCTTGTAACATTTCAATATCTTCTGGATCTACTACATCTTCCTTAATCGTAACATCAACAATTTGTTTTAATCCATTAGCTGTTACAGTTACCATTCCACCGCCAGCTGTACCAACAAATGTACGCTCGTTTAATTCATTTTGTGCTTGTTCCATTTGTTTTTGCATTTTTTGCATTTGTTTCATCATATTATTCATATTGCCCATTCCGCCACGCATCATTTTCATTTCCTCCAATATAGTTATTCTTTAATAATTACTAAATCTTCACCAACAAGATTGATTGCCTCTTGCACAATTGGTGAAACTTCTGTTGAAGTCTCTTTTTGTTTTGTTGTATTTAAAAATGAATCCCTAGTCGATCTCCAATCTTCTTCGGGAATTGCTAACATACTCATTTCTGCACCTAATAAACTTGATAATGTTTGATTAATCGTTGTTAAGTGCTCTTGTTCACCATTATTATTGATTAGATCACAGATTGTCTCTGATTTAAAAGCAACAATACACTGTTCGGAAGAAGCTGCCACAACTTCACCATATGAGACTAATGTCGCAGTAGAAACCTTATTTTGTTGCCTTAATTGATCTTGAAGTGATGTCCAAACTGCTAAAACTTTATTTTTTTCTGGTTTAGAAGCAGCTCTTAATACACCTTGTATTAAACTACTTGGTATTTTTGAACGAGATGTAGTCGATTTCGGTTTTGGACTAGTAGAGGAATCATTCGTTCCACTTACTGTAATACCATTTTCCTTTAAAAATTTCACTTCTTTTTCAAGAGCGTTAATTTTATTAATTAATGGTGTCAGCTCGTCCTGTTTTTTACCGATACCGCTCACAGAAGCCTTTTGACAAAGTTGTACAATTGCCACCTCAAGTAAAACTCTTGGATGATTAGTCCATTTCATTTCTTGCTGACTTTTACTTAATGAAGCGATAATCTGATAAACTAACTCGTCATTGTATGCATCGCAAAGCTCTTTAAATTGATCACTAAGTGTTGCTCTCTCAAGTAATTCAATCGTACTTGGCGAATGCCTATATAATAGAATATCTCGATAATAGACTGTTAAATCTTCAATAAACCGAACTGGATCTTTCCCTTGGTTTAATAGTTCTTCAATATTAGTTAAACAAACTGAAACATTACCATCTATTATTGCTGAAACAACGGATATTAAACGTTCTTGAGCAACTGTGCCTGTTACCGCTAAAACATCATCTAATGAAATGGATTCATCACTATATGAGATAGCTTGATCCAGAATGCTTAACGCATCCCTCATTCCACCTTCAGCTGCACGAGATAACATCATCAAAGCTTCTGGTTCAATTGCTGTTTGCTGATGATTCAATACAACTGTCAATCGATCTGAAATCGTTTGAGCACTTATCTTATGAAAGTCAAAACGTTGACATCTTGATAGGATGGTCAAAGGTATTTTATGTGGTTCAGTAGTAGCTAATATAAAGATAACGTGACTTGGAGGCTCTTCTAATGTTTTTAATAATGCATTAAAAGCCCCTATTGATAACATATGGACCTCATCTATTATGTACACTTTAAATTCGCCTACAGAAGGAGCATATTTAACTTTTTCTCGAATATCACGTATTTCATCTACACCATTATTTGATGCAGCATCGATCTCAATTACATCTGAAATTGATCCATCAGTAATTCCTTTACAAATGGCACACTCATTACAAGGTTCATTAGTAGGTGCATGTTCACAATTCAAAGCTTTTGCAAAGATTTTTGCTGTACTCGTTTTACCTGTTCCACGCGGACCTGTAAACAAATATGCATGTGATACTTTTTGCTGAAGAAGGGAGTTTTGTAACGTTCGTACAATGTGATCTTGACCCACGACATCTTTAAATTGCTGCGGTCTCCACAAACGATATAATGCTTGATAAGTCAATTGGTTTCCTCCTTCTTACAAAGTCATCATTATTATACCCTATGTAATGATTTGATGGAAAATATTTTAAAGAAAACAAAAAAACTCACTCAAAATTGAGTGAGTTTTTATAAAGTTACTGCCGTGCACCACTCGTCGATGCACTACCCCAGGCGTTACTTAAACAGTTAGCTCGGCCCAGGCACCCCTACGGCACACGAGATGGCTCACTTATTGCTGCTTCCTTCCGGACCTGACAAGGTTCATGAGTTCTCGTTGCGTAGGACCCAGACGTCAACACCACTTATTTAAGGCAGACCCTGAAATAGATACACCTCGGAGTGGAATTCAGTCTCGCTAGAGCGGATTGCGAGTACAGGGCACCGCTACCTCCCCACCTAGCACGGCAAAGTTAAAACCTAATTTTAAACCGCTGATTGAAGCGGTAGTTAAAGTATATACGAACCGAAATAAAAAATCAATCCTTGTCCTTATGAAGGTAAATTTTTCTTTCTAGATCGCAACTCTCTAAAGAAATTCGTTAATAATTTACCACATTCTTCTTCTAATATACCCGAACTAACTTCACAACGATGATTAAATCGATCTTCTTGCAAAAGATTATAGATGGATCCTCCACAGCCTGCCTTCGGGTCTTTTGCACCAAAAACGACTCTTGGTATTCTTGATTGAATGATAGCGCCCGCACACATTGGACAAGGTTCCAGTGTTACATATAGAGTTGTTTCCTCTAACCGCCAAGAATCAATGACTTTACACGCATCTTCTATTGTACTCATTTCTGCGTGACCTAAAGCTGTTTGTTTTGTTTCACGTAAATTATAACCTCGTGCAATGACTTGGTCGTTGTAAACCAATACAGCTCCAATAGGTACTTCCCCTATTTGCTCTGCTTTTAGTGCTTCCTCTATTGCCAACTTCATATAAAACTCATCTTTATTCAAACTTTACACCTCTTTATTTCTTTAACAAACAAATATTCTTTTTACGAGTAGATAAACTAAACATAGATTGGAGTGAAGCCGATTGAATTCTTCAAATCAAAAAGACAAGCAGTTGCCTGCATTATTAATTGTCGACTTAATCAACTCATTTACATTTAAACATGGAAGTGTTCTTGCGGAAAAATCAATCCATATGGTTCCGAAAATAAATTACATAAGAGACATTTTTAAAAACAAAAAACTTCCTACTATATATGTTAATGATCATTATAAAATCGAAAACCCGACTCAAGAAAAACTTATTAAGCATTGCCTCAATCCTTTAAGCTACGAATTAATAAAGCATATACAACCAAATGAGGAAGATTATTTTATCTTTAAGCCTAACTACTCAGGTTTTTACTTAACAAATTTAGATGAATTACTTAAAAAATTAAATATTACCCATTTGGTTATTGTAGGGGTTGCGGGAAATCGTTGCGTACTTTTTACAGCAAATGATGCATTTATGCGGGATTATAACTTAATTATACCTCAAGATGCAATTTCCTCGGTTACTGATTATGATGAGAAAGTTGCAATTTATATGATGAAGGACATTTTAAATGCTATGGTTATTCAAACTCAAGAAATCGAAGAAATGATCGATCATTTAGTGAGCAACAATTATCAGTAATTGGAAAAATTTTAAAATTGTATTCCGTCTGACTACAGTATGTTAAAATAGTTTCTGTATGTTTTTTGAGTATGATACGGAATTTGACTAGTAAGGAGGACAAGAGATGATACGTGTACCTTTTATAACAGTAGAAGGACCAATCGGTGTCGGAAAAACATCTCTATCCAAAGCGATCTCTGAACACTTTCATTATGAACTATTAAAAGAAATTGTAGATGAAAATCCTTTTTTGGGTAAGTTTTATACGGACATTGAAGAGTGGAGTTTCCAAACAGAAATGTTTTTCCTTTGTAATCGATTTAAACAATTAGAAGATATAGACAGAATGTTTCTTAATAAATCGATTCCAGTGGTTGCAGACTACCACATCCTTAAGAATTTAATTTTTGCTAGCAGAACATTAAAAGACCAGCAGCATGATAAATATTTAAAAATATATCAAATATTAACTGAGGATATGCCAAAGCCAAATGTGGTTATTTACTTAACGGCAAGCCTTGAGACGCTACAAAAGCGTATTCAACTTCGTGGTAGAGAATTCGAACAATTGATCGAGGACCAGTACCTACTTCAGTTAATTGAAGATTACGAGACACACATGAAAGAATTTCAAGCTAAATACCCTGAAATTCCAGTACTAAAATTTGACGGTGATCAAATTGACTTCGTTAATAACCCGAGAGATTTAGCGATGATACTAGAGTCGTTAGAAAACACCTTACAAAAGGAGCTAAGAAGTATATGAATTTACGTGAAAAATACGGAATACGAAACGATGCAGTTATTACAATTGCTGGGACAGTAGGTGTAGGGAAATCTACTATGACCAATGCGCTTGCAGATGCGCTAAACTTTCGTACATCATTTGAAAAAGTAGATACAAACCCATACCTAGATAAATTTTATCAAGATTTTGCTCGTTGGAGCTTCCATTTACAAATATACTTCTTAGCAGAGCGATTCAAAGAACAAAAAAGAATGTTTGAATACGGCGGTGGATTTATACAAGACCGTTCAATTTATGAGGATACTGGCATCTTTGCGAAAATGCATTACGAAAAAGGAACGATGAGTGAAGTAGACTACGAAACATATACTAGCCTTTTTGATGCTATGGTTATGTCACCTTATTTCCCAGCTCCTGATTTATTAATTTACTTAGAGGGAACATTCGATGAAGTCGTTGAGCGAATTAAAGAGCGTGGACGTCCAATGGAGCAACAAACTCCTATTGAATATTGGAAAGAAATGAATACACGTTACGAAAACTGGATTAATAACTTTAATGCTTGTCCTGTACTTCGTTTAAGTATTAGCGAGTATGATTTAATTAAAAATGAATCTTCTGTAGAAGAAATCGTTAAGAAGATTGGAAACGTACTAAATCATTCACAAAAATATATGAAATCTAGATCATAAAAAGTAAGACATTCATCTTATTTAGTAAATATATATATAAAAGCTGCAAACTGTATCAGTTAAAGTTTGCAGCTTTTTCTTTGTCGTTTTACTGTATAATGTCAAAAAAACAAATAAAAAACTCGTTACAATAATGTAACGAGTCTACAATATATATGCACTCTATTAATTTAAAAAATGGAGGAGTAAGAGGGATTCGAACCCCCGCGGGCTGTTACACCCCTGTCGGTTTTCAAGACCGATCCCTTCAGCCAGACTTGGGTATTACTCCGTATTGACAAGATTTATAATACCATATGAAAAATACATGGTCAAGCATTCTTCTAAAAAATATTACAATTTTTTTCCGGTAATAAAACTAACTTTTTACAACAGGTATTATTGTCATCTTACTAATAAAATATACGGCTTTTTTATAAGCAGAAAAAATATACAGAAAATTCATTTGTATTTATAATGGTACTACTATTTAAAAACATTAGAAATTTTTAAGGAGAGAGAAATGTTTGAACTTATACCGCTGATGTTGGAACGAGTGGGTATTCTCGTTATACTCGCCTTTTTACTTTCAAGGATGAAGTCATTTAGACAAATCATTCAAAATGAACACTCCTTTGGAGCAAAAATGATCCTAATTGTTATATTTGGCGCCTTTGGTGTAATTAGTAATTATACTGGTGTTCATATTTATCATGAGTCAATTATGTCTCAGTCATGGCACTTTAATGTAGCAAGTAATAATGCAATTGCAAATACAAGAATTATGGGAGTAGCCATTGGTGGTCTAATTGGTGGCCCGATTGTTGGCTTAGGAGTCGGATTAATAGCAGGCTTACACCGTCTAACATTAGGTGGATTTACTGCATATGCATGTGCTATTTCTACAATCGTAGCGGGAGTAGTTACAGGACTGCTTAGACAAAAATTTGGGATACAGAAAAACAAATCCCTTTGGAGTGTAGTATCAATTGGAATAATTATGGAATGTGTTCAAATGGGGATTATTCTTTTAATCGCAAAACCATTTTGGTCAGCTCTTCATCTTGTTGAAGTAATTGCTCTTCCAATGATTCTAATAAATGGATTTGGTACACTTATATTTATATTAATCATCCAAAATATTTTACAGGAAGAAGAAAAAACGCGCGCGCTTCAAACAAACAAAGCCCTCTATATTGCAGAGCAAACTTTACCATTTTTTAGACAGGGACTAACCCCACATTCTTGTAATGAAGCGGCAAGAATTATTTTTAAATTAACCAAGGCAGATGCAATTTCGATTACTGATCACAATAGCGTACTTGCTCACGTGGGTGCAGGTTCAGATCACCATGAACCAATGAATAGTTTAGCAACAAAACTAACTAAGAAGGCATTAAAAGAGGGAAATATTATTATTGCTACTTCAAAAGATGAAATTCAATGCTTTCATATGGATTGCCCTTTAAGTGCGGCCATCGTATTGCCGCTAAAGGCTTTAAATAAAACAGTTGGATCTTTAAAGCTATATTACACGGATTCCAACAAACTAGATAAAGTTGAGAAAGAACTAGCAGACGGATTATCTAAACTTTTTTCTACCCAATTGGAATTAGCAGAGGCTGAACTACAGCGAAAATTAGTGAAAGATGCTGAAATAAAAGCATTACAAGCACAAATGCATCCCCACTTCCTGTTCAACTCTTTAAATACAATTTCTAGTTTAATTAGAACAGATGCTGATCAAGCTAGAAGGTTATTAATTCATTTAAGTACTTTTTTCCGAAATAACTTACAAGGGGCAAGACAGACCTTAGTCACTTTAGAAAAGGAATTAGAACATGTAGAAGCATATTTAACCATTGAACAAACTAGGTTTCCTTCTAAATTCCATGTTGAGTTCCAAATAGAACCTCATTTAAAAATGGTTCAAATCCCCCCTTTTACACTTCAACCACTTATAGAGAATTCGATTCGACATGCATTTTCAAAGGAAAAAATTTTAAAGGTAACTGTGCAAGCATATGAGTTCAATAATGATATGATTCTCATCACCGAAGATAATGGCAAGGGGATTTCACCAGAGTTACTAAATACAATTGGGAACGAAACAATACAGTCGAAAGAGGGAACTGGAACAGCGTTATGGAATATAAAAAAACGAATTGAAGAAATTTACGGGGAAAAAGAATATTTTCAAATAAAATCAGATCTGAACACTGGAACGAAAGTATCGATAAGAATCCCATTAATGAAAGAAGTAATGGAGGGATAATTAATGTTAAAAGCACTAATTGTAGATGATGAACCATTAGCAAGGGACGAACTTGCTTATTTACTAAAAAGAAGCAAGGAAGTCGAAATAGTCGGTGAAGCGGACTCAATTAGAAGTACATTGGATTTCATTCAACTAGAAGACGTCGACGTTGTATTTTTAGATATCCAGTTAGCTGACGAAAGTGGATTAGAATTAGCACAAAAACTGCAGGATCTCAGCCATCAACCTGCAATCGTCTTTGCAACAGCTTATGATGAGTATGCTTTAAATGCATTCGATTTACATGCGATTGATTATATTTTAAAACCATTTGATGAAATAAGAATTCAAAAGACTATTGAAAAATTAGCAAAGCTAAGTATGAAATCTATTAAGACTGAGCTAAAAAAGAATCCCCCTCTTTTAAAACAAGATAGATTGGCTATTTCAGTTGATGAAAGAATTCTTTTAATAACGTTCGAAGAGATCATCTACATTTTTACACAAGAAGGTAAAACAAGTGTCGTTACTGATAAGATGACTTATCGAATAAATGAGCCTTTAATCAACTTAGAGCGAAAGCTACAAAATACATCATTTACCCGTGTCCATCGGAGCTATATTGTCAATTTAGATAAAATCATTGAAATTCAGCCTTGGTTTAATTCCACATATAATTTAATTATGAATGATGGTGAAAAAGTACCTGTTAGTCGGACGTACACAAAGGAACTTAAACAACTTTTTAATTTATAAAGCTTGTATTTCAATAATCCATTCATGCTTCTCAACCTATTTTTATTGCGTCTTACATTGAAAATTCAAAAATTTAATTTTCATAAAGTAAAATGAGTGTAAATAAAAAGAAACAAGGGAGGCTTATTAAATAAAATGAATGCGGTTACAATAGTTATTGCTTCTATGTGTATTTTGATGATTGCATATCGTCTATACGGAACATTTATGGCTGTGAAGGTACTTAAATTAAATGATTCTATTCCTACTCCAGCACATGAGTTAAATGATGGTAAGGATTATGTTCCTACTAACAAATGGGTTTCTTTTGGTCATCACTTTGCTGCAATCGCAGCAGCTGGCCCACTAGTAGGTCCAATTTTGGCCGCTCAATTTGGATATCTTCCAGGTCTGCTATGGCTATTAATTGGTGCTGTAATCGGTGGAGCGGTACATGATGCAGTCGTTTTATATGCTTCAATGAGAAAGAAAGGTAAGTCACTATCAGAAGTAGCAAAAGAAGAGCTTGGACCAATTGCAGGCTTCTGTACGGGACTAGCTATGCTTTTCATTATTACAATTACAATGGCCGGACTTTCAATGGTTGTTCTACATGCGCTTGAAAATAATCCATGGGGTACATTTGCAGTTGGAATCACAATACCAATTGCTATGGGTGTAGGGCTACTATATAAAAAAACTGGCAATTTAAAGTTAGCTTCAACGATTGGATTTATATTACTAATGGTTGGCGTCTTTATGGGACCGACAATACAAGAAACTGCTTTAGGTGATTTTTTAACATTTGATACGAGAACTTTGGCAATCATACTACCTATCTATGCGTTTTTTGCTGCTGCTTTGCCAGTATGGCTTTTACTGGCACCTCGCGACTATTTAAGTAGTTTTATGAAAATCGGTGTATTTATTGCACTCATTATTGGGGTATTTATTATTAATCCCTCCATACAATTTCCGACTGTAACTAAATTTGTTAACGGCGGGGGACCTATTTTAGCCGGTCCAGTTTGGCCATTTATTTCGATTACAATAGCATGTGGAGCAATTTCAGGTTTTCATGCATTTGTAGGCTCTGGTACAACACCAAAAATGCTTGATCGATGGAGCGATATAAAGGTTGTAGGATTTGGTGCTATGCTAGTTGAATGTTTAGTAGGTATTATGGCTTTAATCGCTGCTACTGCACTTCAGCCAGCAGACTACTTTGCAATTAACTCTACTCCAGAAGTTTTTAAAACGTTAGGAATGAATGTTGTCCACTTACCGGAACTTAGTAAAGAAATTGGATTAAGTCTAGAAGGACGTACTGGTGGAGCTGTAACATTGGCGGTAGGTATGACGTACATATTTACATCTATTCCTTGGTTTAGTCACTTAGCATCCTATTTCTTCCAGTTTGTTGTTATGTTCGAAGCCGTATTTATTTTAACAGCAATTGACGCTGGAACTCGAGTAGCTCGATATTTAATTCAAGATTTCTTTGGGGAATATTATAAGCCATTAAAGAAAACAGATTGGGTACCAGGATCAATTTTTGCTAGTGCACTAGCATGCTTTATGTGGGGATATCTCTTATTTTCAGGGGATATTGGATCGATCTGGGCATTATTTGGAGTATCTAACCAACTAATGGCTTCTATTGGATTAATTATAGGGGCAACAGTGCTATTAAAGATAGCTGATAAACGTTGGTATATGCTTACCTGTTTAATTCCACTTGCCTACCTTTTTATCACTGTAAACTATGCAGGATACTGGATGATCAAAAATGTTTATCTAAACCATAATGCAGCAGGGTATAGTATGTTAAATGGCGTCTTATCTATCATTATGTTAGTCTTAGGAGTCGTAATTTTAATAGCAGCAATTAAAAAATGGATGGAATTGTGGAACACACCTAATTATAAACTTAATGTTAAAACAATCTAAATAAAAAGCAGATGTATCTGAGAACCTCTCAAATACATTCTGCTTTTTTATTTATTTAATTACTTCTTTTCCACCCATATATGGACGAAGAACTTCAGGAATAATAACTGAGCCATCTGCTTGTTGGTAGTTTTCCAAAATTGCAGAAACCGTACGTCCTATTGCAAGACCAGAGCCGTTTAATGTATGAACAAATTCCGGTTTTCCTTTTGGATCACGTCTGAAGCGTATATTCGCTCTTCTTGCTTGGAACGCCTCAAAGTTACTACAAGAAGAAATTTCTTTGTATGCATCATAGCTTGGTAACCAAACTTCAATGTCATACGTTTTTGCAGAAGAAAATCCAATATCTCCAGCACATAATGTAATGACACGGTATGGTAATCCTAATAATTGAAGAACTTTTTCAGCTTGAGCTGTTAATTTTTCTAATTCAATATAAGAATCTTCAGGTTTTACAAAGCGCACTAGTTCAACTTTATTAAATTGATGCTGACGAATTAGTCCTCGTGTATCACGACCAGCAGAACCTGCCTCAGAACGGAAACACGCGCTATATGCAGTATATGCAATCGGTAATTGAGCAGCATCAAGAATTTCGTCACGGTGATAGTTTGTTACAGGTACTTCTGCAGTAGGTACTAAGAAAAAGTCTTCTTTCTCGATACGGAATGCGTCTTCTTCAAATTTTGGTAGTTGTCCTGTACCAATCATGCTAGCACGATTTACAAGGTTTGGAGGTAGTACTTCAGTGTACCCATGCTCCTCTGTATGAAGATCTAACATAAAGCTGATTAAAGCACGTTCAAGTCTAGCTCCTAAGCCTTTATAGAAAGTAAAACGGCTACCAGTAACCTTTGCTCCACGTTCGAAGTCTAAAATGTCTAAATCAACACCTAAGTCCCAATGTGCCTTTGGTTCAAAATCAAATGTACGAACTTCACCTATTCTACGTATTTCAACATTATCGTCTTCTGTTAATCCAACTGGTACTGAATCACTAACTAAGTTTGGAATCGTAAATAAAATAGCATCTAGTTGCTCTTCTAAAGTTCTAATCTCTTCATCTAGAGCTTTAATTTTATCTCCAACTTCTCTCATCTCAACAATTAGTGCTTCAGCATCTTTTTTCTCACGCTTTAATACACTGATTTCTTGGCTAACTTCATTACGTCGGCTTTTTAATCCTTCAACCTGAACAAGTAGTTCTCTACGGTTTAAATCTAAGTCTTCAAATTTTTCGATATAGCTTATGTCGCCACCACGTAACTGAAGTTTCGCTTTAACATCTTCAAAATTACTGCGTAATAATTTAATATCTAACATTTTTAAATCCTCCTATTCTTTTATTGTCTAAAGGATAAAAAAGAATACAAAAAAGCCCTCATCCCATAAAAGGGACGAGAGCTACCCGCGTTGCCACCCTAATTGAAGAATTAATAAGTAATTCTTCCACCTTAGTATAGTTAACGGACTATAGTACCGGGGTTACTTACTAGCCTTACAGCATTCCGTAACCCGCTCAAGAATGGATTCACAAGTCTTCATTATCGGTTTTCACCAACCACCGACTCTCTATAAATTTAGAACTTGCTACTATTTTCTTTCATCGCTTTAGACAATTTAAATTATATAATAATTTACTATAAGCTTTTACTTTTTTCAATAGTTACATACTTAAATTTGCACTTTTTTCCTTAACCATCTCTACAAAGTAATTCATAAAACGGTAATCATTCGTTAATTCGGGATGGAAAGATGCTGCTAACATGTGATTTTGTCTAACTGCTACAATATTACCATCATGTTCTGCAATAACCTCTGCATCACCTGATACGGAACGTATAAATGGTGCTCTGATAAATACAGCTGGGTAGTCTTCACAAACACCTTTAATTGGGATGTTTATTTCAAAACTATCCACTTGTCTACCATAGGCATTACGTTCAGCTACCATATCCATAACCCCTAGATGCACCGTGTCATCATTTGCAATCTCTTTTGAAAGTAAGATCATACCTGCACATGTACCGAATGCTGGTAAACCATTTTCGATTTTCTCTTTTAAAGGTTCTAATAACCCGACATGATCAAGCAACTTACGCATTGCCGTGCTCTCTCCACCAGGTAATACGATACCATCAAGTCCATCTAAATGTTCTACACGTTTTACGATAACAGCTTCAGCACCACATGCTTTAATTGCATTTATATGTTCTTGAACTGCACCTTGTAATGCTAATACACCTATTTTCATAAATTCACCAACTTAAATGCTACGATCTTGCATACGATCTGCTGCAGCAAGTTGTCTCATGTCGATACCTTTCATAGCAGGACCTAAGTTTTTAGAAAGGTTAGCGATTAATTCATAATCTTGATAGTGAGTAGTAGCTTGTACAATCGCACGAGCAAATTTCTCAGGGTTTTCTGATTTAAAGATACCAGATCCTACGAATACACCATCAGCGCCTAATTCCATCATTAGAGCTGCATCAGCAGGAGTTGCTACTCCACCAGCTGCAAAGTTAACAACTGGTAAACGACCAAGTTCTTTAATTTGAAGTAATAATTCGAATGGAGCGCCAAGGTTTTTAGCTTCAACCATTAATTCATCACGAGATAAACCAACTACTTTACGGATTTCACCATTGATTTGGCGTAAGTGACGTACTGCTTCTACAATGTTTCCAGTACCAGGCTCACCTTTTGTACGTAGCATAGATGCGCCTTCACCAATACGACGAAGTGCTTCACCTAAGTTACGGCAACCACAAACGAATGGAACAGTGTAATCTGATTTATTAATATGGAAGATATCATCTGCTGGAGATAATACTTCACTCTCATCGATGTAATCTACTCCCATTGCTTCTAAAACACGCGCTTCAACGATATGTCCAATACGAGCTTTAGCCATTACAGGAATACTAACAGCGTTAAGAATTTCCTCAGTAATACTTGTATCAGCCATACGAGCTACTCCACCAGCTGCACGAATATCAGATGGTACCTTTTCTAATGCCATTACTGCTACTGCACCAGCAGCTTCCGCTATTTTAGCTTGCTCAGCATTTACTACGTCCATAATAACGCCGCCTTTTTGCATTTCTGCCATGCCGCGTTTTACACGTTCTGTTCCTGTTAAATTCATTGTTATGCCCCTCCATTATTAAAGCTTACTTGGTAACATTTTAGTATTTCTTATCCCCTAGTTAAAGTTACCTTACTTTTATTTTACTGAAAAAATGACAACTTAACAATTACTGATATACTTATATAGAAATTTATTTAAATAAACCACCAATTCCGCCTACGATGCTATCCCATAAATTCCCGAAAAATGATCCAATTCCTCTGAATGATAGAACTAACCAATTTGCTTTATCAACACTTTTATCGACTACTAAATCGTACGATTGATTATTAGTATTGATAAATCCTAAATCTTCATTCTTTGAAGATTTAACCACAATTTGTCCAACCTTTGTTCCTTTTTTAATTGGAGCTTTAATATTGCCATTCTTATCGATTGACTTACCTGACAATTGGACAGTTGCTTTATAATTTTTAGCTTCACCGCGTTTTATAGCTAAAGTAACGTCGTCTTTCGCTACTACTTTTACTTCTTTATCTTTACCTTTAACTACTTTAACTGTTTTATTACCTTTTACAGTTTGACCTTTTGATACCAATGTAACTTTTTCGAAGTTACTGAAACCGTAATCCATTAATTTAGCCGTTTCACTAAATCTTGAGTTATAAGAATTTGCCCCCATTACAACTGTAATATAACGTTGACCATCTCTTTTAGCAGTTCCAGTAAAACAGAATCCAGCTGAATCTGTTGAACCTGTTTTTAATCCATCCATACCTGGGTACTGAAATACTAACCCTGGTAACATCCAGTTCCAGTTATCCATTTTTACAGGATACTTTCCACCTTCTTGGAATGTTTTCTTTGGAATTGAAGAAGTTTGAAGTACTTCAGGATATGTTTTAATTAGATTATAGGCTAATTTTGCAACACCGTTTGCTGACATAATATTTTCATCAGTAAGGGAAGTTCCCTCTGGTTGCATCCCTTGTAAGTCTTTATTTACTAAACCAGTAGCATTAACAAATTTAACGTCTCCTAGGCCTAGTTTCTTTGCTTTATCGTTCATTAATTGGACGAAGTTTTTCTCTGACCCACCAATTTTTTCTGCTAGTGCAATTGTCGCACCATTTGCTGAATAAATAGCAGCTGCTTCATAAAGTTCTTTTACTGTGTATTGACCACCTAATTCAAGTGGTACGTTAGATAATCCAGTGTTTTGAGAGATTTTATGAGCATAATCAGAAACAGTTACTTTATCATCCCATGATATTTTGCCATTTTTTACTGCTTCATTAACTAGATACTCTGTCATCATTTTAGACATACTTGCAATCGGTAATGGAGCTTTTGAATTTTTTTCATATAATATTTTCCCTGAATTTGCATCAACCAAAATCGCAGCTTTAGCTTTAATATCTAAAACGTCCTCTGCAGCAGCTGGTCGTAAATTCATTGGGATAATTATCGTAATCGCTAATGCTATTACGATCAATTTTGTTAGTATTTTCTTTCCAATCACTGTCTTACCTCCAACCATTAATTTCACTTGTTCATTTTAACACAATTATTTCCCAAAAAATAGGCAACTACAATTTCTTGTAATTGCCCTAGGTAGATTGCTTAAATTATTATAGTGAGTAATTTGGTGCTTCTTTTGTAATATGAACATCGTGTGGATGACTTTCACGTAATCCAGCACCAGACATACGAATAAACTGTGCGTTATCTCTTAGTTCATTTAATGTAGCAGTACCACAGTAACCCATACCAGCTCTAATTCCACCGATTAATTGGTGAACTGTATCAGCTAATGGGCCTTTATATGGAACACGTCCTTCAATACCTTCAGGAACTAGTTTTTTATTACCTTCTTGGAAATAACGATCTTTACTTCCTCTTTCCATTGCTCCAACAGAACCCATACCACGATAAACTTTAAATTGTCTACCTTGGAAGATTTCTGTTTCGCCAGGACTTTCTTGTACACCAGCAAACATGCTTCCTAACATAACTACATGCCCACCAGCTGCAAGAGCTTTAACGATATCTCCAGAGTACTTAATACCACCATCGGCAATAATAGGAACTCCGTATTCTCTAGCAACAGAAGCACAGTCATAAACTGCAGTTAGTTGAGGAACACCTACACCAGCAACAACTCGAGTAGTACAGATCGAACCTGGTCCAATACCAACTTTTACGATATCTGCTCCAGCTTCAATAAGTTCTTTAGTTGCTTCACCTGTTGCAACGTTACCAGCGATTATTGCTAGTTCTGGGAATCTACTTCTAATTTCTTTTACTTTTTCAATAACGCCTTTAGAGTGACCATGTGCTGTATCAATTACAATTACATCGACGTTAGCTTTCACTAAAAACTCTACTCTTTGAAGTGCATCTTTTGTTACTCCTACAGCTGCACCTACAAGTAATCGTCCTTGTTGATCTTTCGCTGAGTTTGGAAACTCAATTACTTTTTCAATATCCTTAATTGTAATTAGGCCCTTTAAAGTACCGTCTTCATTAACTAGGGGTAGCTTTTCAATTTTATGTTTTTGAAGAATTTTTTCTGCTTCTGCAAGTGTAGTTCCAACAGGAGCTGTTACTAGATCTTCTTTTGTCATAACATCTGAAATAACAATTGAATAATCTTGAATAAAACGTAAATCACGATTTGTTAAAATACCTACTAATTTTCTATTCTCTGTATCGTTTACGATCGGAACACCTGAAATACGATATTTACCCATTAAATATTCAGCGTCTGCAACTTTATGAGATGGTGTTAAGAAGAATGGATCATCAATTACACCACTTTCAGAACGCTTTACTTTGTCTACCTGTTCAGCTTGCTCTTCAATTGACATATTTTTGTGGATGATACCTAATCCACCTTGTCTAGCCATTGCAATAGCCATATCTGCTTCTGTAACTGTATCCATTCCTGCGCTGATTAATGGAATATTTAATTGAATTTTCTCAGTTAATCTCACACTTACATCAACTTGATTTGGAAGTACTTCAGATTTCGCTGGAACTAGTAAAACATCATCAAAAGTAAGTCCTTCTTTTACGAATTTTGATTCCCACATAAAAAAGCCCCCCTATACACGTATAAATATTATTAGTAGATTAACAATAGGATAAAACACTGTCAAGGAAGTCAAATTATGTTTAAATATTCAGTTAATAAGGAGTTCCCCTCTTATGTTATACTCGTATAGTAATGTATGGGATGAGCTATGTTATTTTAGCTCTGCGCAATATTCAAAAAACTATCTTCAAACAAAATATGAACGTACTAATTCCAAGGAACAAAAAACAAAGGCTTTTCGTAATGCTTATCCATTTTTATATTATATTGAGCATGGAAAAAGTTATTTTCATGCAGCTCAAAATTCTCAAATTAATGTAAAACCTACATTACTGTTTTATGGGCTAGTACAATTATTAAAGGCTTGCATACTTACCGTAGATCCTGATTACCCGAGTACCACTGCAATTCTGGCTCATGGTGTTACCTCAAGAAAAATAAAAAAAGTAGGATATTCTTTTATTGATGACGAAGTTAAAATCCAAAAAAATGGATTATTTACTCATGCTTCTAAAGTATTATTTAATCTTAATAATTTAGAAAACGAAAAATTTACAATGCTTCAGCTTTTACAATCAATACCAGAATTAAATAAAATCCTTAAAATTACCAAAAAAGGAAATTTATTTTTCCCAACTACTGTTGATCATGATGTAATTACTTTACCTGAACAAATTTTGTCATCCTATCATTTTACTTCAGAACGTTTTATTTCATTTCTTCAATCAAAGCAAGCTTCAATAGATATTGTAATTGTTGAACAGAATCAAAAGCAAATTAAAATTAAGTCAAATTTTCCTGATAAAATTTTAAATAAAGCGCCATTTTATTTTAATATATTAAATCAAAGTTATTTTATAAAATCACAAAAGGAAGCGCTTTTATTATTACCTGAAATTCTTTACCACTATCTACTTTTATATAACTTGAGTATGATTTGTCGCTATGAAACTGACTGGTGGTGTGAACTTTTACAGACTTATTCTACTGATGATTATCCTTTGATAAACCAATTTTTAACAACAACGGAACAAAAAATTCCTTATTTAATTCATCGTTTTTTAACTACATAATAAACAAAAAAACATCAGCCTAA
>NZ_NUQC01000037.1:0-33017 GCF_002585125.1 Bacillus sp. AFS029533 | reverse complement strand
TTTCAACACTCTGAAAAAAAACAAATCCACCTAAAGATTCGTTTTTTATTATTCTTCATTATTTTCTATATTTGATTTAACTAGTTTTATACTTTGGTCTTCGTTATTTTCAACTAGATGCTGAAGGATAGATAATTTATTTGCCCAAAATTGCTCATAATATGATAACCATTGTTTAATCTCTAAAAATGCTTCTGGTTGTAGTTTGTATCTTCTTTCTCTGCCAACTTTTCTTCCACTAATTAATTCAGCTTCAGAAAGGATATGGAGATGTTTTGCAATTGCTGTTCGACTCATTGGAAAATTACTTGATATCTCTGAAATGGGCAATTCATTATTAGCTAATAATTTAAGTACTTCTCTTCTAGTAGGATCGGCTATCGCCTGAAATACGTCATATTTTTGTGCAGAACTGGTCACTAGTTTTCAACAACCTTTTTAAGCTTCTGAACAATACCAGCCCAACCACCATTCATATTGTCACGTACTATACCACTTTTTTGGTTTGGTTTTGGAAGAATTTCATCAGCAGTTTTCCATCCACTATGGATTAACGTAAATTCAGTTTGATCCCCTAAATCTTTTAAATTAAATGAAACTACCCATCCATCAACATCCCAAGTAAACGATACTCGATTTGGTTCATCAATTTCTAAAACTTTACAAGGTGATGGACCAAATGGACCTTGTAAATGAAACTCGTGACCTACGACTGGTTTAAAGTCATTTGGCATGAACCATGCAGATATACCTTCCGATGTTGAGACGACCTCCCAGACTTTTTGAATAGGTGCATTATATATTAGAGTTTGTTTAATATCTTCAACTTGGTTTTGTACGCCCATTTCAATCCTTCTTTCTAGTTAATATAAAACCTTTTGGTTATGTTTGAAATTATATACAACCATTTGGTTTCATGTCAATCAAATTTTACGTACTTATTTTTTCCTTAAGTTATTAAATTATTATAAATCGAAAAACTCCCTTACATTATGAATTTTCCTTAAACAACAAGAATATGTTATTTGTTGCAAAACGCTTTCATACATACTAAACTAATATAACAGGCTATGACTTTAGCTTCCTTCTACACTCAAATTTAGAATTTATCTAGCGGGTCTCTTTCCTGTATTCCTTATCAGAATTGATAAGGTTACGAGGCTATATTGAATCTTCCTTCTATTAGGTTTGTACTCTAAGTACTTTTTCTAGATTCAATAATTTCCTCGTTTTTTTTATTATAAAATTTGGAGGCAATACATGAATCAAACAAACATCCTTTTCCGAAGAAAAAATTCCCTCTATATCGAAAAACAAGAAAACAACCTCCCAAAACCATTACTTGCAACAGCCTTGAAACAACTTGAAGCGTTCAGTTATACTTTTTCACTTGAGCTTATTGAAATTTTACAAACATGGAACGATCAAGAATTTATAGCTTGGTTTATAGATTTCAGGGAAACTATTGCTAATGAATTAGGCTATAATGTTGACCATATTCCTTTTTACAAAAACTTTCCTAATGACGTAATGAAAATTGATGAAGCTGAAATTTATATAAATAGCTTGTTGTATTATATTTTTGATGTTCAGCCTCTTACCTTAATTCAAAAACGACCACCACTTAGAAATAAAAAAGAGCTAAAGATAATTAAACTTGCAAAACAAGATGATTTAATTCTAATTATTAAAAGATTAATTGACAGTACTGGTTCTTTTAAATCCCAGGACATTGAAGATATTGAATTTGTACTCTTAGCTCAAAATAAACCACAAAATTTATTACCAGAACTATTTTTATCAAAAGAAAAAATGGTTATTGTCCTAAAACTATTGTATCAATCAAAAAAAATAAGCGAAAATGAAATCGCAAATTATTTAAAAACGGCAACAGATATATTACGCTTTTGTGTTGCATTAAGTGATGGTGATCCATCGTTAAGCATGAATACTAAATTTAAATCATTTAGTAGAAAAGAGCGCAAATTCTTACTTTCATTATTAAATGAAATCCCTCATGCAATTGAAGAAATGGTTAAAAGACGCAACGTATGGATAAGAGTTGGAGAAAAACTACATCCTGGTGAATACTCGAAGCGTTTTCCGCACACTGCAAATTTATTCAATATCCTTAGAAACGAAAAGCAAATAAGTACATACCAAAGTAAAATCACTAAATACATAAGTGAAAAGAATCTCACTAAATTAACTAATGAATTAATAAAACGTCCTGGTGAGTTTGCTAGAAAACTAGATTTTGTTTTACGTTCATTTACTGAAGAAAATGATCAGCGATATATTGTTTCACAGTTTTCAATCGTTTGTAAGGATGTTTCAACTCCGGTTCTATTGAGTCTTTGGAATCATTATAATAAACGGAATGATGAGAGAAGAATTCGCACCTTTTTTCCAAAAGGAAATGTTGCGAAACTCTATGCAATTGAAAATAAAATAATAAAACTTAGTGAAGTTATAATCGATGTTGTTTTAAATATTGTTAAAAAAACTTTGTCCGAACGTTTTTCTGTTAAAGAATCTCTTGGCAAAGTATGGATCGATGAATCCTATCGTAACTTTACATTACCTAATGGATTGCGCTCGGCAAGTAAGTCACTTAGAACAATCCCTCGAGGTTCAAATGTTCCGATTGGTGAAGGTGATATTATTAGATTCTTTCTTTATTGGAAAGAAGGCGATGTAGATGGAGTACATACAGGAACTGTCGATATTGATTTAAGTGCAGTATTTTACGATGATAATTTTAATTATATAAGTGATATCTCTTACTATGAGCTAAGAAATCAACAGTTTAAATGTTATCACAGTGGTGATTTCACAAGTGCTCCTAAAGGGGCTAGTGAGTTCATAGACTGCCATATTCCTACACTTAAAAATAATGGGATTCGTTATGTTGTATTAAGTGTAAATAGTTTTTCAGATCATTCATTTTGTAATTTACCTAGTTGTTTTGCTGGATGGATGCTAAGAGACGATTTCAAGTCCGGTAAGGTTTTTGAGCCTAGTACTGTAATGGATCGCTTCGATCTAGCAAATGATCAAAAAATATGTATTCCACTAATTTTTGACACTTTCGAACAGAAAATTATCTGGTGTGATTTAGGTTTACAAGACAATCTAGAGTACTATAACAACGCAAAAAGTAATTCGAATAGTTTAGCAATACTAACTGAAGCTATGACTGAAAAGAATAGTATTTCTCTTTATGAACTATTAGAGTTACATGCTGTTGCCAGGGGTGAACTTGTAACAAATAAAGATGAAGCAGATACTGTGTTTACATTTAATGAAGAAGTCACACCATACCGTTATGATTTAATAGTAAGTGAGTTTATGAGCTAAGCTTTATTCCCCAGACAATTTATTAAAGTCTGGGGAATATTTAGTTTCCACTAATCATTGTTATAAATTCAGCACGCTCAGTACAAAACTCATTTTCCGCTTTAAATCCAAAATTTTCATAAAGTCGAATTGCTCTTTTATTAAACTTAGCAACTGTTAATCTCAGTGTAAAAAGATTAGTCGTTTCATGAATTCTTTCAAGAATAAACTTGAAAAATTCACTCCCAAATCCTTTCCCTGTTAAATCTGGTCTAACTCCTAATCCAATATCAACCATCCTTTTTTCATAAACGCCAAACTCGTTGCCTTTTGGTACTTGAGCTGACTGACCAATACAATAAAAGCCAATTAAGTTCTCATCTTGATCAATTACTGCTAAATACTCATTATTTACTAGTTCATCTAGTCCTTCTTTGCTTAATTCATTATTATAAAAATCGTAAGGTGGGGCATAATTCCAATTAAGAATTTCAGTAGCGTAAGACTCTGTCATTTTTCTAATGTATAATTTCATGATTTCTCCTTATTTTCTACTTGTTAATGCTGTAAAATTAAAAAGCATTACTCTTTTAAAATAGAGTAATGCTTGATTTAAATTAAGGTCTATGTAAAACTAAACAACCTGATCGAGCATAATAAATTTACGAAACTACTCTATTTCTAACAAAAAAGAATACTCCGATATTAATTAATAAAATTCCGAAAAATGCTGCTAATAATAATTGAATACCTAAAATTATACTTGCGTTATCACTAGCATGAAGGATCCACCAAATACTCGCAATGCCTAGGATGAATAGGTTAATATTAAATGCAATTGACATTGTAGCTAATACATTGTGTGTTTTATTTTGCATTTTAACCTCTACCCACACAGATAAAATCAAGGATACGAAAATAATACTAAGGAATTCAATAAACTGTAGATTCATTTCTTATTCCTCCTAAATTTTATTTGGCAATCAACTTACTATTAGGTTATTCTTTTGATTCGTTATAAAAGAATAAATTCCTTCCAAAAAATAGCATTATCATTTTAAATAAGAACTTTTACCTATAACTTTTGATCTGAAAAATCATGGTTTACTAAAAAAACAATCTTTTATCGGATTGCTTACGCTATTGAAAAATAGCCTAGTCAATTAATTATCAAATTTTCGTAAAAGGAGTAGNNTCGCTTTCCATGGGGCGAGACCTGAGCCTCCTCGTCACGTTCGTTCCTGTGGGGTCTCAGCCTTCCCGCATTTCCCATAGGAGTCGAACAACCCTCCGTTCCAATCAACTTATTCAACAAAAATGGTTACACTAAAAACCTACTTTAATATCCTTTACTTAGAGTAGCATAACAGCTAGTTAATCAGTATGTAGATTAATTAAGTAAGAACATCAACTTATAATAATAATCATTTGAACTTGTTTATCTAAAATTTAGCAATTAAATATTTTTAACTTCTAAAATAAACAATTACTAGAGTTTGTTGATATTATAAAACTGCTCAAACAAATTAACATTTAAAATCATAAATAGATCAAATAAAATGAATTATATTATCAATAAGATTCTCTTAATATACGTTTGACCATTTTATATTTCAACATACAAAAAGCAACCCTTTTAAGGATTGCTCTCATTTATTTTTCATATTGAGTCCAATTGGATCCGTATATCTTATTTGAAACATAAATTATTTTTTTCTTAACTCTTTGTTCTTCAGGGCCTTTTAAAAATAATGGTTGATAATTATTTCGGCTAGATACTGAAGAAATTGAAAATGGAACAATTCTTATTTCTTTTTGATTTGTAAGTATCCCATTATTTAGATGAAAAGTTTGTTGGAAAACAAATGTATCTTTATCTTTTGGATTTTTATTACCACCGAACATAAAATTCCCTAAACTATACACAATAAACTTCCCTTTATACTCTTCAATTCCTTGAACAACATGTGGGTGATGGCCAACTATTAAATCCGCTCCATGGTCGATTGCATAATGA
This sequence comes from Bacillus sp. AFS029533, assembly GCF_002585125.1. Taxonomy (NCBI): domain Bacteria; kingdom Bacillati; phylum Bacillota; class Bacilli; order Caryophanales; family Bacillaceae; genus Bacillus; species Bacillus sp. AFS029533. The sequence goes on along the minus strand of NZ_NUQC01000037.1, from coordinate 27,661 downwards.
GCTAAATTCTTTTGAGTACTATTCGGTACGTAGTCTCGTTCGATTCCCCAATGGAAATGGATTAGAATAATTTTGACACCACTTTTTCTTAAATTTTGTATATCATTATTAATTTTAATCCTTAAGTCAGGTGAATCATTCCAGCCTTCATAGCCTAGTGCAGCAACTTTAATCCCTTTAATCGTTGTTACATATTGGTCGTTATAACCAAAATAACCTATTTTTTCTTTTTTTAAATTGTTAATCGTATCTTCAAAACCTTTTTGCATATAATCATGACTATGGTTATTTGCTACATTGACCGCTTCAATACCACTTAAAGTTAATATTTTGGCATAAGAAGGATTACCTTTAAAACGAAATGTTTTAGATGCTCTTATTTTTGAATTCGTTAACGTCGTTTCTAAATTAACAGTTGATAAATCATCTTGTTTAAAGATATTATTTAGTCCTTTTGTAAAATAAGCTAATCCATTTTTATTTGCTTCTGCTGGAAAAGAATTAATATATTGAAAATCCTCATCTGATCCAAGTGTAAAATCTCCAGCTGCACTAATTTTTATAGTCGTTTCTAAGTTTTTTGGTTTTGCCGTATTGTTATTTTCTGGCTTTTGAACTGGTGGCTTTATAGCTGGCTTCTTAATCGATTTTGGTTTGTCTACTACTTTATTTTCAGTCTCATGTTTTACTAAATTGCTTTCTTCATAAACTTTCTTATAAACAAAATAACTAAATCCTGATATACATCCAAATAGAACTAATATCATAAACCATATTACTATTTTTTTACTATTTCTTTTTTCAGTATTTTTATCCTTCCGACTCCTCATATGTTTTTATTTCTCCTTTTTATATCTTTGCTAGAAATATATTTTCGATTATTAGTTCAATAAAAAAATCTATTTCTTTTTAGTATGGATACCTGAGCCTCACCTACTACATTTAGACAAAGATATTACATAAAATCGCTCAAAATACTCATATAGAAAACTCGTCGACTGACCGGGCATAAGCGAAGGCAGAGGCGTAGTAGCACTTATACTTTATTCCTAACATTGGTCACCACGTAGAGTATGACTCCTTGCTGCCAAATTATACTTTCCTAAAGTGAAAAAAGAGAAAGTGAGTTTTTCTCTCACTTTCTATATGAGAAACTATTTCGTTTCTTAATTTTTCAACGTTAATACATAAGTCACAAATTCATTTAGATTATCTTTTAACATCACTTTAGAAACCAATATTTTTTTACCGGATGGACTCCAAGTAATTGGCCCAGCAATCTCGTCTAAATCAGTCGATAATTGTGTTATCTTTCTAGATTTGACATCGATCACGAATAATCCTCTTTCTCCCTTATCTTCTGAAATTACAGAAAAAGCTAATGTTTTGTAGTTTGGCGACCAACCTGCACCGAAAATTTGAGTTCCAGTAGCTAACGATACAGTTTTTCTTCCATTTTCATCGGTAATAAACAACTCTCTTTTGGTTGGAGTAATTTTTCTAACAATAGCGAATTGCTTTTGATCTAGTGATGGGATAACCCATTCAACTTTTTGCTCGTTGTATTTTTTCCTTATTAAATTAACTTTATCAGAGTTCGCATCAATCTTTTTTACTTGTCCATCTAAATCAGCTGAATACATTTGCTGAAATATTGTTGAATAAATGATAGTCTGATTGTCGATCCATCGTCCTTCTGTCGCAAATGCATAGATGGTATCCGGCTCTGACACTTTAACCTTCCCAGTTCCTTCAGAATTTATAATAAATCCTGTACCAGAATTTCCATCCTCTGTTTGCTTATAAAAAATATGCTTTTTATCAGGTGAAATAACGGCACCTACTTGATCATGCTCCTCACTTGCTAATACTTTTGATTTGTTTGTGTTTAGATCATATGAGAATAAATTAATATGATAAGTATAATCACCATTATCTGTCATTACTGATTTTGGTAATTTCGTATTTTTTTGCTCAGTTAAAATTGTATGATCATCCAACCAATCCGTCCCGCGAATACCCTCATAACGATCTATTTTCTCAAGGGCTAACTCGTTTGTTACAACCTCTTCATTTCCTGTTAATACAGTAATCTTTTTATGTTTTTTTTCAATTACTATATCTTCATTTTGACTTTGACATCCAGATATTAATAGTATTGTACTAACTAGAAAAAATACTTTAATCATGTACTTTTTATACATCACATCACCTTCCTACATTCGTACAAATTTTATGATACGTTTAGAATGTTTCTATTTTTGACATATCATGTTTCAAATTTGTAAACTTTTACTCCGCTAACGGAAATGTAATGATAAAATTTGATCCGCTACCTTCTTTCGATTCAACACGAATCGTACCATTTTGCTTTTCAATTAAATCCTTTGTTAAAGCAAGCCCTAAACCAGATCCTCCTGATTGGCGAGAACGATCTTTATTTACAGTAAAAAATGGTTCAAATATTTTATCCACTAATTCCGAAGAAATACCAATACCCGTATCTGATATATTCATAACTAAACGATTATTTTCAATCTTATTCGAAACGTATATCTCACCATTTGTTTTATTATATTTAATGGCATTATCTAATAAATTCATAATGATTAATGTAAAGCTTTCTTTATCAATAAGAATCGTTGCGTGTTCAAAATTTGTACGGATAGATAAACCAAACTTAGTCATTTTCCCTTTCATTCTTAAACAGAGATCTTCTAAAAGGGAATAAACATCAATTTTTTCTTTTACAATTTCAAAGTCATATTTTTCAAGCTCTGCTAGCTTTAATATTTTTTCAACCATATCGTAAAGACGAAGTGATTCTTTACCTATTGTACTAATTGCTTCTTCTAATAATTTTGGATCATCTGAATACATGTCTAATAAATCAATATAAGCCCTAATTACGGTCAGTGGGGTTTTAAACTCATGTGTAATCGATCCAATAAATTGCTTTTGTTGTTTTTCTAAAACTTTAAGCTTTTCAACAGCTAATTGCAGATTTTCCTTTTCTTGTTGAATGCCTTTTATATTATTTTGAATTTCATTACTCATGTAGAAAATTGCTTGGCTTAAATAACCCAATTCATCTTTTCGACTTAAAGTAGAACGGTCTGGATAGTTTCCTAATTGGATTTCCTCCGTTACTTTTCTAAGTTTTAAAATACTCATAACAAGAGAATTAAAAAAGAAATATCCAATGATAAAACTAAGAATTGTAGTTATTAAACCAATTTTAATAAAGAGTTTAATTGTATTATCATAAAACTTCTTACTATTAATTAATGAATAATCAAACTGAACTACCCCAATTTGATGATTCGCATTATAAATTGGTGCAAAATAAGATAATGTATCACCGCTCTCCTGATATGCAATCTTACCTTTTAACGCATAACTTAATGTATCCCTTACATTTCTTGTAGATTCTAATGGAAGAGAATCTCCTACAACTTTTCCAGACATATTAAAAATTGTCACATGAAGACTACTAATAATCCCAATCTGTCTAGCAATTTCCCGACCATATTGTTTAAAAAAATCTTGAGGATTTTCTGTTGTTTGACTTAAATAAACTTGCTTTACATATACATTTGCTAATTTACTTTGCCTAGCAAGTGTTTCTTCAGTTTGTTTTTGCTGATTTTGTTTTATCCCCTGTAAGACTAATATACTTAAGACAATGACAGTTCCAATTAATAGCATAGCTAAAAACAAGCTCGATTTAACTTTAATACTTAGTTTCATTTAGTTTCACTAGATATCTTATATCCAACTCCAAAAACAGTTTGAATTAAATGTTGATAAGAATTACCAAGCTTTTTACGTAAACGTTGGATATGAATATCGACAGTTCTCGTTCCACCGATATACTCCATTCCCCATACTAAATCTAATAATTCATCTCTGCTAAAAATTCGATCCATATTTGAAATTAATAAAACAAGAAGGTCGAATTCTTTAGGTGTTAGTTCTATATTGCTTCCATCAACAGTCACTTTTCTTTGAGCAGGAATTACTTGAAGCTTATTAATTGAAATGCTCTTTTTTTCATCAGGTGTTGATTGTTTTTTTAATCTTCGTAGTAAAGATCTAGTTCTAGCAAGTAATTCCCTAATATCAAACGGTTTTGTTATATAATCATCGGCTCCAAACTCTAATCCTAAAACTCGATCAATAATATCATCCTTAGCTGTAAGTAAAATAATGCCAAGTCCTTCTTTATTTCCAATTTGTTTACATAAGTCTAAACCGTTCATTACAGGCATCATAATATCCGATATTAAAATATCTGGTTTAAAATCTGGAATCTTATCTAATGCTTCTTTTCCATTAAATGCGTTTTCTACGATAAACCCTTCTCTACGAAATGCGTAAGTTAATGGATCTACAATACTTTTTTCATCATCTACAATTAATACTTTCCCTTGCAATTACCTCACCTAAATTCATAATTTATGTTTTTAGTTTTATTTACTTAAACTTTATTTTTGGATTTTTAATATTTCCTTAGAAAAATTATAGATTGCTCGGTACTGAATTACTAAACGTTTTTACTTTAAATGCAAAAAATTTACATCTTGGAAACATCTTGTTCTTTTTTTTCATTGTTCTTATCATTAATTAGTTTGGACAATATTCTAGTCCTTTATCTGAAATCATACATTTAGTAATGAGTACAAATGGGAGGGATTTCATGGAACACCCACATATTCGAAATATGCAAGATAAATGCAAAAAATATAAACTATGCCATGTAGTGTTTCAAACTTCTGAAAGAGCTTTATTAGAAGGAATTTTATTAGATAACAATTCGAGTAGCGCGGAATTACTCGTCCCTGAAGACCTCGCCGCACCGGAATCGCGTTTTTTTGAAGTAAGACAAAACAGCGGCGAAACTTTTCTCCCTAGATACCGAATATATAAAAAGGTCACTGTCCCACTTTCTTCCGTTGTATCAATATACTTGTTTCCATATTACTATCCAAGCTATCCATACATTTATCAAAGGAATTATCATCCTCAATAGTAAAAAAAGCATCTAGAATCTAGATGCTTTTTCATTTTTGATTTTAAAGTTTTATTCCGCTACAAATGCAAATATCGATAAAGGTTTGATTTCATTGGAAGTAATAGACTCTTCTAGCATTTTTACTTCTGATCGAATTAGTCCATTTAATTTACTAGGCATATTTTCAAAATTATTGAGTTCAATATCGATATCCGCCAAAGTCTTATTAATCTCCCATCTAGCATCCTGTAATTTTGGAGAGAATATAGATGTTTCATTCATTATGTTCCACCCTGAAGCTTTACAAATATTTTTCATATCATTTGGAGTAAAAAGGGTGCGAATATTTGATTCACTGTTTTGTTTTAATGACTCATACTGAGCTTGAATTAAAATAGATAGTAAATGCGGGTACTGCTCAATTGAGCTAATTCTTGTATCCCATTCGGCAAAGCATAATTTTTTACCCCATTTTTTAATCTTTTTTAAGACTGCAGTAAATTCTTCATGTGATTTTAAGTACCATGAGCAGTGAGACATTACAATATAATCAAACTCATCTTCATGGAAATCAACAGTTGGTGATAATATATCAATTTCAAATTCTATCTTTAGTTGTTTACCTAAATTGGATTGTAATAGGAAGTCCGCTGAATCTCCTAATGAAACTGGACTGCCGTATGTTGGTGGGCCAATATCGATTCCATGAACAAATCCATTATCCCCGACAATATATGCTAAAACGGCCGTCGTATCTCCTTGACCACAGCCTATCTCTAATACTTTACTACCCTTTTCTATATTCCAAAACTCAACTAATTTAAAACGATGTTCTGTTTGTATTCTTTGTATATCAGACATCCCCTTACCTGATGCCATACAATCAATAACTGATTCAACTGCATTTTTTAGCATTGAATTCCTCCTTAGAGATAAAAGTTTTTATGAAACTATTTTTCTATTACTTTCAAATTGATTTTATATTAATCTACTTTAAAGTTTACCTCTCCTACACCTAAATCTACATTTATTGTTAATTTAACATCAGCGTTTTCATACGCTTCATTAACATAAACACCATTTCCTTTTGAAATTAAATCGATTACATTCGTTTTGCCAATTCCCTTACTTAAATTTATCTTTACACCCACATCAGAAGGTAACACGATGGTCGTTTTTCCAACCCCTGTTTCAATATTTGCTTCGAAGCTTTTTTTCCAGTTTCCACCTAAATTAACATTAAGCTCCCCGACTCCAGCCTCGATCTCTAATTCATTTAAATTCAGTCCACGTAAATCAAGATTTGTTTTTGATGCGCCAGTATTAACATCTAAATCAATCGGAAGTTTATTCGAAAGCTTCAAATTCCATTCATTCTTTAATTTACCAATTTTCACTTTTGGAAAATGCTTTTTAGATTGATCTATTCTTATTTCTCCCGTGGAATCTTTGAGCTTATATGATACATTCGGATTAAAATATTTATTGTTATATTCGATCGTTCCGTCTACCCAATTTTTTGTACCTTTAGAAACATTCATGATTCCAGCACCTAAATCTAAACTAACATCCAATTTTTTAGCTTGATCTTTATGAATAGAAACAGTTTCTTCTTTTACCTTTTCATTGTTAAAAATTGAACAACTCGCAAGAACGAATACCGAGGTAATCATTAATAAAGCAGAAATAATAAATTTTTTCATTTTTTAACCTCCAATTAAAAACTTCTAATAATCACATTTTATGGAAATTAAAAAATCTAGATAACATCCTGCAGTATCAATCTGTCTACGACCAAAGTATGAAAGTAAATAAAGTACGAGGTATCCATTAATAATTATTAGATTTTTAGACAGTATTCTCCTTTAATTGTTAATAAAATGATTTATAATTCCAACTGAAACTAGTCATACCTTCAAATTCAAATCAATTACATACGTTCTCTTGAATGCGAATAAAATGTAATGAAGGAATTGTAAAGGAGGAGAATATATGACAAGTTCTCCACTAACAACTGATCAAATGATTTCAATCATTCAAAACGGCCTTAGAAAAACTGAATCCTCAAAAAAAGTAATTATCGTAGGCGCTGGAATGGCTGGTTTGACCGCAGCTTCATTATTAAAGAATGCAGGACACCATGTCACAATTATTGAGGCAAATGATCGAATTGGTGGTCGTGCTTATACTTTACGTGCTCCGTTTAGTAATGGGCTCTATTTAAATGCTGGTCCATTACGAATCCCAAATGTTCATCATTTAACTTTAGAGTATATTAGAAAATTCAATTTGCCAGTAAATGAATTTATTAATGAAACCCGAAACGATATCATTTATGCAAATGGAATAAAAACAAATCAAACTAACTATAAAAGCAATCCTGATATATTAAATTATCCAGTAGCACCAAACGAAAAAGGAAAAACTTCAGATGTGTTATTGGACCAAGCTTTACAGCCATTTATCAATTTTATTAACCAAAATCAATCGACTAATTGGGAAATAGTCGAAAAAAGGTATGGTAATATTTCATTTGGTTCTTTTTTAAATTCGTACTTTTCTGTAGGTGCAGTTGATATGATTGGGGTGCTCCTTGATTTTGAAGCATTTATGGGAATGTCCTTTTTAGAAGTATTGAGGGAACAGGTCACTTTTAAATCGGCAACGAAATTTTATGAAATAACAGGTGGAATGGATCTTTTACCTAAAGCGTTTCTTCCTCAATTAAAGGATAATATACTATTAAATTATAAACTGACTAAAATTATTCAAAATGGTAATTCCCTAACAATCCAAACAACTGACAATACAACTGCAAACCAATACATTATGAACGCAGACCTTGCCATTATAGCTATACCATTTTCACTCTTAAGATTTGTGGAAATTGAACCATTTCATTCGATTTCTTATTACAAACGAAAAGCAATTCGCGAAATAAACTACATGTCTGCAACAAAAATTGGAATTGAATTTAAAAGTAGATTTTGGGAGAAATATGGTCAATTCGGTGGTATGTCTACAACCGATTTGCCTACCAGACTTTCACTCTATCCTAGTACTGGAATTGGCACCTCAGGTCCAGCAGTTGTCAAGGCAAGCTATACGTGGGCAGATGAGGCGCTAACATTGAGTGCCTTAACTGAAGAAGAGCGTATTCATTATGCTTTAAGGGATTTGTCTAAGATTTGGGGGAACCAAGTTTATTCTGAATTTGTAACTGGAACGTCCTTTAGCTGGAGTCAAAATCCATTTTCTGTTGGTGCCTTTACATTTTTTGAACCGGGGCAAGAAGAAGAACTGAATTCTTATATTTCTTTTCCTGAAGGCAGATTACACTTTGCAGGTGAACATACTTCAAGGTCCCACGCTTGGATTCAAGGTGCAATTGAGTCTGGTATACGGGCTGCTAATGAAGTGAATAGCCTATACTAAACTACTTAAAAGTAGGAAAGACCGGGTAATTACTGCCCGGTCCAATTTTATGTACAAATATTTTTCATTTTTACTTCACTCATCTAATGAATTAGCTCATATCATACGTTTTGATTTAAGTCTGTTTAACTCCCCAAATCGAAACTGATTTTATGCAATTACTAACTATTATTGAATCGGACCACCTGGCCTAAATCGGCACATCATTATTTCATTAACAAATTGCCCATTTGCTTTTATATTCCCTCTTTTAACACCTTCAACTTTAAACCCAAACTTTTCATATAGCGCTTGTGCCTTAGGATTTGTCTCCAATACTCCTAGCTCTACTCTTTCTAACATTAACCAATGATCTGCCAAATCTAATACTCTCGTAAGCAATGCTTTTCCAATTCCTTTATTATGATGATTTCCATCAGTTGCGATAAATAAATCTCCCACATGAGACCTGCGACCTGTTCTTTGCACTAAACCAACTAACCCTACTACATCTCCATTACATTCTGCGACAAATTCATATTCGTTTGCTTGTAAGTTTCTAATTCTATTTTCCATCATGTCTACTCGCATACTAGGTAGAAATATCATATATGGAAAAACATTTTCTTGGGTGCATATGCGATGAAGTGCCTTAGCATCATTTATTTCTACTGGTCTAATCAATACTTCCATCTATGCTCACTCCTACAACTTTTTATATTAAATCTTCAAGCCACTCATGATTAGGTTGATGTATCAAGATTGCTTCACGTAACCATGCTTTACTGTGAAAGGACAAATAATCTTTCACGTTTTTAAAGTCCTGATGATCTTTTTCTCTTGTATTTCTAACCTTATATAAAAGCACTATTTCTGGATTCAAGTAAGGAATCCCCTCATTTGTAACACGATAAAATCTGTCAAGCTTACAAGTAATCAATTCATCTCTTCTAAACTTCCAATCATTTAACTCGATTTCATTTAATAAAACTTCTAATTCATCTTTTGTCTTATCATTTTTGGCATGTATTTCATGAGTAGGTAGCTCTAAATATTCATTCTCCCAAGTTGATAATTCCCCTTTAATGACTTTATTAAACGTCCAGTTATGTAAATATTCTTTAAGATATAGTTGATCCTTACGCGCAATGGCTATTTCAATATCATGGTGATTTCTCGTTTGTTTTTCTATGAAAAGGTCAATTGCCCATCCACCAGCTATATACCATCCTTTATTAAAATCCTTCATACTTTTATACACTTTATAACATTGTTCAAAGGACACAGCATTCCAACCTCCTAATAAAAAAAGTACCACACAAAATGTATGATACTTATTTATAGATTTATCTAGTTCTAATAAATAATAATTTTTCTACCTTAGGATGAATTGGCTCATCTGCATATGAACGATTAGATCGATCATATGGTTGGAACCCATCATCTGTAGACTCACTTTGATCAATTTCATCCGAATAAAGTTGTGTTCCTAAATCATCTGAAACAATTGAGGTCTCCGAACCATCAGAAACTAAATTAGGACCGTAATTAATAGATAGTACAGTGAACAAACACAATATTGTTATAATGTTGAATAGTCTTTTCATCATGTTATTTCCTGCTTTCGATCATTTTTAATAGCGTGCTATTGTATTCTTTATATAACATGTTTTGTTTTTCTAACGATTCGTGTTTTTCATAGTATTCTGTAACAAGATCATAGTATTTAATTAATTTTTCATGATCATTGGTTTGAGCCCATAATGGCAAGCCAACTTCACGTAAATATGTAACTAAATTTGCTTCGTCCTTTTTTGCTTCTAGTAATAAAACCTTCATTCGAATAAAGGATGCACTACTTTTATCCTTTATTTTAGAGAGATTCTTACATAACAACTTAGTAGCCGTCTCGTAATCATTTATAATCATCATATTATTCGCGATGTTTGAAATGACCAAAAAATACTCTTCTGTGTCCTCTTGAATATTAGATAAATATTCTTGGTAATATTTAATTGCTTTCTTATGTTGATTAGAATGGTAGTATAAATAGCCTAAATTATGTAAAGCACTCATATGTATTGTTTTATCACTTAATATGACAGAAGAATCTAGTATTTCAATTAGAAATTGCTCGGCTCGATCTAATAACTTGCTCTTAATTAATTGAAGTGAAAGTAACATTTTTGCATCAAGGATCCGTTTAATATTATTATTTTGTAGAAAAATAGGAATTGCTTTATTACAAAAATACATAGATAAGGAAGTCTGATTAATAAAGCTATATACTAAAGCTCTATAGAAGCAATATTCCTGGAAATCTATCTCGAGGTTTGGCGTAATTTCTTGTACTTCATCCATTACTAGAAGAGAGTCATTATATCTCTTTTCTTTTATGTAATATATTGATAGTGTAAACAAATATTTTATCGTTTCATATTGGGAAAATTTCTTCTTTTTTACCTCAAGTTGTTTCCATTTTTTCTTTGCCATTTTAAGATCTTCAACAAAAATATAATATCTCCAAATTGTAATACAAAAATCATTTGATATATTAGTATAATTTATACTTTCCTCTTTACCAATCAATTCTTCAAACAGTATTTTACTAGAATCATAGTCAGCTCGTTCGATTGAATTCCATAATCGTTTAAGTTGACCCGTCACTTCATCTATACTATCATTTGCATCTATTTCAACTCGCATCTTTTTTAAAAGCAATTCAATCGTTTCTATACCAGCCTCTTTTGTACCGTTTTCAATTTTACTTAAATGTGAAACAGAGCATATTCCTTCACATAATTTCTCCTGGGTCCATCCTAATTTTTTTCGATGATGAAAGATCATCATGCCATAATCCATAATAAAATCTCCTGTTCACCTTTATTTAAAATAGATATTTATATGACTAGAAACTATTAATTTCTTATATTAATATTTTTAATTTTCTCTTAATAATTAAATTTTATTAGATTTTCCGACACATTAATATACTTTTTCGTTTTTTTTCAGACAAATTATATTCAAAAAATTTTCCCAATACAAAAAAGTCAAACAGAATGATATGATTTTAGTACAAGCAATTAAACGATACTAACGACTAATAACTTCATTAGTATTTTTTAAATGCACCCCCATTTAATAACCAGTTTTAAAGCAAGATGTAATCATTACATCTTGCGATTTTTTTGATTAAAGCCATTTTTATTTTTATAAATAATTTAAACATTGTTTCTAGTTTTCAAGCCATCAAGTAATTTAATAAATTCAAGCTAGTAATCGTCCAAATTAATTTATACTCGTAGAGGTCCTATATGACAAAAAAACCACTCATTTTATATTTGGTAATTATTGGAATATCCATCATTATTATATTAACATTAAAACAATCTATTGAAAAAGAAAAACAGAAGAGATTGGACGATGAAGCATCTACAGAATTCATAATTGAACAAAATGTTCAAAATTCTGTAAGAAACTACATTACAGCTTTAAAGTGGAAAGATGTTGAGATTTATAACTCTGTTGTAATAGATTCATTAAAAATCAGCAATCACTCTTACTACTTTACTAAGATAATGTCTAACGTAATTGATGCAAAATTCATCGGTGATAATTTATCTGTCATTCATTTAAATAAGAAAGATCAAAAAACAACGGTAAATATAAAATACGAAATAACATTTGTTGACGGGATAAAGCCTGAAGGAAAATATAAAAACGGTAGAAATATATGTAATGTAACAATGGATCTTGTTAAAATAAAAAATAAATGGGTCATTTCAAGTATATACGATTTAAAAGTTATCTAAAAAAACGTTCTCAATAAAGACCGTTATAAATGAAGAAAATCCACTAGGTGATAATTTTTTTCCTTGTGGTTTTTTTATGTATTTAATCTTTTTTCCTTCCTTTAATCTATGCATTTTCGCCAAAAAATTTATACAAAAAAGGAGAACTCAAAAGTACTCTGACTTTGAGCTCTCCTTTTTAAGTCATCTGTAGTTTCTTCCCAAATCAACTAGCCTAATTACTAAAACAAATTCGATTAAATTGTATCTAAATCTTTTAGCAACATATCTTTACTTTCTTCAAACTTTACTTCTTTTACATAATCATACGCTTTAGTTTTAGCAGCTAAGCTTTCAGTAGACTGATTTATTTTTGCATACGCTCTTGATAAAGCCTCATATGCATATGCTATGTAGAATGGCTCTACTTCTGCTTCTAAACTAATCTTCACACATTTTTTTGCGTAATCTAAAGCCGTTTCCCCTTGCCCTATAACAGCATACACTCGTGACAATTGCCAATATCCGATCGATATATTTCTTGGTGTATGGCTCTCTACTTTTGTCCAATGCCAAAATGAGCTATGACATAAATGAACCATTTCCTCTGTTTCACTTTGAGATCTATTTTCTAATTCAAGTAAATCCCACACTTTATTAAAACATGAAGCAGCAAGCTCCCTATGAGTGAAGCTATTTTGATTAATCGTCTCTTCCATAATTTACTCCTCCATAATTAAAATCAAGAATATGTATTACCTCAACTCTAAGTATAATTTTATTCACATTCCGAGTTTGAGTCCGCATCACAGCTAGCAATGGTTTCAAAGCCTGTTGAGCTATTTTTAATTTGTATGACTGAATTTCTTCGTTGCTCCTCTAACTTCAATCCTTTCTCACCAACGGATTGTTCATAATAATTTATTTCTTGTTCTTGTCGCTCGTCAGCATTAGCATTAAAGCTCATTAAAATACCTACTGGAGTTGCTAAAACTAACAAAAATACACCAATTCTAAGAGCCGCGTACTTAAATGCTTTGTACCCGTTTTTTAATAATTTATCCATTTGTATAGATCTCCTCAAATTGAATATAATATTCGAAATCCTTTAGCAATTATTGACTAACAATACTATTCTCTGTACTATTCATATTTTCCTGTTTGGCAATTATGGATTAAATAAATTCTAAGAGTAATCCTGGCCAAATGCTTAATCAAAAAAAACAAAAAACGCGTTCATACAGATGAAAATTAATTCATCTAAATGAACACGTTTATCTTAATTCATTCTATTTATTGTTGCTAAGCTACTATTCACCTAAATCTACATTGTGGTAAACACGTTGAACATCTTCTATATCTTCAAGAACGTCTAACATTTTTTCGAACTTTGCAAGACCATCTTCTGGAAGAGTTACATCATTTTGCGCTAACATTGTTAATTCAGCTACTGTAAACTCCGTAATACCTTCGTTTTTAAACGCTTCTTGTATTGCATAGAATTGGTCTTGATCAGCATAAACAATTACAGCGTCGTCTTCTTCTAAGATATCGCGAACATCTACATCTGCTTCCATTAAGATTTCAAGAACTTCATCAGAAGTCTTCCCCTCAAGTCCAATTACAGCCGTTGCATCGAACATATATGATACTGAACCTGTTACTCCAAGGTTACCACCGTTTTTACTAAATGCAGCACGAACTTCTGCAGCTGTACGGTTTACATTATTAGTAAGTGCATCAACAATTACCATTGATCCATTTGGTCCGAAACCTTCGTAACGAAGCTCATCAAAACTTTCTTCAGAACCACCTTTTGCTTTTTCAATCGCACGATCAACTATATGTTTCGGTACACTATAAGTTTTCGCACGCTCTAGTACAACTTTTAAAGCTTGGTTTGATTCTGGATCCGGCTCACCTTGCTTCGCAGCTACATATATTTCACGTCCAAACTTTGCATAAATACGACTAGTATTTGCATCTTTTGAAGCTTTCTTCTCTTTAATATTATTCCATTTACGACCCATCTTGTTCCACTCTCTTTCAACTTTAAATCTACGTTTAATTTACTATGTATTTGACTTTCGCCAAACATTTACCATTTAATATTATACCTCATTTATACTTTTTTTCGAAATTAATCGTTACTAAAAATTAGTGGAAATAAAAAACATTACTTTCTTTTTTGAAGTAATGCTTTTATTTTTAGATAACTTTTACCTTTATCAAATAAGTAAAATAATTATTCCCCTTCCAGATACCTTTTACTTCATAAATTATTTCTCCTTTTTTAGATCCAAGTTGGAATGAGTAACTTCCGTAGTTATTTAAATTGTGGTCATAAATGTATGCTTTTTTAGTCCCACTGTGCTCTAATATTTCCACATTTTCGGGTTGTTCTGAAAAATATATCTTTAGAAACTGTCCTTCGAATGCTGTAATAGCTACTTCTTCTTGAATATTTTTATATGTACCATTTGTTGATTGATCTTTATCTAATAATTTTCCCCAAGAATAATTTGCTATTTTATATGGAATTGTTTTATCTGCTAGCTCAAATTTAACTTTCGGTTTTTCATCATTAGACAAAATTGTTTGGTTAATAATGACCGAAATCGTAAAAATTGCCACTAAATATAAGATCCCTTTTTTAAACATCGAACTTCCGCTCCATATTTTTTCATTTAATAAGTTTAATGTAATCTATTTCTATTAAATTGTATATTGGGAAAATTCTGTACATTTTCAATAAATTCTACCAATTAATTTATAAGACCACCTTTTTTAAATTTTCAACATATTTTTCATAGAATTAACAAAAATTAAGGTAATATGATGGGAGAAGTAATAGAAAGGATTGATAAAATGTTTAACAATAATCCAGAATATTGGATTTCTAAACTTGGACTAGTAGCACATCCAGAAGGGGGATATTACAAATCTACCTATCAATCAAAGGAGCAAATATCTGATCGTGAATTAACGGTAAATTATGATGATCATAGATTGCTTTATACTAGTATCTATTTTTTGCTACAATCACATGATATTTCTCATTTTCACAGATTAAAGTCTGACGAATTATGGTATTTCCATGCAGGAAGTTCATTAACTGTTCATGTTATACATGAGAATGGTCAATACGAAGAAATAAAATTAGGACTTAATTTAGAAAATGGAGAAGTTCCTCAATATTTAGTACCGAAAAATTCAATATTCGGTTCATCAGTTATGGAAGAAAATACTTTTTCATTAGTAGGCTGTATGGTTTCACCTGGATTTGATTTTAAAGACTTTGAATTATTTACCCAAGAGCAATTACATAATAAATACCCAGAACATAAAGAGATTATTAATAAGTTAGCTTATAAGGAACTTCCTTATTAGGTCAAAAAAAGAAAGTGAGTTTTTAGCTCACTTTCTTCATGCTGTTGAAAAACAACCTTGTCAATCGAATCACCAAATTTTCGTAAAAGGAGTAGTGTGATGTTGATTTCCACTACAGGATGCTCGCNNAGGAGTCGAGCACCCCTCCGCTCCAATCAACTTGTTCATCAAAAAAAGTCTGCAATAAAATCCAAATCAAATAGCCTTTTACTTAGAGTAACTTAACAGTTGTATATTAATCAGATTGTAGATCAATTAATATCAAACTTTAATTAAACTAATCAACTGAATTTGTTTTTTTAATTAATATTTTTAATTTCTGAAAAAATCATTACTAGTGATTATTGGAATCAAGAAATTGCTGAAAATATTAACATTTAAATCCATTAATAAATCATCCAAAAAATGATTATTTCATCAGAATAAGCTCAATTTAATGTCCTCTTTCCCAATTGAACATTTTATATTTAACACACTGAAAGAAAGTGAGCTTTTAGCTCACTTTCTTTTTTTGGGGGGAATAGATTAATGAAACAACTAACTCAGAGTTAAGATAATCTTATTGATGGTATTTCACTAGATTACTTCATATTTAAATAACTAGTACTCACAAATCCTTTTTTACCATTGTAAGAAACAATTGCCCACTTATAATCGATTTGAGTTTTTCCTTCAGTTTGATAACCAAGGAAACTGACTTTTGCACCTTTTGGTATCACTGTTAGAACTTTATATTTCGTACTTGGACCTGTACGTAAATTTAAATTAGCTTTTGTTGTAACAGTAGTTGGTACTTTTTGTAAATATTTAGTATTTACATAAGCTATACCATTTTTAGTAGTTGTTGTTTTAATTTGTGCCCAGCTAGCATTATAGAATTTTACTATCTCAATTTGATCTTTCTTTCTTAAAGTGTCTACTACTTTTGAACTTGTATTTGGAGCACTTCGTACGTTTAATACACTTGCAGTTACCTCATATACACTAATCGGAGCATTTAAAACCGCAGCACTAACATGTGTCGGCCCGGCTGTTACACCATTTGAAACTAATAATGCGCCAGATAAGGCCATAGTTGATACAAAAGCTTTTAATAATTTTTTCTTCATTTTAAATTCCTCCTCTCACTTTACATCTCAATAATATTGAATCAATGTTTCAAAATTAGCCATAAAATGTATCCAAATTGTAAACTTTTCGGTTGTTTTGAGTCGATACACCTAATTGGAAAAATTTGCATATCGTTCCAAATTTATGGACATTCTAAATTTTGTATTTGTATGAATGGAGGAAAACTATGGATAATCAAGAGAATAATGAAGAAATATTGACTAATCGGCAAGGCCATCCAGTAACAGATAATCAAAACGTGAGAACCGTTGGGAATCGTGGACCAACAACTTTAGAAAACTATGACTTTCTTGAAAAAATCTCTCATTTTGATCGTGAACGAATTCCAGAACGTGTTGTGCATGCTCGTGGAGCCGGTGCACAAGGGTATTTCGAAGCCTATGGAAAAGTAGGTGATCACGCAATTTCTAAATATACTAGAGCAAAATTATTTCAAGAGAAGGGGAAAAAAACACCTGTGTATGTTCGATTTTCCACAGTTGTAGGTGGTGGACATTCTCCTGAAACTTTACGTGATCCACGTGGTTTCGCTACAAAGTTTTATACTGAAGATGGAAATTGGGATTTAGTCGGTAATAATTTAAAAATCTTTTTTATTCGTGATCCTTTAAAATTTCCAGATATGGTTCACTCATTTAAACCAGATCCAGTAACAAATCTTCCTGATCCTGAAAGAATGTTTGACTTTCTTCATCTAACACCAGAATCCACTCATATGGTTACATTTCTCTTTTCACCATGGGGAATTCCAGCTAACTATCGACAAATGCAAGGGTCCGGTGTTAATACATATAAGTGGGTAAACAAAGATGGCGAGGCAGTTCTTATTAAATACCACTGGGAACCGCTAAAACAGGAAATAAAAAATTTATCACAACGTGAAGCAGATGAAATCCAATCTACAAATTATAATCATGCAACTCAAGACCTTTACGAGGCGATTGAGAAAGGCGATTATCCAGAATGGGAATTATGTGTACAAATCATGAGTGATGATGAGCATCCAGAACTTGATTTTGATCCACTGGATCCTACAAAACTATGGGATCCAGAAAAGTTTCCTTTTTTACCAGTTGGAAAAATGGTATTAAACAAAAATCCAGAAAACTATTTTGCAGAAGTTGAACAAATTGCATTTGGGACTGGTGTTCTAGTTGACGGACTGGATTTTTCAGATGATAAATTACTTCAAGGTCGTACTTTTTCGTACTCAGATACACAACGATATCGAGTTGGAACAAATTACTTACAATTACCAGTTAATTCACCAAAAAATCATGTAGCAACAAATCAACGTGATGGGCAAATGGAATATAAAGTTGACGCAGCGCCAGGTCAAAACCCACATGTGAATTATGAACCTTCATCACTAGGTGGATTAAAAGAGGCGCCAAAGAATGGAAAAGATCATGAACCCGCGTACAATAATAAATTAGTACGACAAAAAATTGACCGACCTAATGACTTTATCCAAGCTGGTAATACTTACCGTGCTTTCGACGAAACTGAAAAAAGTGAACTAATTTCAAATTTAGTCGATGCACTAAAAATATGTAAGCCTCATATCCAAGAAACGATGGTTGGTTATTTTACAAAAGCGGATGAAGAATATGGACGCAGAGTGCGTGAAGGTTTAGAAAAAGCGAATAGTAATCAAACTGAACACACTAGCACTGAAGCAGCTGATGTCGCGTCTGACAAAGCTAAAAACATGGGTCATGAATCGGATCGATATTAAAAGTATCAATTGGGATAGGCAGACGCCTATCCTTTTTAGCGTAATCGTTTATTATTTTTATCAATATCTTACTAAATTTTATTTTTCCATTAAAATCAAAAGAGTATTATCTGAATATTACGACTCAATATTCACAATTAAGAGATAACAGTTTAAAATAAGTTTGTAAGGACAATGATGATACATATGAAATTAATTGAGAGTGGGCTGATACTTAAATGAATAATGTGACTAAGTTTAATATTTTCAAACCAGCAAAAGACATATTTGAGGCATTTGTTGATCCAACTAAAATAGGTAACTTTTGGTTTTCTTCTAGCTCTGAGCGATGGGAAGAAGGAAAAGTCATTACTCTAAAATACGATCTTTACAATGCAGAAGGTAAAATTAAAGTCATCGAGATTGAGTCAAATAAGAAGATTGTGTTTGCTTGGGGACCTACAGAAGAAGGAAATATCGTAACGATTACATTAAATGAACAAGATCAAAATAACACAATTATTGAAGTCGTGGAAGAAGGCTTTAATGAAAGCAACCCAGAATATGTTCATCATTTAATCGATAATAAAGAAGGCTGGGTATTTATGCTTAGCTGTTTAAAATGTTATTTAGAATTTGGCGTCACTAAGTTAAGAGGCGGATTGGTGAAATAATTTTAAAATAATACGATTGTATATGGGGCTGTCTCATAAGTCAGGTTAACTGACTCTTGGGTGCCCCTTTTTAATCGTAAATAGTTCAGAATTCTGTAGCCATAACTATGAGGGGGTATCTCTGGGGTACTTATCATTTGTAGTTGGACTGATTAATCTTTTTTATAGATGATTAGCAGATTTTTATTCGGTTTAGTTAGTAAATGAACAGTTCTGCTAGTTTACCATTAGAAAGATACTACTTTTACACGATTCCCAACTTATAATACCCCTACCAGTATGGGTAACATATAAGTTTATTTGCGGTTCCTTGGAATTTAATTGCAGTATTATTAATTTTTTGCGATTCTCTGTTTTTAATTGCAGTTTCTCCAATTTTAATTGCGATTTTCAGATTTTATTTGCAGATAGCAGTTTAATTGCAGCATTTCACCATTTATTTGCACTGTTGGACTCTTTATTTGATGTTCTATTAAACTTATTTGCCGCACCAGTAATTATTTGCGATTCTCAGATTTTATTTGCAGATAGCAGTTTAATTGCAGCATTTCACCATTTATTCGCACTGTTGGACTCGTTATTTTGCTGTTCTATTAGACTTATTTGCAGCACTAGAAATTATTTGCGATTCTCAGATTTTATATGTCCCTTTTTGTTCCAACAATAAAAGTGCAGCTAAACTCATTAATAGAATTTTAGCTACACTAAGAATTAACTAAACCTTTTCAACCCTTCTTCAAGAAGGCCCACAGCAAACTCTAATTCACTTTTAGTTACAATTAAAGGTGGATACCATGTTATACAATTGCCTCCAGAAAGCTTAAATGAAAGTCCATTATTTAAACAATAATAAAGAATTTTTTCGGCTAATTCATCATTCTTTTCTTTTGTATCGCGAGACTTTACTAACTCAATTGAGATTAATAGACCCGCAATTCGAATATCACCGATTCTCTCATACTTTTCATAAAGTTCATCTAATTTTAACTTTACGTATTCGGATTGTATTCGGCAATTCTCTTCCAAGTTGTAGTCATCTATATACTCAATTGTTGAACAAATCGCTGCACAACCTAATGACGGTTTCTCATGTGTATAATGTCCAAGCGATATTTCTTCGGCAACATCGTATTTTGTACGAGCTAGTACAGCCGCTTGAGGTATTACCGCTCCACCTAAACCTTTTCCTAGAACTAGAATATCTGGCTCAATCTCAAATTTTTGATGAACATAAAATGTACCACTTCTCATTAGAGCTGTCGGAACTTCATCAAAAATTAATAGAATGCCATGTCGATCACACATCTCTCTTAGTCTCTTAAAATAAGATTTTGTTGGTATATGTGTATCAGTTGCCCGAATTGGTTCTAATAGAATTGCTCCAATTTCTCCTTCATGCTCAATCATATATTCAATATGGTCCAAGCAAAAATTCGCTATTTCTTCATGTGAGTCAGTTTTTAATAGATTACGATATCCATTAAAAGGAATCGCTTTTAATGTACCCGGCATAAGAGGGCCCATATCCTTTTTAAAGACGTATTCTCCACCAACTGAAATGGCATCTAAACCAGCTCCATGAAATGATTCCCACATCGAAATGACTTTATGACGTCCAGTCACCTTTCGCGCAATTTTTAGGGCTAGTCCGAAAGCTGCACTCCCAGATGGGGTAAATAGAACCTTGTAATCTTTTGAAGTTGTTTTATTTACTAATGCATTAGCTGCCTTAATGACAATCTCAGACGTAAACCTTCTTGGAATAAATGGGAGTTCATCAACTTGTCTTTTGATTGCTTCAACTACATATGGATTTTTATAGCCAACTTGATGTGAGCTATTTCCATGAAAATCTAAATATTTGTCTCCATTCACACCAATTAGATAACTTCCATTAGCATCGACAATTCCATTAAGACAAGGCGTAGACATTGATTGTCTTGCAAAAACCTTTGCATCCTCTTGAATGACTTCTCGACTAATTTGATTTAATTGATCCATCCATTCCGTGCGAAGAGGGCTTGAGTTAATATCGCCCTCTCTTTTCAAATGAGTATTTAACATGTTACTTTCTTACCTTCTACAATTAAATCATTAATTTTGTCAATTAACATAGGCAATTCACTCATTGATTTAATTGTAAAATCTGCACCATTTTTTCTAAATGATTGTTCAGTTTTTGATATGATTGCTTCTTTCTCACTATCTGTTAAGCTACTAAACTCTTCTAAACTAAGTCCCATTTCTGAACTTCCGATAATGACGCCGACAGACCAAACACCTGCATTAATACCTTCTTTAATATCTGAAATTGTATCGCCAACTTTCACGACTTTCCATGGAGCTGTTAACTTTAATGCTTCCATGTTACGGTAAATCATATATGGATACGGTCTACCAAATGAATTTGTTTCGTCAGGAGTAATATAGAAGTCTGGATAATAGCCTTTAATCTCAGCATTTGGAACGACTACATCCATCATTTTATTTGTGTATCCTGTTGTTGATCCTATTTTAAGACCTTTATTCCTTAATTCTTGCACTACTTCGATTACTCCAGGAATCGGATCTGCATAATCAGATAGTGAAGCCATTAAAGCTGGCTCAAAGTTTGCGTATAGTATATTCACATCTTGTTCATTAAATGGTCTCTCATATTTTTCAATCCAAAGCTTAGAAATTCTAGGCATTGAAAGCATTTCACGAATATGATCGATTTTTAACATCCCCATTGGTGCACGAGCTTCTTCCATTGTTACTTCAATTCCAGCATTTTTAAAAATATCGATAAACACATTTACTGGCGCAAAACATCCAAAGTCAACTGTAGTACCAGCCCAATCTAAAATAATTCCTTCTACTTTATTCATTTTGTCACCACTCCCATATATTCTTCAATAATATTACATAAACTTTGGATGTCTTCTTCATAAATTTCTCCAATATTTCCTACACGGAATGTATCAGCATCTGTTAGCTTACCAGGATAGATGACAAATCCTTTTTCTTTTATGAAATAATAGAAGTTTTCAAAGCTAAACTGTTCACTTGGAAATAAAAAGGTTGTAATAATTGGCGATTGATTTTCCTCAGAAATATAAGCGTTGATTCCCACTTCTTTCAGTCTCATTCTTAAAACGCGGTTATTATTCTTGTAGCGAGCATACCTAGCTGAAATGCCACCTTCTTCAATTAACTCATCAATCGCTTTTGAAAATGCCGCAACAACATGCGTTGGAGAAGTAAATCTCCATTTTCCATCCTTGTCCATTTCCTTCCATTGATCGAATAAATCTAAAGATACACTTCGAGCAATTCCCTCACACTGAACGAGCTTATTTAGTTTTGCTATAACAAATCCAAATCCTGGTACTCCTTGAATACATTTATTAGCACTACTAATTAAGTAATCAATCCCCAGTTTTTGAATATCAATTTCAATGCCACCAAAGCTACTCATTGCATCGATAATTAATGTTTTATTATATTCTTTTGAAAGATCGGCGACCATTTCAATTGGGTTTAAAATTCCAGTTGTTGTTTCGCAATGAACCATTACGATGTGAGTAATAGCTGAATCTTTTTCAATAATATCTCTTAACTCTTCTTCTTTAGGTAGCTCATCATATGCAATGCTATATTGAACGAAATTAAGCCCAATATACTTAGCCATTTTTACAATACGTTCACCATAAGCTCCATTCGTTACAATCAATACTTTGTCATTTTTTGAGATTGATGAACTTATAACTGATTCAACTGAAAATGTACCACTGCCTTGCATTAAAACAACTGTATAATCTTCTTCTGAAGCATTTGCCAACTCTAGAAGTTGTGTTCTAATTTTTTGTGTTATTTCTTTATAATCGTTATCCCAAGTACATCGGTCAAAGAGCATTTCTTCTTTGACCGTATTTGTAGTTGTTAATGGACCTGGTGTAAGTAATTTATAGTTTTTCATAACCTTCATCCCCTTAGTAATTATTTTGCTGCATTAAAGAACTGTTGGTGCTCTTCTAATAATTTAACTGTTAATGGTTGACTAAATTTCATAGAATGAGCTGGTTTATGCTCGTCGCTAACGGTTTCGCCTTTGTATAAAGCAACTGGGTAATTTTTAATTAAATCTTTACGAGCATCTTTAATAATTACTTCTGCCATTTTCATTGCTAATTCATTTGATTTCTTATCTTTTTTAACAACTGCAACTGATTCAGTTAGTGAGAAGTTTCCTTCTGTTGGATCTACGTAGTCAATTGGTAAACCTGAATTTTTATCTAACACTGCTTGGTGACGTAATCCGATACCTGCTGCAACTTCTCCAGCTTCTACCTTCTTAATTGGACCTGAACCTGAGCTCTCTAAATGTGGACCACAGTTTGCGATTAAATCATGTAAAATTGTTTTACCTTCTACTTCACCATACTGAGTAATAATCGCTTGAATTAATAACCATCCAGTTGAAGAATCCATGATATTTGGAATTGATACTAAACCTTTAAATTCTGGTTTTGCTAAATCTTTAATTGATGTTGGCATCGGTAAGCCTTTTTCTTTCATTACTTTTGTATTTACAAAAATTGATCCTGTGTTAGCTAAAATTGGTGTATAAAATGAAGGATATTTCTCTAAAGAATTTGTTTTAAATGTTAAGTCTTCAAACATATTGTGTTTTTCCTGAGCACTGTCTAAAAAGTATGAACTCATTGTTACTAAATTTGCCTCGATTTTATCGCCTTCAGCCATAAGTTTTCCACCTAATTCAGAAGTACCAAATGTTTGGAATACGTATTTTCCTTCATAACCTGCTTTTTTCAATGCACTTTCCATTGATGTAATGGCTTCTTCATCACCATTCGTATAAATAACAACTTTTCCTGAGGCATTTGTTTTAGAACTATTACATGCAGTTAATGAAAAAACTAAACATAATGCGAATAATGACAACACAATCCCTTTGAATTTCTTAAACATTTGAAATAACCTCTCTTATTTTAATTTTTTATAAATTATTGATTATCCCTGAATAACACTTTTCCGTTGAAAATAGTCGCAAATGAATTTAACGATTAAGTTCGTAAAAAAGATTAATAGCGATAATACAAATATTTCATCATATTTTTGGAAGTGCTGAAGTTCTTTTATTTTGCTTGCAACTAAAGAAGTTTCAGCTGTTATTAAGAATATGATCCCACTTACCGTTACCATTGAATTGATAAAATAGTAACTAATCATTTCAAAAACTGTTGACTTAGAGTTCGGTAAGACAACTCTGTAAATTGTTTTAAACCAGGAATCCCCCATTAATTCTCCAGTTGTCTCCCAACCAGGATTCATTTTAGATAATGAGTTTTTCGCTAATAAATATGGTGTAGTAAAGAAATGAACGATGTTGCAAAGAATGATAATTGCAAATGTTCCTTTTAAACTACTATTATTGAAAAATAGTAAATACGATAAACCTAAAACCATTCCTGGAACAGTGTTTGTTAGCATCGAAATTAAATCAATGACTAGCTTAGATTTACTTTTTATAGCTGTTCTCACATTTAATAGTGCCGAGCTATATGCAACAAGAGTTCCTAGAATTGCTGTTACTACTGAAACATATAACGAGTTTTTATAAACTCCAATTAAATCTGTAGATTGAAAAGCATCTACGAAATGTTGTAGCGAAAAAGTTAATTTAAATGGATAACTAATAAAAAATGGTATGATGAACATTACTGCAAATACTGAAAGAATACCAACTAAAATGATTGTAGAAATGATCCCGAAACAAATATCTCGAACCTTGTTGGAAATCATTTCAACGTTTGTAAACTTATCATAATGAAAATTGAATTTTTCAAGATAGTTTAGCAATAAAACACCAAATACAGCTGGAACTAGCATCAATACTGCAATAACTGCACCATTATTAAAATTAGGAATTGATCCAAGCATAACTTGATATAGCTGGGTAGCTACAACGTAATATGTACCACCCACAGAAGCCGGTATACCGTAATCTGTGAAGCTTAAAATAAAGGAAAGAACAAAAGCTCCACCAAGCGTTCCAAGTAATGGGCGAATAATTGTATTTTTGAAGCTTCTAAATGGTCCGTCACCCATCAATTCAGAAACAACCATAAATTTTTTATCAATATATTTAAAAGAATTATTAATTAATAGAAATGCAGCTGGTAATGTATAAATTACATATCCAATTAGTAATCCATTAAATCCATAAATTTCGAATAGATTTTTTCCTATTAATTTTGTAATTAAACCTTGTTGACCAAAGGAATAAATAATCGCAAATCCATATGTGATCGTTGGAAGTAACATTGGAATGAGAATAACGACTTTCATAAATCCTTTTAAAGGTCGAATCAATTTCGTACAGTTAATTGAATATGCCAGAATAAAAGCTAAGACTGTACTGATACAAGCAGTAATAGTAGAAACCTTAATACTATTTCCAATTGCTTGTACTAGGTTTTTATCTGACAGTATTGTTATATAATTATTAATTCCAAAACCATAATCCGTTTCGAATGAGCGATAAAATAATGTGATTAATGGTACTAATAGAAATGAGACAAATAATATGAATATTGCTAAATAAATAATTCGCATTTCCGGTTTAACTTTATGCATATTTCTCACCAAACAAGTTGTAAATATTATGTCTCTTAATTTGAAGTTGCTTTAATATAAACTCTTCAACAAATCGATTATTTGGTTCGTTTATGATTTCGCTTGGCGTACCAAATTGTGAAATTTTACCTTCATTAATAATTAAAATTTTATCTGATAATGTTAATGCTTCTTCTGGATCGTGAGTTACGATGATAGTTGTTAGTTTAAATTCTCTTGCAATCGATTTAATTCGTTCTTTAATTGATTCTTTTATGACGCCATCTAGCGCACTTAAAGGTTCATCTAATAGTAAAATTTTTGGCTTCGTTACTAATGTTCTAGCAAGAGCAACTCTTTGTTTCTGACCCCCAGATAACTCTCCTATTTTCTTATTTAAATGAGGCTTTAATTCTAAGAAATCAATATATTCCTGTAATTCTTGATCCGATACAAGACCTTTCTTATTCCTTAATCCATAAACAATATTTTCATAAGAATTCAAGTTAGGAAAAAGTGCATAATCTTGGAAAACAATATTGAATCCTCTATTTTTCATTGGCGTTTTAGTAATATCTACATCATTGAATATTATTTGACCTTGATCCATTTGCGTTAGACCTAGGATTAGATTTAGTAAAGTTGTTTTTCCACTTCCACTTGGACCTAGTAATGACACGATTTCTCCGGTTTTTATGTCGAGATTTATATCAGATAATACGACTTTTTTATCAAACTGTTTGCTAACGTTTTGTAGTTTCAGCAAACTGTTCACCTCCTTAAGTACAACCTTAGTATAAAATTCATATGTAAATCCAATTAGCTTTTTAAGTAAATAATATGTAAATTATACGTAAGTTTTGCATAACTTGTGCACATATTTACATTTTTTTAATCAAACATTTGCATTTCTACTATTGAAAATGTGTATTCATTTCAATTAAACTGTAAGCAAATAACATTAAATTACTGAATGGGTGAGGTTATGTTTCCACTTGAAAGACAACAAAAAATAATCGATTTATTAAAGGTAAATAACGTATTAAAAATAACTGAGCTAACTGAAGCTCTAAATATATCTACTGATACTTTACGTAGAGATTTAAATTTACTTGAAAAGCAAGGCAAAATAGAGAAAATATATGGTGGTGCAAAAATAGCTGAATCGAAGTTTTTTGAATCATCAATGGAAGAAAGAATGGTGAGTCACTTAGAGGAAAAAGAAAAGATTGCTGCCAAATGCGCTGAACACATTGAAGATGGAGATTGTATTTATTTAGATAGTGGCTCTACTACACTACAAATTGCGAAATATATTAAAGATAAAAAGAATTTAACAGTCGTTACGAATTCGATTCCAATCATCAATGAGTTAATGAATAGTTCGATTGAATTGATCATAATCGGCGGTAAAATTAGACGAAATGAACAATCAGTCGTTACGTACGATTACTTATTTAATTTTAACGAATTAAATATTCTAAAGACGTTTATATGCGCAAGTGGAATTACAATTGAAAAAGGAATTTCCGATTATAATTTAGAAGAGGCATTTACAAGGAAGAAAATAATTGAGTTATCCAACCTTAATTATGTTGCAGCTGACAGCACAAAATTCGGTAAGAATGTCACTGTTCACATAGCACCGCTTGAAAAAATTGATTATATCATTACTGATTCTCATATAAATAAAAGTTTTATTTCTAAATTTAATAAGACAAATACAAATCTGGTAATTACAGAATAAATAAAAGCAGGAGGATTCATTTATTGGGATCCTCCTATTTTCATTTAAGAGATGAGTAGTGTTGAATAATATCAGAGCTGAAAGTGCAATTAAATTCTGGGAATCGCAATTTAATTTGACAAATCTGCAATTAAATTCTAAGTAATGCATGTAGACTAAAAA
>NZ_NUQC01000036.1:0-66681 GCF_002585125.1 Bacillus sp. AFS029533 | reverse complement strand
TTTTTGTTTACTAAAACTGTAATGACATCAGGGTGTGAAACAGTTCTAATTGCATTACTTTGTTTCGTTCTATATATAACATTTTTAGGTACATCTGTTGTTTTGTTATTCTGATTATTAGCATTTTCATTGTTTGTTTTGTTCATCTGATTATTAGTATTTTCTTTATTTGTTTGGTGATATTCTTTTTTAGGACTAGAATCATTGTGATGATGATTTTGGTTACTACAACCGTTTAAAGATAATCCAAAGATAATTAAAATTGAAAGAACTAAATATTTCATAAAAGTAAGTACCCCCACATGTTGGTATGTCTAGTTGTTAATGAATGAATGTGTCAAATATTTGATTTCATTTTTGAAATTCGTGTTCATTTAAAGAAAGATAAAAAGTTATTTTTCGTACATAGTCCAACTATTTCCTGAAATTTTTTCGGAAATATCAATGACTTTATTTTTAACTCTATCTTTTTCTGGGCCATCTAATAACTTTGGCTGATAGTTGTTTCTTGAAGAAACAGAGGATATAGAAAAGGGTATCACTTTCAACTCTTTTTCATTTGTCAATTTTCCATTTTGAAAGTGAAAAGTTTGCTGAAAAACAATTGTATCTTTATCACTAGGATTTCGATTCCCACCAAACATAAAGTTACCTAAACTATAGACAATAAATTTTCCATTATATTCTTCAATTCCCTGAAGTACATGAGGATGGTGCCCAAGTATTAAATCTGCTCCGTGATCAACCGCGTAGTGAGCCAAGCTTTTTTGAGTATTATTAGGTACATACTCTCGCTCTATACCCCAATGAAAATGGATTAAAATTACTTTTGCACCAGCATTTCGTAATTCACCTATATCATTAGCAATTTTAACTCTTAATTCAGGAGTATCATTCCAACCTTCATATCCTAGTGCTCCTATTTTTATCCCCTTAACAGTTGTTAAATAGTGATTTGAATATCCAAAATAACCTATCTTGTATTTTTTTAAGTTACTAATAGTGTCATCATAACCTTTTTTTAAATAATCATGACTATGGTTGTTTGCGAGATTTACTGCATCTATTCCGCCATATTTTAGAATATTGGCATAAGATGGATCTCCCTTAAATTTATATTTTTTAACTGCTTTTTCTGTGGCATTTGTCAATGTAGTTTCCAAATTTACAGTAGTAAAATCGTCTTCATTAAAAATATTATTTAATCTATCAACAAAAAAATGTAAACCATTTCTTTTCGCTTCATCTACAAATGAATCAGAATAATTGAAACTTTCATCAGTACCAAGTGTAAAGTCGCCAGCAGCACTTAATTTAATGGTTTCCTCTATTGGTTTTTGAGGTAGTGCTTTAATTGTATTTGTATGTTTAAATGGTTTGTGTACATTTTTTTGAGGATTTTCCTCATTTTTAAATTCATTACCAAATGTTATTGAATAAACATTTTTACAAACAAATAAAATTAGTAAAAAAATAAGAAGAGAAAAGATTCTTTTTATTCGTATTTTTCTTCTAGAAGTTTTTTTCCGTTTCTGACTCATTTTTTTATCTCCCTATACTATTACTGCTAAATATATAACCCTATAAATCCTTTTTTCATTGTTATGAATTTTCATAAATAATGTTATAAGAGATTTTTTTTAGTAGTCTTATTATTAAAGATTTACATGTATTTATAATTAAATTTAGTTACTATAAATTTGATAATCTATACCAACTCCTATTACATATGATTTAAATTCATCTCCCTTTGAAACCTTATAAAAGAATAATAAGGTTTGGATGTTTCGAATTTAGACACAACTTGTATCTAAGTTGTAAATAAAAAAAAATGAGCATTTTTCATCGGAAGCATCTATTAATAATTTTTTAAGTTAGAACGAATAAGTTTTTCTTAAAATCATTGGAAGTATATTAAGATATATTATTTTTGTCGATTACTTAATAAATCGAGTTTTAAAAGAGTAACTTGTAGAACTATGAGAATATTTAGAATTTTTGAAGATATGGTTTGAAGTCTTAGGAAGTCTATTTGATATACATAAAAGGTGTTACTTGGACTAAAGAAGAAATTGATTTTTATTAAAAGATATTAGGGAGTAATACATGTGATTTTTGACAAAGTTAGTTTTTAATAGGTCTGATAAAACTAGTTGGAGTTAAACCTGTTTACGATGTTTATAGGCCAGGTTAATTAGTTATGTTTACTTTTGTACGATAGATAAAATAAACGAAAAATATTTCAGGTGAGAAATTTCACGTACATTAAACAAATCCTATAAAAGATCTAGTGAAATATTATATTTTTAATAGGTCATCACTTTAGTGGTTTAGCTTTTTAGAATTTTACGAAAGTTTACAACTTAGAAACAACTGATGGTTAAATTTGAAATAATAATTCAATATTATTAAACCATCAAGAAGAAAGGAGTAATTTAAATTATTGAAAATGACAATACAATATCAACAATCTCACTTTTTTTACTGGGCAGTTGTTTCTTATAAAGAAACAATGTTATGCAAATATAACTTAATTGATCTAAAAAGAAAGTGAGATTTACTTCTATTAATTTTTATTTATATTAAAACAATATTTAATATAAGTAATAAATTAACAATGAATTTAGGTGAGTCAATGAATGAGAAAATATTAATTGTAGATGATGAAAAAAGTATAGTAGAATCCTTAGCATATGCTTTTCGAAGGGAAGGATATAATGTAGAAACTGCATTTAATGGCAAAGAGGCACTCGAGAAAATTTCTGTTTTTCAACCAGAAATTATGATTTCCGATATTGTGATGCCTGTAATGAATGGTTTAGATTTATGCAAACAAGTTGGAAGTAAAAATTGCATAGGCATTATTTTACTAACCGTTAGGAATGACATTATAGATCGGTTATTAGGATTAGAGTTTGGTGCTGATGATTATATAACAAAGCCTTTTGATATTAGAGATCTACTTGCAAGAACAAGCTTACTATTACAAAGACTAAAAAAGTAAATGAAGTAAATAAAAAAACAATGTGATAATTAATGAATTGAATTAATTTTGGCGAAAAGAAAATATTGTGAGAAGTTAATTGAATTTACACCAAAAGAAGTTTGATTTAATATTATTACTGACTGCATTTACCGTCGTGATGAATTACTTGTTTTAGTATAAAGAATTGAATACATGGTGGAACTCGAACAGTCGATATTCAAATTCAAGGCTGCACCAAAAGATAGATTTGTAGATTTTCACATGATTGTTGCTTGTATATAATTTCTTTTGGAGCACTGAAATTATTTCTGACTATGTAGGAGATACAGAGGAAATAGAAGTAACACATGAAGGTGAGATTTGGTTTATCGGTGAATTAGATTAAAACCTAATAATCTTATTTCAACTACTATGGGAGTACGATTTAAAACTCCCATTCACTGTTGTGAATACTCTGACTCATGGATGGCTAACGAGCGCGTTAGTTGTATAATGATAGGCTGCTACGGCAGTCTATTTTTTATTGTGTTAAATGGCAGTATAGTTGAACAAGGAATTACTAAAAAAACATAGAATATAAGAAAAAGTAATAGGTGATTGGAAATGGGGAACCAGGAAAACTATTGTGAATGACGATGACATAGCGATGCAGCTTGATCAGTTTGCCAAGCAAAACGGGTGAATAAATCGGATTTACTGGAAGTCACCATTTTGGATTTGTTTGAACGGTATCAATAAAAAAGGGTGAAGCTTACTGCTCCACCTTTTTTGTGATATAAGAAATTATATGATCTAGTCAACTAAACCGGATGTTGCTTATATCGATCGCAACGAACAGCATATCGCGAACTGGTTCCATATTGGGTCCGCGTAAATAAGCGCGGCGTTTTGTAGGATAATGAAAGCCTTCAACCTCGATGTAGTCGTCGATATATTGCGCCGCCGGAAAGCTGCCTGCGACATCAACATGATAGTCGTGTCTGCGCAGTTGTAAATCAGCGTCAAAATAGAAGTCCTGCTCCTTACTGTGACTAGCAATGTTATTGGGAAACCTTACACGCAATCCTCGCCAAGTCTCATTGCCTTCTTGCCAGGATGGGATTTCGCTGACCTCAAACCCCGGCATCATCATGAAAAAAGGTGTAGTCAGGTATGTCCACATTGCGTATCCATTGAAATAGGCTCGATGAAGTGGATTCCATGGTGTGTTCATCGTATGATTCGCAAACGAGGTCCTAGGATCGTCCTGCTCGCGAATGACTTCCCCGGACAGGGTTTCAATCGCAATACGATCGGGGCTGAAGGAAGTCCGCCAATCCGGTTGACCGAAGGGAGTGAGAGATGCGACTTCAGAGTGAAGCTCAACTGTCATCTCACGAGGATTAGAGTCTTGAACGAGCCCTTTCAATGCCCATAAACTACCACCGGTGACGATCGTGGCAGTTAATGAATTATATTTTTCCCAACGGTTTAACCCACCATGCGCTTCTATTACTTGTATCAACAATTCGTTCATATGTTACTCCTTGTTACGGATTGAGTTACGTCTATTTAAGTATTGCCGTTTATTCAAAGTTTAGAAGTTTATTTTCAGGATAGTTGAATAAGGAATTAACAAAATAAAGGAGAAATAATATAATGTTCAACATATATTTTAGAATTGGTATTCATAAAATTTTTTATTTTTTACCAAACTTAAATGTAAAGGAGAACACTTAATGAAAGCGATGGTATACAATAAATATGGAACAACTAACGTTCTTAATTTAAAAGAAGTCGAAATACCTGCTTTAAAAAACAATGAAGTATTGGTAAAAGTTTATGCTGTATCTGTAAATTCTTGGGACTGGGATCTCATGAGAGGTAAACCATTCCTGGCTCGGCTTGGGGGACTACTAAAACCAAAATATAAAATACTCGGTGCTGATATAGCAGGGAGGGTTGAAGCAGTTGGCAAAGATGTAAAACACCTCTTTGAAGGAGATGAGGTATTCGGAGACATTTCCTGGTGTGGTTGGGGAGGATTTGCGGAATATGTATGCGTTCGTGAAGATGCATTGACGTTGAAACCAGCTAATATGACATTCGAGGAAGCAGCTGCCATTCCACAAGCAGCAGTCCTGGCCTTGCAGGGGCTTCGTGATAAAGGACGGATTCAGGATGCACAAAAGGTTTTAATTAATGGTGCTGGTGGAGGTGTTGGTACGTTTGCATTGCAAATTGCCAAATTATACGGTGCTGAAGTAACATGTGTGGACAGTACGAGGAAATTGGATACCCTAAAATCCATTGGTGCAGATCATGTTATTGATTATACTCAAGAAGATTTCACCCAAAACGACCAGTTTTATGATCTGATTCTCGATGTTGTAGGAAATCGGTCGATTTTCGATTACAAGCGTTTATTAAATCCTAAGGGTACATATGTTATGGTCGGAGGTTCCTTGACTCTAATGTTTCAACTTCTGTTCCTTGGACCCTTGATTTCTAAAACCGAGAGTAAGAATATGTCTATTCTTGTTCATAAACCAAACAAAACTGATCAAAATTTTTTAATGGAACTTTTTGTGGCAGATAAATTAGTACCAGTTATAGATAGACGATATTCGTTAAGTCAGGTGGCAGAAGCTATCCGGTATCTTGGAGAAGGACACGCCAAGGGCAAGGTTATCATCTGTGTAGAACATATTTGATACTATATAAATTTTAGATTATATGTGCTTTCAATTTAGTATATTATGTATTTTTATAATACTTATTTCTTATTGAACTGATATGAACGAAACTGTCAAACCACTACCCCAAAATTATACTTAAAGTAGGTTTCATTACGATTAACTGGCGCGATAGTTACATAAGTAAAAAGGAACTTCATTTCATGTGAAGTTCCTTTTTTCTTTTTTCAATCGGTCGCTCAGCTAGGGAATCGATTGAAGTATTTACGCACTAAAATAGTAATTTGAAAAGCTGAAACTCTACTTTTATATACCAGTTAAAAATCAACTTTTAAACAAAATAAATGAGTAAAAAGAAAGAAATCACAGAGATAGAGAACATACTCTATTAAGACCAGTTTCGTGGTTTTACTTAAAGGAGGATTAGAAAATACGATTCAATATTGGATAAAAATTGTCAAGGCGTTCAGAAAGCAAATAAAATTGTGTTCCTCATTTTATCTTCGAATAAAATTACCTACATAAATAAAGTAGAACAGCGTCCTATTTCTTTGAAAGGGCTTTATAGCATGACTAGATGGAAAACTTAATTAAGTTAGTTAAGTAGGAATTAAGAGATCAGTATCGAATTTTGAAAATGGCGTATTAAAAGGGATATCACCAGGATTCTATCATTATGAAATTCTATTACTATTTTAGGAGGAAAGTGGAGGATGAGGAAGAAAAATGGTTTTCTTACAGTGTAAGGCTAAGGGGTGTAGTAGAATCAACGATCAAGAAATTGAATGTATCTATCGTGTTTTCAAAATGTGACAATTTATCTATTTTTTATTAAGTAGCTAACTATTCAAGTTACTATACCATTTTACAAATTAAATTATTTTGTCAACAAAGAAACTTAAAAACATAGACTTATATTGATTTTCCTCCTATAATCTTGCCTCATTCTTCTTTATTGATAACTGAAATGTATCATTATGATAACGAGAATGTCATTTACTAAAAAAAAATATTACCATATAATAACCTTAACATTTTGAATAGTCTGAATTTTTCTGTTTTTTTAATGGTTTAATTCCACTATCCTAAATGCAATTTATGTTAGAGGAAATGTATAAGAAAAAATTAGATTATCTGAAAAATAGAAACAAACAGCAGCAAATACTAAGTTAATGATTCGTTCTGTTGATATTATCAGCCAGTATTTACAGGTTGATCAATATTAAAAAAATATAGAGGCTAACAAATGAGAACAAAGATGACAAAACGAATTACTTAATTAGCACACGTTCTAACCTTATTCATTTCTTCTATTTAGTTGTTTGGTTTTTGACTCAATTAAAAAGTCACTAAATGCTACAAAGAACCCACCCATGTGAATCACCAGTCTCACTCTCTCCCATTCTCAATAGACACTCAATTTAAAGGTTGAAACACAGTATAAGGATAGTTCCAAAGCTGATGTTACAGCAGAAGGAAAATGTACTTCACTAGAATAGTAATTTGTAACAGTTGCTAGTGAGTGTTAACTGCATTGAAAGCAGGGTCTACACATGTACAATTCAATCTTGGAACTACTGTTTTAAAGGTTGAAGAAATATTACTAAAGATGCACATGTTTTAAGTCAAATGTCAAGATGAGCTAAGAGGAGGAAAGTGGATGATGAGGAAGAAAAAAGGTTTTCCTTACAAAGTAATTACTACTACAACTTTAGCAGCATTGTTGTTAACATCAACGGGTTTTGCAGAAGAAACAGAAAGTAACATGGTTCCAGCTACAAGTATTGAGGACATTGTAAAACAAGGTCAAAAAATTTTCTTAGATGAAGAGAAGCATTTAAATGAGAATCAAGTAGATGAACTAGGTTATAAGAATTTAAGTGAACATGGTATTGTTAAAGCTTATAACCCAAATGAAAAAGTACGATTAATAGTTGAAGTAGAACAACCAGAATCTATTGATATTTCTCCTAAAGAAAAAAAGAAGCAACAAAAGCAAAAGCAAGATGACGTAATAACAAAAATTTCAAAGCAAAGATCAGCTTCCAAGGTGAAAAATCGTTTCTTTGAAGGCTTTAATGGGTTTAGTGTTGAAACAGAATTTCGTAAGGTTAAAGAAATACAAAATACACCTGGGGTTGCAAATGTACATATTGCAAGAACTTTTGAACCATCAATGGGTGCAAGCAAAGAATTGGTACAAGCTCAAAATGTATGGCAGCAATTTGGTTATAAAGGTGAAGGGTTACTAGTTGGGGTTATAGATTCCGGAATTGATTATACTCATAGAGATATGACACTTAGTGAAAAAGGTAAAAAAAAGGAAAAATGGACAGAATCAAATATCCAAAATAAGTTCGCTGAAACTGAAGTAAATGAGAAATGGTACAGTGACAAAGTACCTACAGGTTATGATTGGGCGGATGATGATACTGATGTAATACCTCATGGTCAATATGGAAGCCCACACGGTACACATGTAGCAGGTATAGTAGGAGCAAATGGTGACGAATCAAATGATGGCGTACAAGGAATTGCGCCGGGCGTGCAACTTTTAGCTGAAAAAGTGTTTTCTGATAATGGCGAAGGAGCATATGAGGATGACATTATCGCTGGTATTGAGCACGCAGTAACTATGGGAGCAGATGTTATTAACATGAGTTTAGGAACTGATGCTGGATTTGTTGGTGAGGACAACGATCCGATTCAGAAGGCAATCCACGTAGCAACAGAACATGGCACACTTGTAGTAGTTGCTGGTGGGAACTCTGCTTACAGCACTAAAAATGATCTAATACAATCTTCTTTACAACCCTATGCCGAAAATCCAGATATTGGTACAGTGAGTGAACCAGGTGTAAGTCCATATGCAATTTCAGTTGCTTCATATGAAAATTCGAAAATACATATGAACACACTTGTAGAAGAAAATGGACTTCAGCTTCCATATCAAGATCAAACTCAGTTTAACTTTAAGCTATCTAAAGTATTATCTCCATTTGAAAGTTACGAGATGATTTATGTAGGTGAAGGTAGAACTGAAGATTTTAATAATAAAGATGTCACAGGTAAAATTGTTATTGCTAAACCAAACCAAATATACGGATCATACAGTTATATTCAATACGAAGCAAGTAGGAAAGGTGCTAAAGCTGTTATTTTAGTACCGTCGAATACAGATGTTGACTATCCAATTACAGACTTTAGTCCTTATTTTACTCCTGCGGCAACAACAAGCAAAGCAATCGGTAATTCGTTAATTTCTAAGTTAACAAGCGGATATATCGTTAAAATGAAATTATCAAAAGGAATTTATATTGATAATCCAAGTAAAGATACAATGTCATATTTCTCATCTTACGGAACTCCACATACATTAGACTTTAAACCTGAGTTATCAGCACCAGGCGGTAATATTTATTCAACTGTTCCAGGCAATGAGTATGAGGTTATGAGTGGAACATCAATGGCAACTCCACATGTAGCAGGTGGGTCTGCACTTTTATTACAATCCTTATATGAAA
The DNA here is from genome assembly GCF_002585125.1 of Bacillus sp. AFS029533. Lineage (NCBI taxonomy): Bacteria > Bacillati > Bacillota > Bacilli > Caryophanales > Bacillaceae > Bacillus > Bacillus sp. AFS029533. The sequence continues at coordinate 57,496 of NZ_NUQC01000036.1, read as the reverse complement.
AAGGTTTAGCACATTCAAAGGAAACAGTTTTAAAAGCTAAAATTGCTTTAATGAACACATCTAAAATTATAGAAGATCCACGGACAAATACTGAAGCTCCTTACTCTCCACGAATTCAAGGGTCTGGATTGATGCAAATACAAAATGCAATTAAAACACCTATACTCGTAACGAGAGAAAAAACTCCTCTAGAACAAGCAGGATCAGTTGCATTAAAAGAGTTTAATGGGAATAAAGTCAATTTTAAATTGAATATAGAAGCACTTCAAAATAATAAAGTAAAAGGAAAAGATAAAGAAGAATTTGAATACAAAGTTTATGTAGATGTACTAACAGACGGCAAAGAAAAGAAAGAATTTGACTTAGACAATGATGGTACATTGGATTCAAAAGAGTATTTAACGTTAAAAAGTGAGCGAATACTGGGTGCTTTAGCTTCTGTGAATGGAGAAAAAGTATCTAACTCTCAAGGAAAGATATTAAAAATTAAGACAGGACAAAACAAGAATCTCGATATTCAAGTTGAATTACCTTCCAATTTAAAGAAGGGAATTTTTGTTGAGGGATATGTACGACTAGTTCCCACAGGTCAAAACGCAGATTTAGCTGTTCCAATTTCTGTACCATATATGGGCTACTACGGAAAATGGGATCAACCACATAATATTGACCCTGTGGCATGGGATAAAGATGCTTTCTTAGGTTACACAGCTCTTTGGAATGATGAACCAGGTTCAGAAGGTACATTCCCACTAGGTTATGATCCGAAAACAGGAACATTTAACAAAAGTCGAATGGTTATTTCTCCGAATGCTGCCTTTAAAAATGTTTTCTCAACTTTTACGACACTAAGAAACTTACAAAAAACTGAAATGTATGTTGAGAATGAAAATGGTGAAATGATTCAATATCTTGGCGACTTTAGTGAATACACTGGAAAGCCATGGAAATTCCGTAAAAATATTATGTCTTATGGTAACTATTTAAATGGTGGTTATTTGTGGGATGTAAAAGACCAAAATGACCAGGTAGTCAAAGATGGTAATTATAACTATGTAATAAAAACAACTCTAGATTATAGGAATGCTAAACCACAAGTTGTAAAACTGCCTATTCAAGTAGATTCTGTTGCTCCAGTCGTTTCGGATATTAAAGTACAACCGAAAGATGGACAATATGAAATCTCTTTCAAAGCAGTAGACAATGAAAATGGTAGTGGATTTAAAGTTGGAATTATTTGGTATAACGGTAAATATAAGCCATTACAGATTGGACAGACATCAGTCCTTGTGAATGAAGAACCAAAAAGCGTTGTCGTATTGGGCTCTGATTATGCTTATAATCATGGATATTCAGTGTGGGGAGACCCTTCATATATTAATGAAGAAATGCTAGTTAGCTACTTTAGTGTATGGCCAAATGAAGATATTAGTGCAAGCATACCTGCTGGAATCGATGGATTTGCTAATAATAATGTAAATTGGACAATCAATATAAAAGATATAAATGGAAAAGTAATTGATTCTTTTGTAGTTGAAAATGAAAACGAAATCCATATAAAGTGGACCCCTGAATTAGATGTTCCAAATGGTAAGTATTTTGTTTCAGCAGACGTTGTAAATAAACAAGGCTTTAAAGTAACGACAACCCCACAAACTGTTACTGTATTACAAAAATAGTAATAAAAAATGCCATTCTCATATTCCATGGGCTGGCATTTTTTTATTATTCTCTAATAAAATTTAATTCTTACTTATTCTAATATCACATAGATTAATAGATCGAATTAATACACTTAGGCCATTACAGAAACCAGATAGTTCATTCGAATTTTTTTGATAATTTCCATACATTCTAGCAATTTTCTTCTTACCATTTGGTTTAAAATGGGATAACAATAAAACAGCTTTATGGGAATTGAATCAGAGACATTTAAAACTTATTAATTAAATAAGTATTCAAATTTAGTTAATCGTAATTAAACTACCATGGGAGTACAATAAAAACTTCCATTCACTGTTGTGAATCTAAAGGTTCATGGTTGGCTAACGAGAGCGTTAGTTCAATTACGTTCGACTGCTTCGGCGGTCTTTTTTCTTATTCGACTAACCTGACCTGAAATAGAGCAGTCACTGGAAGTAAGTATTATCAGTTAGTCAATTGATTTTTCAAAAAGATACCAATGGGATAAAAAGAGCTGCGTAAAAATGTATGTAAATTCAGATAGTAAGAAATAATGTATGTAGATTTAAATAGCAAGAAATAATAGGTGGTGTATTAAAATGGGTTTCTTATCCAAATTATTAGGAAATGGAAATTCATCTGATAAGGAGACAGAAAAAATGACAAACGTAAAATTAGCAGTAATTTATTACAGCATGGGTGGAACAAATTATCAATTATCAAAATGGGCGGAAGAGGGGGCAAAAGAAGCAGGTGCTGAAGTAAAAATATTAAAAGTGCCTGAACTTGCACCACAATCTGTTATTGAAGGAAATGAAGGTTGGAAGGCACATGTCGATGCAACAAGTCATGTACCTGAAGTAACTTTAAATGATTTAGAGTGGGCAGATGCAATTATATTCAGTGTACCTACTCGATTTGGAAACATGCCAGCACAAATGAAACAATTCCTTGATACAACTGGGGGACTTTGGTTTGGTGGAAAACTTGTAAATAAGGTTGTCAGTGCGATGACCTCAGCACAAAACCCTCACGGTGGACAAGAAGCAACAATCTTATCTCTTTACACAACTATGTATCATTGGGGAGCGATAGTAGCAGCTCCTGGATATACAGATCCTGTCACATTTGGAGCTGGAGGTAATCCATATGGAACGAGTGTTACAGTTGGACAAGATGGTAAAATGATCGAAGATGTAGAAGCAGCTGTTAAACATCAGGCAAAACGTACCGTTACAGTGGCTGAATGGGTGAAAAAAGCAATTCAATAATGATGATAAGCTAATCAACAATTAGTTGGTTAGCTCTTTTTTTTACAAACATTTAAGAATTAAAAGAAGTGATTAAATGGAATGTGATTAAAACATATGTTGTAATTTATAATGTTTAATTCCGATTTGCTTATTGAACGGATATGAACGAAACTGTCAAATCACTACCCCAAAATTATACTTAAAGTAGGTTTCATTACGTCTATAGCCTGTCTTCACATTGTTTACATGACCTAATAAACTTTGAATAACTTCAAGAGGAGCACCATTATCCATTAAATGAGTTGCATAACTGTGTCTAAGTTGATGTGGGGAAATTTCTTTATTAAACTCTAAACGTAAAGAAACATTTTTAATGATATATCGTGTTTGTGCGATACTTAATCTGTGAGGGGCTTTCTCTGTTACAAATAATGCGACATCTTCATCTTTTCGCTCAATTAAATACCTGTTTATCCAAATTTCAGTACGAATATTGAAATAAACTTTTCTTTCCTTATCACCTTTCCCTCGTACAACAACGGAGCTATTAGACCAATTTATATCTATTCAATTTATTAACACAATTTCACCTATCTTACATCCTGATGAATACATAAATTCAATTATTGCATGTTCTTTTGCAGTTTGACATGCTTCGCGAAGGTGTTCAATTTCTTTTTCAGTTAAAAATTTAGGGATTCGAATTTCTGACTTCGGCTCTTTTAGCTTTGAGGAAGGATTTCTTTGGATTGTACCTTCTTCATGCGCCCACCGAAAAAAAGAATTAATAAAACGTACCCGATGTGCCAGACTTGCAGGCTTTAAGGTAGCACCTACCCTAAGGATAGCAAATAAGGTTTTCCAAAATTTAATATGAATATAAAAGTGCCAGCGAATATAACCCAGTTAAATTCCCAAGTCAGCAATAAAGGATTACCTGTTTCACAGGGTATGGAAAATAACGAAGACGCCTTTTTAATCTAGAAAATACTTAATCGTTTAACATAAGTAACGAACACTTATTAAACCGCAATTTTGAATTTAGAATTCTTTATCTGTCAAACTCCTTTTTAAAAAGTGTATTACTAATTATACAATGTTTATTTTTAAGTATGCTATAATCTTTCAAAAGGAGGTACTAGCGTGGCAAGACATAAGGAATATGATGAAAAAGAAGTTTTACAAAAAGCAACTGAACTATTTAGGTATCAAGGTTACGAAAAAACCTCATTGCAAGATCTTGTTTCTCATATGGGGATTCACCGAAGAAGTTTATATGATACATTTGGTGACAAACATACACTATTTATTAAAGCATTGGAACATTATGATCACAAAATGAAGAAAAAAATGGATATACAAGTTAAGAATTCATCAACTGTGAAAGATGCTATTAGAAGTATATTAGAAATGGCCATTTACCAAGATAACGAAAAATCGGTTGGTTGTTTGACTATTAATAGTGCAGTTGAGTTGACTTTACATGATCAAGAAGTAGCGGAAAAAATTGAACAAAATTTTTCTAAAACAGAAAAAATTATACTTGAATTACTATTACGTGGACAAGATTCAGGAGAAATTCCTAAACACCATGATATAGAAAAACTATCTCAGTTTATTCATAATTCTTTTGTAGGTTTACGAGTATTAGTCAAGACAACTAACGATAAAAATAAACTTAAAAATATTATTGATACGACACTCTCTGTATTAGATTAGAACCGGATTTCTAATTTTAAAGTGAATGAAAAATCCTTACTAAAGACAGTTAACTTTTTTTGTTGCTATGTATTTTAATAATCATTTGAGAACGAACGGTAATAAATAATTCTTTACCGTTCGTTCTTAATGTGTTATAAATATAAACGTCGAAGGAAGTTAATAATTGCATTGATGAATAGCAATAAACAATTAATAGTATCTGAAACTAATATAAATAGCTTTTATGTATTGAGTTTCGCAAGCAAGCGTTAATTAAAATACAATTATTGGAGCATGAATTCTGCATGAAATTTTTATTTTTATGAATTTAGATAACTGCGATTCTTGACATATTTTGAGATTGCGAAAACGTGAGTAAATCCTTTTTGATAATCGAGGTGTTGTGGAGGTTTGTACATTCGAGAATGAACATTCTCGAAAGAGGGACGAATGGCTATAGAGTAAGAAAATTTTTAAAAGATAAAAAAAGATAAGAATTAAAATTAAGTATTAGAGAGGAAAATGAATGTGAAAAGAATGTTATTAGTTATATTATTGATGTCTTGTGGAGCAACTTTTGTAACTCCATTATTTCCGCTGTATAGCGAATATTATCAATTAAACAGTTTGCAAATTACGATTTTGTTTGCTATCTATGCTGCATTCCTGTTACCGACTCTACTTGTTGTGGGTGCAAAAGGAAGTGCTTGGGGACTAAAAAAAGTTCTTAGCATTAGTATTTTGATTTCAATAGTTTCAACTTTGCTCATGATTGGTAGTACAGAAGCGTGGATGATATATGTTGGAAGAAGTTTAGAGGGAATTGCGTATGGTTCGTTTACTGGTACGTCTGTGGCTTTTCTAATTAGACAATCAGATCAAAAAAAAATTGGTAAAGCTATTAAATATTCAGGAGTTACTGTACTTGTTGGCTTTGGACTTGGACCGGCTATAGCGGCTTTCATGTTACAATATTTCCCTATTCAACCACTTAGATTACCATTTTGGATCTTAATTGGATTATTAATTATCTCGATTGTCATACTAGGATCTCTACCAAAGGATGTAGTTTCAAATGAACAAAAGCTTGCAAAACATAGGATATCACTTGGGGTTCCAAAAAAAATACGTTCTCACTTTTGGTCGATGTCTGGACTTTCTATTTTTACAGTATTTACGATCCAAGGAACAGCACTTGCTCTAATTCCTACTTTCGTGAAAAATGTTATTCAAACATCTAATTTATTTATTTCTGGTTTGATCTTTTTAATTCTATTAGGTGGTGGTGCATTCGCACAGTTTATTCCTAGACCTTCTCAACCGGTTACACGTATAAGATGGGGGATCTTGCTTTTAGTTATTGGTTCTTGGTTGATTGTTACATCTGGTTTTATAGCAAGTTTACCATTATTATGGATCAGTATATTCATACAAGCACTTGGTGGTGGGTGGACTTTCCAAAATGCACTATTTTTTGCAGGGCAACTGCCTGAGCCTGAAGCGAAACCACGTGTGATTTCGGCTTTCTGGATGTGTGCGTATATAGGGTTTATTGTGCCTCCAGTTTTTGTTGGAGCACTTACTCAATTTTTCAATTTAAACATTTCTCTTGTCGTGCTAAATCTGTTTTCTTCCTTGATTGTCGTTTATGTATTGTTGTATTCAGTTAGATTTAAACAAGTTACTTCCAGTTAAACGTGAGACATATAGTACAATAGTTCCAAATAAAGGAGCTTCAAGATGATATGTAATAATGAACGGAGAGGGGGAATGCAAACAAACCATTAATTTTTATTTGGATAATTGAGAATGAACGTTCTCAATCGGGGTCTTCAGCTATTAGTTACGATTAAAGCAACTGCAAATATGGTTTTATAGATAGGAGAATCTCCTCTATGATTTCGCGATCAATGGAAAAGTTGCGCATACAATGGAAAACTTAGAGGGATTCTATTAAAAGGCATCAAATTAAAATATGTTATTAATCGACCGTCAAGTTTTTTCATCAAAGCGGAGGATCAGATCTGATTAATAAAAAAGATAATCACCGTCATGGGTTTAATCATAAAAATAAGATTTTATAAAAAGGGGAGTAACAATATGTATGAACGATTTTTGGTTCCAGTTGACGGATCCGAACACTCTAAACATGCATTGAAATCGGCAAAAAAGTTGGCGCAAAACATGGGGATAAATGCCCGTATAACGCTTCTTAATATCATTCCTAGTAACAATATCAACAATATCAATACATTTGCTTACGGAGTGGATATTGAACAATTGCAAGTAGAGGAAGTTAGGAGGATTTTAGATGAATCCGCACAAGTCCTTTCAGGATCATCTATACAATATGATAGCGAATACCATATAGGAGATCCTGCAGAAATGATATGCAAGAAAGCAAAAGAGGGAGATTACGATCTTATCGTAATGGGTAGCAGGGGACTTAGCCTCTTTTCAGAACTGCTCTTGGGAAGTGTAAGCCATAAAGTGGTCCAGCATGCGAATTGTGCTGTAATGATTGTAAAGTAAATAAGAGGTGATTGTTACCCAAAGTACTAAGAGAAAAAGGACAAGAAGTAAGCCAGGTTTTATTATAGAGTTTTTAAATGGTGAATTAATTAAGCAAGCTAAATCGTATGGATATGATTAGTGTTATAATGGTTTTTTGTTAGAACAATATCCTTATTGTAAGGAGGGTATATAAGTGGATTTTCAAATAACTGATTCTGCAAAGGAAGTATTGTGCAATAAAATGGATGAAAATCAATTTATTCAATTGTCATTTGATCGTGGAAGCTGTGACATAGTAAATAATATTTACGAAATGAAAGTTATTAACAAAAGACGAAATGACGCATATGAAAAAATTTTAACAGTAGATAACATTGAATTTTTAGTTAATAATGACTTTGAAGAAGTGTATGATAATCAATTAGTAATAGATTATTCAAACGGATCATTTATCTTTAAAAATAAAAATCAAATATTTAATAATAAAATAGGCCTTAGATATGTTTAGTATTAAACATGCGCCATAGGTAGTCATAAAATATTAAGGTTGAAAATAAGTTGAAGAGGTAAAACCTGGAAGGTGATTTAGCATCCTAATGGAGAGGGTAAGTTCCACTCTCTGGATTAAAATATCTTGTTGGTAAAACAATGGATTATGTCAATAAGAATGCTTTTCAAGGTACCGTTTTAGCACATGTAGATGGAAATGTTCCAATTCTATCTGTAGAGTTCTTTGTAAACCTGGTTATGAAGCTGAAAAAGCTGAATTACTAAAACGTATTAATAAATAAAAGCATCATAAAAGCACTTTTATCCAACTGATTATAGAATAGAGTGAACCCTCTAAGTGGGACACAAGAAAAAACACCTTTTATGTCGTATAGTTAAACTATATTTCATAAGGGGTGTATTTTTTATGGGGACAAGAGTTCATTATGATTCAGATATTAAGAGGAAAGCTGTAAAAATGAATGAGGATGGCTTTACGAATAAAGAGATTATGGAAACGTTAGGAATAAAAAATGTTTCACAAATTAAAAGATGTATGAGGTGGTACCGAGCCGGGGATACACATCGATTTAATCAGCCAGTTGGTAAATAAGATACTTTTAATAAAGGTATAGAAGAACTTTCGGAAATTGAAGCACTTAAATTAAGAGTTAAACAACTTGAGATGCAGAATGAAATACTGGGAAAGTTAAAAGGGATATCAAAAAATTAACGAAAACAGGTATTGTAAAGGTATTAGAAGCACTTTAAGTAAGAAACCCAATTCGAGAAATATTAAAGTTTCTTGGGTTCCCAAAATGTAATTATTACCGTTGGAAAAGACAAAAGTGACAATACTTAAGGATGACACGAAATACAGTGGATTGGGTAGTTTAATAACATTAAATTGTGTCAATCAATTTAGATGATGCCAAATTCTAGATTTGGGATTGTCTTAATAAATTTGAATTCCATAATTAGGATATCAATAAAGATAGATGGAAATAATAGGTAGAGAAAAATGAAAATTTACACAAAAGGAGAAAATAACAAATGAATCAACAACCATTATTTACATCTACAGCAACTGCTGCTGGAGGAAGACAAGGCAGAGTTGAATCGAGTGATGGAAAGATAAAATTTGATCTCGCAATGCCAGGAAGTCCAAGAGCAAAAGAGTTACCAAACGCTACCAACCCGGAACAACTATTTGCATCTGGATACTCCGCCTGTTTTGATGGTGCATTACAGCACGTGGCTAGGAAAGAGCATATAAAAGTCGAAACACAAGTAACTGCAAATGTAAATTTCTTAAAAGATGAAGCGGATCAAGGTTTTAAAATATCTGTAACGCTACAAGTAAAAGGAACTGGAATTGAAAAAGAAAAATTAGAAAATCTTGTGCATAAGGCACACGAATTCTGCCCATATTCAAAAGCAACAAAAGGAAATATTGATGTAACACTTGAGGTTATTGAATAATATGGATTCAGTACTTTTTTAAAAAGAATTAAGTCAAATGTAAGACTTCATCATTTACTATAGTTCTACAGTACAAATTATTAATTAGCTCAGTGTTGAGGAACACAGGAAAACTATATAGGAATTTAGAGTATACATTCCAAATGTATCATTTCAAGCTTTATTCAGTGTGTCTAACACTAATTTTAAATTGTTCCTTTCGCTTACTTGATAAGCTATAACCTTATTGTAAAGATCCATTCCTAAACATATTTAACTAACTGGCGCGTTAGCTCAACAACGATGGACTAAAAATAGAATTAAATTACATGCGTATTCTTGGAATGAAAATGCTAAAAGATTATACGAAAGATGACATTTGCAATCCCTCCTTTCCTAAGCACTATTGTTTTCCTATTCATAAAATATTATCATTCAACGTGCTTCAAATAGGTCAATATAAGCATAATTCTACATTTTAAGGAAAACGTAATAAAAAAATGAATGGAGGAAATCCAAATGAGCACTGAAAATCCTAATGACAGTTATCCATTTCCAATTTCAGGAGTAGATTTAGATTCTAAGAACAGTGTGAAATTAAATGAGGATACATATGAAGTGTATGTAAATGATGAGCTTGTCGGACATAAAACATTAAAGAGCGCTGGTGAAAAGCTTTCTGATATTGAGGACTTTTTAAGTCATCAAGGAATTAATGATTTTTCTTCTGCAGTGAGAGGTGACCATTACTTAATTCATACTAGTGGAGACTTCGAACATTTGAAAAATGCATTATCCGTGTATTTTGAAAATCGATAGTAAGCAATTTGTTAAGCGAAATCTTTATAATAATTTGAAGCCCCTTAAAGTAGATTTTTTAAGTAATCTACTTTAAGGGGTTTTTTATTTAACTATAAAAGGATAAGTTACTAAACATTCTTATAGATAGCATGATTTATTGCGTTAATATAATAAGAATATCTTGTGACTAAACTTTCTTGATTGGAGTGAAACGATATGCTTGAAGTGAAAGGACTGGCTTCTTTTTCACCTTTAGGACATTTAAATGAGTTTCGAAAAGACCCTCTTCTATTTTTAAGTGATCTTTATAATAATTATGAAACGATTGTCTCTTTTCGACTTGCTCATCGTAGGATTCATTTGCTGAACTGGTTCTGACGAATGGGTATGTTCGTTAAAAAGATTACTTTTAACCTTATGAAATAAAGGTATTATAAATAAGTGAAGAGGGAGAAGACGTTCCTTATTTCCTTTACCATGGATTAATATTGTATTGTTTTCAAAATCCAATTGTTCCCAAGTTAATCTAACAAGTTCTGATCTCCTCATACCTGTTGTTGCCAATAACTTAAACATAACTTCATTCCGCAGCGAATAAGGATGATTATCGTGTTCTAAAAAATTAAAGAACAATTGAAGTTCACTTAATTTCATATACTTAGGTAATTTCATATCAATTTAGGAGAGTCAACTCCAGCCATAAAATCAAAGTTTACGAAATGATCTTTGACACAGTATTACTAAATGACTTTAGACAGGAAATGCTGGCGTTGTAGTGTTCTAGGTTTAATATTATTGTGTATGACTTGGTCCTGTATAAAACGACGAACAATAGAGCTTGAAATATCCGAAAGTACAAGTGATCGACTATGATTTTTTAAAAACTGAACAAAACAATGCAAATCGTACTCATATGAGATAAAAGTATTGTTTGATAAATTTCTCTCAATTTTAATGTAAGATAAAAACTCATCAACGGCATGTTGAATATTCATTTGCAAAATACCTCCTAATATTTTTGTTATAAGGATGCAACCGAGAATTATGTACTGAACCAAATAATTATTGGTATGACCTGAAAGATTATTGGTAATATCCGTTACTTATTGTGAAGGTGATACCGAGAACTGCCTAATAATGAATATTACCGGAAGTGAGTACCTGGAGTTATTGGTACTCTTTACTTTTTTCTAGTTTACATAATATATATTATAGGAAGTTGAGGTAAAATCACTATAATCCATCTCAATTAGCAAGTATTCTTAGTGTTTTGAGATAAAATAGAAAAAATCATCAATTTGAACACTCAGATCAATAAATATCAAATCAGTTTAAATATTAACTAATTTATTAAAACTCAAATTTTATTTAGAAATTTTAACAATTACACTTGAGTAAAATTAAAAATTTTCATCAAAAAAAATAAAATTTTATTAATTAATTTGTGTAAGTTTCTACAACAATTCAAACATTTTATTTTTTAATTGCACTTACTGATTTTTATTTGATTTCAATTACCGTTCCATCATTAAAAATCAATCTTTCAATCCTCAATATATTCTATTTTTAAAAACATATTTCAAACTATTTATAATCTCTTCATGTGATTTCCCTCACAATATGTATCTCAATAAAAAACATCACGAATTAAGTGATGTTTTTTAAAGTTGGTTACCTATCGATCTGTTTCTGTATATGTAATTCCTAAGTACCTTTCAGTTCTTGGTTCAAATTCAACATTTACATATACCCCGAATTCCCTGCTTCCATCTTTTAATCTTAACCATAATTTGAATTTTTCTACTGAGACTGTTGGTGTTTTTTGTTCCCTTCCTATGTGTAAATAATCTATAACATCCGATTGTGGGTATTTTTGGATTGTTTTTTCAACTGCAATTTTCCCCCATTTAGCATATGGAGGCTCATAAACAGGTTCTGCAGCAACTGAGTTTACATTGCAAAAAATACAAAATAAGAATGAGAAAATGAAAATGGCTCTGAATGTTCTTTTCAAAATACCTCCTCCTTTTTGCTCCTATCTTTACTATTCGACCTCTCTACTCAATCTATTCGCTTCCTGTTTGTGCAATTTATATCAGTTTTTACGCTTTTTACTAATAAAAAGAAATTTTTTACAAATAGTAATCCTATATGTATTTGATTAAGGAGGATTTATTTTGCAAAAAAATTTTCACTATAAAACTGCATTTGTTATCTTATGCATAATATGTATTTCGCTGATTACTTTAAATATTTACTTACCTAAAAAACAAGTTGATGCATTTAGTAGTCAAGTGCTTAGCCGTGGTTCAACAGGTCAAGATGTTAAGGAACTTCAAGAACGACTTATATTTATAGGTTTTTTAGACGATAAGGCTGATGGCGTTTTCGGCTGGAATACTTACTGGGCTCTTCGTAATTTTCAAAAGGAATTTGGTATGAAGGTTGATGGTGTCGCAGGAACAAAATTAAAAGAAAAGCTGACAAAAGCAACTAAAAATTATAAAGGTAATACGGCCAATAATACATCAAATAATAATACTTCTAATAACAACAATAAACCGGCTAAACCAAATACAAGTAACCCTAATAATTCGAATGCAAAACCAAATAATAAACCGATTGCAAACGCACCAAACGGTTATACAGATAACGATATTAAATTAATGGCAAATGCTGTTTATGGAGAATCACGTGGTGAACCATATATCGGTCAAGTTGCTGTTGCAGCAGTCATTTTAAATCGTTTAACAAATGCGTCTTTTCCAAATTCAATCGCTGGTGTTATTTATCAACCAGGTGCTTTTACGGCAGTAGCTGACGGTCAAATTAATTTAACACCTAATGCTCAGGCTAAAAAAGCCGTAATTGATGCAATAAATGGCTGGGATCCAACCACTGGCTGTATTTATTATTACAATCCTAAAACAGCAACAAACCAATGGATTCGGGGCCGCCCTATTATTTTAACTATTGGTCAACATATTTTTTGCAAATAATTGTAGTGAGGTGTAATTATGAAAGGAAGTTGGATTGTTGCAGGTGCTTTAGCAGCCGCTCTAGTCGGATCTGGTTATTGGGGATACACGCAACATCGTGAATTGAATGAAATGAATTTAAAAGCCGAAAATAATTATCAAAGAGCTTTTAATGAATTAACATACGATATTGATTTATTACACGATAAAATTGGAACGACATTAGCAATGAATTCTAGAACGTCTCTCTCCCCTGCTTTAGCAGATGTATGGCGAATTTCGATTCATTCTAAATCTGACATAGCACAGCTCCCATTAAAATTTGTGCCTTTTGACAAAACTCAAGCCTTTTTAACTGGAGTAGGAAACTTTAGCTATAAAACAGCGGTTCGAGATTTAAATAAAGAACCTTTAACTGCAAAGGAATATAAAACTTTACGTGATATGTATTCGACAGCTGAAAAAATTCAAGATGGACTCCGTAATGTACAAACAAACATCATGAATAAAAACTTAAGTTGGATTGATGTTGGTCAAATGACTGAAGAAAGAAAAGCGCCTCGAGACAATAGTATCGTGGATGGTTTTAAACATATTGAACAAGTAAAAGCAACAACTGACCAAGATTTTGGTCCTACCTTCACAAATGGGCAAGAAGAATCTAAAGGATTAAAGAAACTTACAGGTAAAAAAATCTCTCAGGATGAAGCTAAAAAAATAGCCCAAAAATTTGTTCCGCTTAAAAATGTAAATAAAACTCAAGTTACTAGAAGTGAGAACAAAAATTTCGAACCATTTTATGCTGTTACTATGGCTCATACTAACCCGACCGCTGATACTTATATGCAAATAACTGAAACTAAGGGTTTACCGATCTTTTTTATAACAAATAGACCAATAAATAAGCAAAAAATTAGCTTAGATGATGCAGTAAAAAAAGGTCTAAACTATTTAGATTCTAAAAACTATAAAGATATGGAATTATACGATAGCTCTCAATATGATACAATCGGTGTGCTTCAATATGTTCATGCAATAGACGACGTACGCATCTATCCAGAAGCAATTCAATTAAAGGTAGCGTTAGATAACGGGCAAATCATCGGCTTTAATGCTAAAAACTATATTACTTCAAACCATGTACGTAAAATCCCTACTCCTAAGCTTACGCTTGAGCAAGCAAAAGCAAAGCTTAACAAAAATGTTAAAGTCGAGGAAGAACGCCTAGCGGTTATCTTAAATAGTTTTAATAAAGAAGTTCTTACTTATGAATTTTTAGGTACATATAATCACGATACATATGATATCTTTATTAATGCAATGACTGGTGATGAAGAAAAAGTTAAAAAACTATGAGTAATCAAAAAAGCACAGGTTAATCACTTCCTGTGCTCTTTTGTATACAAAACGATAACTTATCTTTGTAATTTTTATCGATTTACATTTAAAATATCTTTAAATACTGAAGCACTACGATACTAACCCCTAAAAAGATAACATAATAGCCAAAAATATTCAGTGATTGTTTTTTCAATAAATTGATCATCCAGCTAATGGCTAGATACCCGAATAAAGCGGCGGCTAATGTACCAAGAAATAGCGGGAAAAACGCAATTTGTTCCGCGTTTCCACCAAGTAGATCTTTTCCCTGGAAGACGATTCCACCTAAAATTGCAGGGGTAGATAATAAGAATGAAAAATACGCAGCGCTTTTTCGTTCCATTCCTTTAAATAATGCTGCAGCGATTGTTAATCCTGAACGAGAAACCGCTGGAAATATAGCAAGTGCTTGAAATGAGCCGATGAATAAGGCATCGACCCATGTTAGCTCCTCCATTGTTTTCTTCCCTTTTCTCCTTTTATCAGCAATAAATAAAATAATACCAGTAAAAATAAACTCCCACCCAATCGTTTTACCCGAAACAGATATCTTATCGAAAAAATCTTTAAATAATAAGCCTACAATTACTGCGGGTAATGTGCCAACAAAAAGCAATAAAGTTAATTTTGAAAAAGGTTTTTTTATCAAACCTTTCCATTCTTTACTGTAAAAAACAAACACCGCTAATAAAGTACCAATATGCATTAACGTATCTAATAATAAGCCTGCCTCATCTAAGCCGAATAAATGTCTACCAATATATAAATGACCGGTACTACTGATTGGGAGAAATTCAGTTAACCCTTGAATGATGCCTAATATAATTGCTTCAAAGTTAGACATAATCAATTCTCCTTTCATTCAAATTAGTAAATTATATGCAAAAAAAATTCAATTCTTGTCCAAATTATTAAAAATATAAAAAAGCATCATGTAAGATGCTTTTTGGTTGGTAATCTTGAAAATAACTTACTAGTAGGCTCTTCATTTAATTGGTTTGAAATATAGTTTGTAGCGGCAAGTAGTTTTTCTTCGTCGACATCAGTAGTAATCTCAAGTCGATGCAAAAATGAAATTAAATCTTCCGTTTCAATCATTCGATTTTGTTCATTAGATGGAAAGCAACCTCCAAACCCTCCATTAGCTGATTCAAACCGCTGAATCCCATATGAAAGTGATGTATAGATATTAGAAATGCCATTCCCAAAAGTATTATAAAATTGCATTGAGCAACGCTCTTTAGGAATGTTTATTAATAAATCCTCCAAAAATAACTTAACTTGATGAGGTGTTGCTTTGCCTTGCGTATCAACAAATGATACCTCCTCCACTCCATCATCTAATAATTGCGATGCCAAGTCGATTGCCTTTTGATGACTTACTTTTTCATCGTGATCGCCAAATACTGTTGTAATATAAGCACGCGTAAGCTTTTCATAATCTTTTGTTACTTTTGTCATTTCTTTAATATCTTTCAAAGATTGAGTGATCGAGCAATTTTTAACTTTAACATTGTATGACTCGCTTGTTGAGATAAAAAAGTTAATTTCATCTGCATCTACGACAAATGCTCTCATTAGACTTCTTTTATTTGGTACTAATACTCCATATGTTATGTGATGCTCTCTTTTTAACTTCAATACTAATTCGGTAGCCTTATTAAACTGTTGTTTATCCGGAAAATTCATTAACGTGGACACTTCGATGTGATTTAATCCACTATCAATCAGATAGTTAATCCATTGTAATTTTTGGTCAATAGATAATCGTGATCCATATTGAAAATTAATACGAGGTCCAATTTCTTTTATGAATACAGACTGTGGCAAGTTCAATATGATCGACTCCTATTCTACTTTTTATTTTTTTAAAACTAGCTCCTCTGAAAATATCCTTGTATTAATTCTACTTTAGTCGAAAGTTATTTATGATAGACAAAGTGAATCCTAAAAATAAAAAAAGCTCCCGATAAATATCAAGAGCTTTTTCGAAATCATTGTTTTAAATGAATAACCAAAACAAATTAGTGAAATTTCCATATTTTGCATAAATATCCAATTCAAGAAATATAAACCCGGTATTTTTTGGAAGAATATACATTTATTTGGTAGTTTATACTTCTAAATCTTCGCCTTCTTCAATTACATGGAATAATAGATGAACTAAATGATGAATTGAACTAGAAGCATCCAGTTCAACTTCCTCTTCTTCAGAAGTTTCATCAACGAATTCTAAATCATTTAAATATAAAGCCATGAATTCATAAAAATCTTTCATTGCAAATGAATAGCAAGCAACTGGTTCTTCATCTTCTTCATTATATTGAAGGACTAAATGTGATACATTTCCTTCATTATCCTCTGAATCTAAAAACACAAAAAAGCCTATATTCGTATCGATTTCGAATAAATGTCTAGTTCCACCTTCAGTAGACTTATGGTATTCCTCGTCATTCAATTTTTGGATTAACATATTATCTACATTATCTTCTTTGTGAAATGTTACATTAAAAGATTTCATCATCATTCTCCTTTTATATCGATTGATCAACGCATGTCTTCATTATGTAACATTCCCTATTTTATAGCAATTATTTCCATAATTAAAAAAATCAATAAACGGGAAATCTATAACTAAAAAGGAGTGGGTTTGATGAGTAGAAAGAATAAAATCTTAGTTCCTGAATCTAGAAAAGCACTTGATGCACTAAAAGCAAAAGTAATGCATACAACAAATCCTGAAGATGCTAAATTCGAAGCGGCTGAGGAAGTTGGAGTTCCTTTAACGAAGGGATATAATGGCAATT
Source organism: Bacillus sp. AFS029533 (assembly GCF_002585125.1). Lineage (NCBI taxonomy): Bacteria > Bacillati > Bacillota > Bacilli > Caryophanales > Bacillaceae > Bacillus > Bacillus sp. AFS029533. The sequence goes on along the minus strand of NZ_NUQC01000036.1, from coordinate 40,429 downwards.
TAACGTCTCATGAAAACGGTAAAGTTGGTGGACGTATTGGTGGCAATATGGTAAAAGAATTAGTTAGAATGGCGCAGGAGAATTTGAATAAACGATAAAGGTTTTTTGAACATGTGATTGTCATATTAACTATTCGAGACTATTAAATTAAAGTAAATTAATTAAAAAATAACCCTGAATCCAAAAAAGAAACAGGGTTTTTTTCGATCGTATCTCTTTATAAAATTTATTAGAAAAGTCCATGAATAATATATTTCACAAAATCAGTAAAACCTTCTCCTACACCTGTAAAAACCATTTCGTGATAGGCATTATTCATGCTTAATGCAACTGATATACATATAAGGATTGGGACTATAATCATTACTTCCTTTTTCATATAAACAACACCCCTTAAAGTACAATTTAAATTATAATTTTCTGACTATATCGAAATTGTATACAATGTGTACGTATTATTCAATTGTGAATTTTTACCAATAAAAATTACTTTTTAAACGATAAAAAAATCAGATTGTAAGAAGTAACTTGCTTTAGCAACTACTACAATCTGATTTTATTTTTTTAGAACTTGAACCTGAAAATATTTACTAATTTGCATCGTCAGTAACACATTTGCAAATTGTCAAAAAAAAATAGGAGTGTGCATAGCACGCCCCCTATTTCTACTGATTAAATTTAGAAAATGTATTTTTGTTTTTATGCTATTCTTTTTTCCATTTCCTCAAATTGCTTTTCTACTTTTGGATTTGAATTTGAAGTTAATAGACTAACTACAATAACTGCTAGTAAGCTGAAAAAGAAACCTGGAACCATTTCATATAAGTTGATTGCTTCTTTAATCGCATCGACGCTGATCCAAATGATAACAGTTGCTGCCCCTACTAACATGCCTGCAAGTGCACCCCAGCTAGTCATTCTTTTCCAGAATAAACTTAATAATATAGCCGGACCAAATGCAGCACCAAAGCCTGCCCAGGCATTACCAACAAGATTTAGAATCGTATCATTCGGTGTTAACGATAAAAGTAATGATACGATCGCAACGACTAATACAGCTATTCTACCAATACGAACAAGCTCTTTATCAGATGCATTCTTTTTACCAAAGATACGATAAAGATCTTCTGTTAAAGCACTTGCAGTTACTAAAAGTTGAGATGAAATAGTACTCATAATCGCTGCTAGTATAGCAGATAACAAGAATCCAGTAATTAGTGGATGAAATAATGTTTCTGAGAAATAGATAAAAATTGTTTCTGGATCATCTAATGTTAAGTTGTTAACTGAAATGTATGCAATTCCAACTAGTCCTGTTAATGTTGCACCAACAATCGTAAAAATCATCCATCCCATTCCAATACGACGCGCTGGCTTTAATTCCTTTACAGTTGAAATCGCCATAAATCGAACAATAATATGAGGTTGTCCAAAATAACCTAATCCCCAAGCAAGTAAAGAAACAATTCCAATAAATGAAGTTCCAGTAAAGATATTTAATAACTTAGGGTCTATATTTTTAATTTCATCGAAAGCAGGCTTTACTCCACCTACATCTGTAAAAGCAACAAGTGGTACCAAAATTAATGCAATAAACATAATTAGACCTTGAACGAAATCTGTTAAACTTACAGCTAAGAACCCACCAAATAATGTATAGGCAATTACAACCGCAGCTGTAATAATTAATCCTACTTTATAATCGATCCCGAAAGCTGATTCAAATAATGTACCTCCAGATACAAAACCAGCTGAGCAATAAAGTGTAAAGAAAATGATAATAACAACAGCTGAAGTAATTCTTAAAATTCGAGTTGAATCTTGGAATCTTTTTTCAAAGAAATTTGGTATTGTAATTGAATTATCGGCTACTTCAGTAAATACACGTAGTCGGGGTGCTAATAGTAAATAGTTTAAATATGCTCCAAGCGTTAATCCAATAGCAATCCATGCAGATGAGATACCAGTTGCGTACATTGCACCAGGTAATCCCATTAACATCCATCCGCTCATATCGGCTGCACCAGCTGAAAGAGCAGTAACTGCAGGTCCAAGACCACGATCACCAAGCATATACTCGGATAAACTATCAGTAGATTTTTTATAAGCGTAAAAACCTATAGCTAACATAAAAATAAAGTAAATAGAAATTGATATGAGTACTTGCGAATCCATTTTATCCCTCCGTTATAGCAACTTCTTATAATCTGATTTTATTTAGTCTTCGTCCTTTACATCTATATCTTCAGGAATTGGTTCGTTATAGTAATCTGCAATCATTTTTTTTGCTTTTTCCATTTGTTCTAGATGATTATTAAATTGCTCTTTGTAGATTAAATATTGTTCACCATCATGGACTGCTCTTATTTTTCGTTCTTGAATTAACTGGTTAATATAGGATTCATCAAGATCTAAGTATTCCGCTGTTTCTTTAATTGTTAAATACATTTTGTTCTCCTTACCTACTCATTCTTACATTATCTTACTATTTTTTTGAATATGTTCTTTTGTTTAATATACATATACATTACCTAAATCTCTGTTGGTGTGCCCTGGTGAAAATACATTTTCCATTGACCATCTTTTAACTTCCAAATTGAACTACGTAAGGAATGTTGTTTTTTTATTTCATTAAAAATTCGATAGGTTACTAATGTAATTTCGTCTGATAATGGATGAATTTCAAAATCACTTAATGTCATTTTTACGATTCCAATGCCAGTTTCGAATTGATCTTCTTTATATAAAACCCTTCCTGAACTACCAAATTCAAAAAATTCATCGGCTAGTAGCTTTTTTAGTTCAATTTGTGAGGTGCGAATTTCTGGTTGTAGTAATTTTTCTTCTAACATACAAAGATGTTCTTTTAAAAAATCTAAACTTTCCATTATTCATTCACCCTCTTAGTTTGATTTAGATTGATGTCAAATTAGTAAGCTTTACCCCAATAGACCATTACATCTGTTTTCTTTCCACAGCATACACATGTGTTAGCAAGTTTTTCTTGTTCAAATGGAATACATCTTGAAGTTAAACCAGCTTCTTCTTTAATTTGTTCTTCACAAGCTAGATCCTGACACCACATCGCTTTAATAAAGCCTTGTTTTTCGTCACTGATTTGTTTTAGTTCTTCCATTGAAGTAGCTTCATATGTTTTTTCTGTACGATTGTTTAATGCTTTTTCGTAAAGTGATGTTTGGATTTCTTGAAGTAAATTTGTAATATTTTCTTCTAAAGCATCTAATGAAACAATCGTTTTTTCTCGCGTGTCACGTCTTACTAAAACTGCTTGATTCTTTTCAATATCTTTTGGCCCAATTTCAACACGAACTGGAATTCCTTTCATTTCATATTCGTTAAATTTCCAGCCTGGCATTTTATCTGAAGTATCAATTTTTACTCGAGCAATTTTTGAAATACGGTTTTTTAATTCAGTTGCCTTTTCGATCACACCTTCTTTATGTTGAGCAATTGGAATGACCATTACTTGAGTTGGAGCAACTTTTGGTGGTAATACTAATCCGCTGTTATCACCGTGAACCATAATTAAAGCGCCGATTACTCTTGTTGTCATACCCCAAGAAGTTTGGTGTACATATTGTCTTTTAGAGTTTTTATCTGTGTATTGAATATCAAATGCTTTTGCAAATCCATCTCCAAAGTTATGAGATGTACCACTTTGTAATGCTTTCCCATCGTGCATTAAGCTTTCAATTGTATAAGTAGCTTTTGCACCTGCGAATTTTTCTTTTTCTGTTTTTTGCCCTTTAATAACAGGAATTGCTAAGAAGTCTTCTAAGAAATTAGCATAAACATTTAGCATTTGAATTGTTTCTGCTTGTGCTTCTTCAGCGGTTGCATGAGCTGTATGACCTTCTTGCCATAAGAATTCAGTCGTTCTTAAAAATGGTCTTGTTGTTTTTTCCCAACGAACTACTGAACACCATTGATTATATAGTTTTGGTAGGTCATTATAGCTTCCAACTGTTTTTGAAAAATGCTCACAAAATAGTGTTTCTGATGTAGGACGAACTGCTAATGGTTCAGCTAATTCGTCATGCCCACCATGCGTAACCCAAGCAACTTCAGGAGCAAATCCTTCTACATGATCAGCTTCTTTTTGTAATAATGATTTAGGGATAAACATTGGCATATATACATTTTCATGATCTGTTTGTTTAAATTGAAAATCTAATTCTTTTTGGATATTTTCCCATAATGCATAACCATAAGGTCTTATAATCATACAACCTTTAACACTTGAGTAATCGACTAATTCTGCTTTTTTTACGATATCTGTGTACCATTGTGCAAAATCAACATCCATATCTGTAATTGCTTCAACAAATTTTTTTGTAGTCATTTTCTCTACTCCTATTCATTTTTAGAAAATAAAAAAAACGCGCGAGAATAATCTGTAAGGGACCATTCTCGGCGTTACCACCCTAATTACTATATAGAAAATACGAAATAAGCGGATTTTTATAAACAAAAAACGCCATGAATGATCAAAAGGGACCATTCATGGCGTTACCACCCTACTTATTATGTAAAAGCTCTACATAATCTCTTAACATCTTTAACGGGAAAACCGCTGTAGCCTACTATTATTTCGGTACAGAGACTCCAAGGCTGGTTCAGAATACTTGCTTTAGGAATTTGCACCGACCATTCCCTCTCTTAAAAGCTTATAAACTTACTATTCCTTTTCTAAGTCGTTTATTAATTTAAAGTTATAATACGTGAACAAATTGTATCTGTCAATGTGAATTCTACCCATTTTTTTAAAATTTCTTACATTTCTTACTAGATTGCCTCATTTTTTACTTCTTTTGCTCGTTTCTTGGGTAAGGGTACTTCAGATAGCAGCATACCACCTACAATAAAAGTCCCACCGATAATTGTTTGGATCGATAATGTTTCATTTGCAAAAAGTACTGCGGTAAATGCGGCAAAAACAGGTTCAAAAATAAAAATTAATGCTGCTTTCGTTGAAGAAATATGTTGTTGAGCAAACATTTGGACCCAAAATGCGACACTCGTACAGAATACTGCTGTTACAATGACTGCAAAAATGAATGTCGGGTTGACCCAAAGTTCTTTAGAAAATGAAACGGAAGTATCTTCAAAAATTAGAGAGAAAATCGTACTACTAATGCCAACAGTTGCTAGTTGAATCGTTGTAAAGCTGAGTGGATCCATTTGCTTCGTATATTTTCCTGATAAAATAATATGGAATGCAAATGCAACCGACCCAATTAGTGTTAGTACATCTCCTAGATTTACAGAGAATGAATCACCTAAAGTTAAGAAACTTAGTCCAAGTAATGCAATTAAACACGCAATTACAGTAGACCAGTTAGACCGTTCTTTATAGACTAAATATAAAAGAACAGGTACTAATACAACACATAGACCAGTAATAAAACCTGATTTTGATGAAGTTGTATACTTCAATCCAAATGTTTGAAGTAAATACCCTAAAAACAACATAAATCCAATACCACTAGTAATAACGATTTGTTTAACCGTTAATTTAGTTTTTTGTTTTCTTTTAACTAAAAATGGTAAAAGGACTAAAGTTGCGAGTATAAATCGAAATGCGTTAAATGCAAACGGTTCAACGTATGCAATCGCATTTTGGACTACTACAAATGTTGTGCCCCAAAGTAATGTTACGATAATTAATGAGATTGTAGCTATTCTTTCTATTCTCAGGTCTCTCATCCCCTCTCCCTAAGTTGGTCCCATAAAATGCAAGTAAAGAAAACTCGTTGATTGACGAGCCTAAATGGCGACTATGCTGAAATCACTAGATTGCTGCCTATTTTTCCCACTTAACGAAAAAAAGATGTGATATTCCCACATCCAAGTACTATAATTTTATTGGTTCCACATTAAATTATATCTTTATTTTATCATAGTGTGTAATCAATTTGTCTCATAACTGTAAAATTTCTCTATCTTATGATAGTTTTTATGGAAATTTTGCCCAAAACTTGATTAGTTCATGATTGACTCATTGAAGCCTCATCCATATACTTAAATACAGAAAAATAGGAAAAGGTGATTGGATGGATTTTGAAATTACATATTTATCGTTTTATGTTGTAACTGTTGAAGGGAAAGGTGAACAATCTGATAAACGATATAAACATTTTCAAACATTAGATGAATCAATGTTTGAAGAAAGCGAATTGAAAGGCTTTTTAGAAGGTGAACTTGAAAGAATTGTAAATCGAAAAGTTGAAAAACATCCAAAATCTGATTCTGTACCTACAAAATTAGGTCACTTTATCGTCGAAGAAGGCCATTCTTTAGACTCAAATCCAAATTATAATTTATTCCAGCGTATACGTGATGCAAAATCGATTGAAGATTTTAAAGCAGAAAATGAGACTTTAGTCATTAATTATATTGATACTAGTGCAGTTCGCGGAGGAGCATTTCTAGTTATTCAAGCGAAACTAAGAAAATATTTTGATGACCCTTTCTTATTTGTACTAAAATGTGATTTTGAACCAAAAGTAGCCTCCATTTCAGATGAATCAACACTCATTAAAACAGTTGAAATGGCAATTACCACGAAAAATATGAAATCAATTCAATACCCTTATATGGAAGAATTAGGGATGATCTCAGAGAGTGAATTAAAAATCCATCAGGCATCACACGCTAGATATTTTGAAGACTTTTTAAAATTTGTTTCCTATTCTGAATCAATGCCTGAAATTGTAAAATCTCAAGTAATGGAAATGGTATATGACAAAATTGAAGATGTATTTGAAGAGGAAAGTGTTGAAAGACAACAATTTGATGCAGCAATGGAAGTATGGGCAGCAAGTCCTAAACGTGAAATTCAAGAGCATTTTACACCCAATGAAGTCATCGAAGCAGCAGCACAAATCGTGGAACATACACCAGAAATTGAATTATCATTTAAAGCGGATCATTTTTCTGTAAAAGGATTATTAGCTGATTTTGGTGATAACCTGCATATTGCGAAAGTAAACGGTCGATATGTCGTAATTTTAGAAGCTGATGTATTGCAATTTGAAAAGGGATTTTCTCCAATTGAGTTTTTGAAGCCGGACGAATTGGAAGATGTAATTGAGCGAATTGGTCAGAAAGTAAATATTCCAGGTTATTGATCGATCGAATAACTCAATTTAAAAATAATGAATATAGTAAAAAATTAAAAGACAGTTGGCTATTACTAGTTGGCTGTCTTTTTGATTTCAATTAGAGTAGAATTACTCGCTCCACCAAAACCAATAACTATAATTTTACTTACTCTCTCATCTATTAAATCTTCCAATTTCTACTCTGATCTTTAATTCTCTCTTCTTAGTTTTTTCTAGTTTTCTATCTTACTATAATATATGTTAACCAACTAAAATATTTAGTTGACATATAATTTGAGTTTCATTAATATGAAAGAAGTTATTAGAAAATTGACATTAGGAGAATTAAAATGAAGATTAAAGAAATTACATTTGTAGCAATGTTTGCAGCAGTTATGGGTGTCCTTGGACAAGTTCCTCCGATTATGTTATCCTTTACACCAGTTCCAATTACTTTACAAACACTTGGTGTTCTTCTTACTGGTGGTGTTTTAGGTGCTAGGTTAGGTGCATTAAGCCAAACTATCTTTTTATTACTAGTTGCAGTTGGAATGCCGCTTCTATCCGGTGGTCGTGGTGGTTTTAGTGTATTTGCAGGACCAAGTGTTGGTTATTTAATTTCATGGCCTATTACGGCTTTTGTAATTGGGTATTTATTATCTCGTTTTAAAACGTTAAAATTAAAACATGTCTTATTGATTAACTTGACTGTTGGAATTCTATTAATCTATTTAATCGGTATCCCAATTCAAGCGGTTATGATGGGAATTCCAGTTATGACAGCGGCTAAATTAAGTTTAGTTTATATTCCAGGAGATGTATTAAAAGCGATTCTTGCTTCAATTTTAGTATTCAAACTAAGACAGCAACCAGTTTTTTTGAGCACATTGACAAAAAACTATTCAAATCAATCAACAGAAAATATGTAAATCTTTGAGACACTCTAGTTGTGTCTCTTTTTTATAGAGGTGATTTAAAATGGCAAATATTACAGAAACCTATCAGAAAAACGCTAATTTGTCGCCTGACAAAATTGCGATACATACGAGTACGAATCAAATCAGTTATAAGGAATGGAATCAATTAATTAATCAAACGGCTAATTGGCTACACTCTTATCGATCAAATTCGAGAACAATAGGTATCCTTTTACCGAATGGTATCTCGTTTTTGCAGATGTTTACAGGAGCTTCTAAAGCAGGTTGGATCGCTGTTCCCTATGATATGAAATGGAATCTTGCTGATTTGGAAAAAAGGGTAAAGCTTTCGAATCCTTCAATCATTGTTACAACAAAAGAAATGTACAATAAGATTCATTCGATCCATCCAAATGTGAAAGTTTTAGATGATATCCTACAAGAAATAGCCCTATTTGATAGCTTATCTTCAATGGAGATAAATGAGGACCTACCTTTCTATGTGGGATTTACTTCAGGCACAACCGGTAGCCCCAAAGCATTTATCCGTTCTCAAGATTCATGGGTTGCTAGCTTTGATTGTAATCGATTTGACTTTGGATTAGATGAAACTGATCAAACTCTCATACCTGGAGCTTTGATTCATTCTCATTTTTTATATGGTGCAATTAGTACTTTATATTTAGGTGGAACAGTTTACCTTTTAGAAAAGTTTTCTCCTTTAAACGTTATATCAAGAATTAATTCTTTTCCTATTACAACAATTTATGTTGTCCCGACAATGATTGAAGCGTTAATAAAAGAAGGTATTCAAATCGATCAAGCGATGAAAATACTTTCGTCTGGTGCAAAGTGGACTGAAAAATCAAAAGTTGAATTTCGTCATTTGTTTCCTGCGATGACGATTTATGAATTTTTTGGCGCTAGTGAACTAAGCTTCATTACCGTTTTGTCTGATAAAGATGGTGTCCATAAGGCAAAAACGGTCGGGAAACCTTGTTATGGTGTGGAGTTACAAATTCGTCGACCAGACCAAGAGTTTGCTAAACCGAATGAAACTGGAAAAATATATGTGAAAAGTAAATATTTAATAAATGGGTATTTTGAAGAAAATGAAAGAACTATTCATTCAATTCAAGATGATGACGGCTGGGCTACAGTTCATGATATGGGCTTTATTGATGAAGACGGTTTTTTAACAATAAACGGTCGTGAAAAAAACATGATTTTATACGGAGGTATTAATATATTTCCTGAAGAAATCGAAAAAGTTATTTCTCTTCATCCGGATGTTGAGGAAGTTGCAGTCGTTGGTCTGTCAAACCCGTATTGGGGTCAGATTGTTGCTGCAGTGATCAAAGGTAATAGTAATTCTTTTGAGCTAAAAAGATTTTGTAAGACACAACTATCAGCATATAAAATTCCTCGTAAATGGTTTTTTCAAAATGAAATGCCGTATACGACGAGTGGAAAGATCGCACGCGCAGAGTTAATTAAACAAATTGAAATGCAGGTGACTAACAATTAAAAGAGCTGTCATTGTCAAAGTAAAGCGAACACCTATCGGAAAAAAAGGTGGAATTTTACGAGATTTTCAACCACATGAGCTTGCTGCCCCATTGCTCAAGCATTTGGCAGATGGGTTAAATGAAAAGATTGATGACATCATTTTAGGAAATGTTGTTGGACCAGGAGGAAATGTCGCTCGAGTTTCTGCATTAGAAGCGGATCTTCCTCTCTCAGTCCCTGGGATTACAATTGATCGTCAATGTAGTGCAGGATTAGAAGCGATTCGAATGGCTTGTTACTTAGTTCAAGGTGGTGCTGGTAATTGCTATCTTGCTGGTGGTGTTGAAAGTACTAGTACTTCCCCATTTCCTGCTAGAGCTAGATTTGCACCTGACAAAATTGGTGATCCTGATATGGGCATTGCAGCGGAAAATGTAGCTGAAAAATATGGTATCTCAAAAGAAACTCAAGATGAATATGCGTTATTAAGTTATACACGAAGCTGGGAATCTCATCAGAATGGATACTTCAATGAGGAGATTATTCCAGTTGGTGGTTTTGACCAAGATGAAGTATTTTTCAAAAAAAGGAAAATGGAAGAACTTTTAAAAAGAGCAAAACCAGTATTTAAAAAGAATGGTACAGTCACAGCTGCAAATAGTTGTGGGATTCATGATGGCGCATCCGCTGTTGTCATCATGGAAGAAAATGAAGCGATAAAAAACGGTTTTAAACCAGTTTTACGATTTGTGGATAGTCAAGTTTCGGGTGTTCATCCTAATTATCCAGGTGCAGCACCGATCCCTGCTATTCAAGATTTATTAAGTAGAAACAAATTAACAGTTGCAGATATTGAACTTTATGAAATAAATGAAGCTTTTTCTTCAAAAGTAATAGCTTGTTCAAAAGAACTTTCCATCCCCACTTCCAAGTTAAATAGTTGTGGAGGAGCATTAACGATCGGCCATCCATATGGTGCATCTGGAAGTATCATGGTCACGAGACTTTTTTATGAAGTACAAAGAAGAAAAAACTTACAATCAAGTTATGTAGTCGCTGCAATTGGAAGTGGTGGTGGAATCGGATTAGCTGTCTTGTTCGAGGTCGTAAAATAAAATTAATAAATCATCAAGTAGTAAGAAGTATAAAGAGAGGTAAACATATGAAAGTAATTGGTTCAATCGATCTACATACACGCTGTAAACATTACCATACTGCAAGAGATATCATTGCCATCAAATTCAAGTGCTGTGATACGTACTATGGATGTTATTATTGCCATGAGGAAAGCACTAATCATAAACCAAAAACATGGAATAAAGACGAATGGCAAACAAAAGCAATTCTTTGTGGTAATTGTCATGAGGAATTAACTATAGGGGAATATCAAGATTGTAACTACAAATGCCCTAAATGTGAATCTGATTTTAATCCAGGGTGCAAAAACCATTACCATTTGTATTTTGAGTGAATATGAAATACTTTATTAGTTTATGTTTATGGAGCTGAAAATTCAGCTCCTTATTTTTGTTTAATGTAATTTTAGCTTTTTTTGTTTATTTCCCTTAATATTAAAGCTTCATCTTCAGTTATCTCACCGCTTTTTACTTTTTCATCTATTATTTGTAAAATTGATTGTTTAAAATTTTGTTCCATTTTTACTCTTAGTTTTCTTCTTTCTTCCCATTCTTTTTTAGTACGGTATTTTAAGATAACATTTTGAATGAATTGATTAAATTTCTCTTGTGCTTCATTTCGCAATTCGGCTGAAAAAAGTATTATGCTTTTAGGCTTTTCTGAATGTTTCTTAATCGAAGAATCGAAAAATAGTTCTTCCTCTGTCTTAGAATAATCTTCAAAAAGAATATCCCATAATCCTTGATTGTTTTTATATGCTATCGCCTCAATTTCCTCTTCATATTCTTCTATGAAAAAAGTAATATGCCAATGACGACCTATTAAATGCCGCTTGATTTCATCGCAATATGGATGAAAAGAGGTTTCTATATCAATTAACTCCATGCCATTTGAAATTGACTCAAGTTGAATTGGTATTGGCTTCGGAAGTGATTCATTATCATCTAAGATTCCTGCTAAGCTAAATGCTAATTTTTTCTTTGCCTCTTTGATTGCTTCAAATTTTGTTCTGCCATTTGATAAGGAAATTTCCCAACCATGTTTAGGGAAAAGAGTAGGAAAATAAACACCAAAACCTCCATCTACTTCTTGTTTAATTATTGCTGGATATCTATATTTTTCAAAATTAATCATATGAACTCACCTTTTTTCAAAAAATTACTAAGGTTTAAATAGAAAAAAAATAGAATAGTTTCTCAGGTAACTATTCTACTATCTGAGATAACAAAAAAATTGATTTAACAAATATTATGTGCAACAGAAAAAGGATGCCAGTCGGCCTCCTTTTTCTATTGAATATTATTAAACTATTACGATTGCGTTTGAAGAGCAACTCTTAAACCTAACCCAATATAAACTAAACCAATTGCCTTCCCCATCCATTTTGGTCCTTTTGTCTTCTTACTAAAGATTTTTTTACCGATTACACTTGATAAAAGCACTAGTAAAGTTGTGTACAAAATACTCAGTAATACAAATGTCAAACCTAGAGTTAAAAGTTGAATGAATACCGGATGTCCATTGTGTTGAACAAATTGAGGTAAAAGAGCTAAGAAAAATAGTGCAGTTTTAGGGTTTAATACTTCGATCAGCACTGCTTGACGAAAAGAAAGTTTACTATTTACTTCTTTTTGTTCAGTTGCTTTTTTACTGTTTTTCGATTTTTTAATGATTGCAGTAATTCCTAAATAAAATAAATAGGCTGCACCTAAATATTTAACGATTTCAAAAGCAAATGCAGAAGTCATTAAAATTGCTGATAATCCAAATACTGATGCACATGTATGAATTAAGTCACCGACAGCAATCCCAACGCCTGTTAAGATGCCATTCCATTTCCCACCTTTCATTGTTTGGGATAATGTTAAAAGTACAGCGGGTCCTGGTATTAAAAATAGCATTAATACAACTAAAATAAATGAAAGCATGATGTTCTTCTCCCCTCGTTACTTTATATTTAGACTATTATACAACATAATTTTGCACTAATTGCCTAAATCGTCATTAATTTCAATAAAAATAAGCCGCTTTCCACATTTGGAAAAACGACTTATTCATTCAACAATTATAATATTTCAATATATCCTTCAGTTCCATGAACACGAATTCTTTGCCCATCTTTTATCAGCTTGGTAGCATTCTCTACACCGACAACTGCAGGTAAGCCATATTCTCTTGCGATAACTGCTCCATGTGTCATCAGTCCACCAACTTCAGTGACCAGTCCTTTTATTGCAACAAATAAAGGTGTCCAACTTGGGTCAGTAAATGAAGTAACTAATATGTCACCCTCTTCTAAGTTTGCATCTTCCATATTTAAAATTACACGTGCTCTTCCTTCAATTACACCTGAAGAAACAGCCAAACCTACAATGGCTTCAGGTGGAAGATTTTCTCGTTTGTATTCACCTACAATGATTTCACCATCAGATGTTATAACACGTGGAGGAGTTAGTTTATTAAATAATTTATACTCGTCTTTTCGTTTGTTAATGATTTGGTAATCTAGTTTTTTTGTACGAACGACTTCGTGAAGTTCTTCAAATGTGAGATAGAATATATCTTCAACTTCAGTAATGACATTCTTTTTAACAAGTTGTTCGGCTTCTTTCAATAAAGCTAGCTTATACACAAAATAGCGACTAATCATTCCATACTTTGGATATTCTCGATATCCAATAAAATTCCTGATTAGACTAATAACTTCCTTTATCTCTACCGCTTTTTGTTTACCATCTGGTAATTCCATCAATCGTTCTACAAGCTCTTGTTCTTTTTTCAATGCTTTTTCTAGCCCTTGCTCAAATTTCCGTCTACTTGCATGCGGCTCAAAGTTTTTGATGTTACTAAGAATCATTGGTATGAGTGTAGTTGGTTTTTCGCTCCAACGAGTTCTAGTCAGATCAATTTCACCAGTACATCGCATGCCATATTTTCTCAGATATTCATCGATTGCATCTTTCGTTTCCTGTCCACCCTCAAATTTAATCAATTCATCCAAAAAGTTATCATCTTCTATATGTTGCAAATAATCGACTACTTCTGGATAAGGACGAATTACATCTGCAACATCCATTAGTGCTAGACCCATTTCTGAAGTAATATTATTTGGTACAGATTGCGTAATGATATCTCCTACATTCTTTTCATGTAACCACTCGTTTACTTTTTCATTGATCCATTCTGTCGCATTCATAGCAGACATAAAGACTGCCGAACTTCGTGGGTCAAATAATAACTCTCGTAATTTCTGAAGATCTTCTAAAATAAAATCCATTAAATCTGATCCTGATTTCATTTGAATGGTTTGTTTTAATTCTTCGATTGAGGTTTCGTTTTTCTTAATCAAATCAGATACAATTGTTGGATCGTTTTCAATCAGTGCTTTAAAACTCGACGACGATTGTGCTTGATCAGTTCTAGTTGGTGTCGGTGCTTGATTCACAGGTGATGATGATTCGATAAAATCTTCTTGGCCTACAACCTTTAATAGAGCGTCTTTTAAGAGCGGATCTGATTTTCCTATAGCCTCTATAAACATTTTTCTTCTGTCAGGTGAAGCAAGATTTTGTGAGATATCAACAAATAATCTACCTCCAGCTTTTCGCATAGGTGCCCTAGACGTTAACATCCAAAACGATAATCCCAACGGTTTGATTGGATCGGTCATCATCTGTTGATGTCCAACAGACAGATAGACGTGATCTTCTTTGTCATCAACTTCAGGAATCGGATATAGAGTTGTGATTGGACGACTTTGGACAATATAAAATATATCTTCTACTAAACACCATTCGATATCTTGTGGAAAACGGAAATAAGCTTCTATTTGTCTACCAATTTGTGCAAGTTGTAAAATTTGTTGTTCAGAAAGTGTTTGAGCCATTTGTTTTTTGGAATCAATCTGCTGTGTCTCTGTTCCGCCTTCTTTTCGACCATAAATAGCCAATTTTTTTGTCGCGATTCTTTTATCGACGATTTCATTCCCTTGTACTTTATAACAATCGGCCGATACTAAACCAGAAACTAGAGCTTCTCCAAGTCCGAAACTTGCATCGATTGATAGTACCTTTCGATTAGAAGTAATAGGATCAGCAGTAAATAATATCCCTGAAGCCTGTGGGAAAACCATTTTTTGAATAACAACGGATAAATAAACTTGATTGTGGTCAAATTCATTTTGCATACGGTAGATTACCGCTCGATCCGTAAATAAAGAAGCCCAGCATTTACTAATATGTTGTAAGATATTTTCTTTACCAATAATATTTAAATAAGTATCTTGTTGGCCAGCAAAAGAAGCATGTGGTAAATCTTCAGCAGTTGCACTAGAACGCACTGCATAAGCAAGTTCCTCACCGAATTTGGAGAGATAGGTAGAAACTGCATTTACAACATCGGAAGGGATTACTGCTTCTAATATAATTTCTCGAATCTTCCTGCTAATCTCACTAATTTGATCTCGATCTTTTACATCTAACCTACTTAGTTGATCCAATAAAGCATGGTATGAATCGTTTTGTTCGATGGCTCTTTGAAACCCAGCTGTTGTAATACAAAATCCTTCTGGAACTTTTATATCTGGAATTTTTGATAATTCTCCTAAATTTAAGCCTTTTCCGCCAACGAGTAAAAGTTGGTTTTTATCAATCTCCTGGAAATCGAGAACTAAAGAATTCATTCCACATCTCTCCTAACCTTTAATGTCTATTGATTTTATCAGTAGAAAATAAGAAGATAAAGTCTATTTTACCCTTTTTTTTTATGGTATAATTAAAGTAGGAAGAGTATGTAACAAAATCAAAACAACAAAAATTGAATTAACTTCTATACATAATGAAAAAAGCACAGAAATTAATCTGTGCTTTTTTCTATTCAATTGATGCGATTGCTTTTCTTCCAAATTGTTTATTATATAACTCTTTATATAATCCATTTTGCATTAACAATTCTTCATTTTTGCCTTCCTCAACAATTTGACCATCCTTTAACACAATGATGTGATCCGCGGCCATAATAGTTGAAAGTCGGTGAGCAATTACAATGGACGTCTTATTTTTTAATAATCCTTGTATTGCACTTTGAATATAAAATTCAGATAAAGTATCTAATGAGGAAGTTGCTTCATCAAGAATAATGATTTCAGGATTTTTCAATAATACACGAGCGATTGAAATTCTTTGTTTTTCGCCTCCTGAAAGTTTAATTCCTCGATTCCCAACAATTGTCTCATATCCATTTGGTAAGTCCATTATGAAATCATGAATATATGCAGCCTTACAAGCATTTGTAATCTCTTCATCTGATGCATCAGGGCTTGCATATAATAAATTTTCTTTAATCGTTCCATTAAATAAATAGCTATCCTGTGTAACAAGTCCAATATGAGACCTTAATGATTCTAGCGTGAATTCTCTAATATCACGACCGCCAATTTTGATTGAACCTGAAGTGAAGTCATATAAACGAGGGATTAAATTGGTAATGGTTGTTTTACCAGCGCCACTAGGTCCAACTAATGCAGTCATTGTACCAGATGGAGCAATAAAGGAAATATTCTGCAAAGCCGTTTTATCTTTCTGATAAGAAAATGATACATCGTTAAATTCTATATCTAAATGAGTAACATTCATTTCCGTCGCATCATCACGATCTTTAATCGTTAGTTTCATATCAAAATATTCAAAAATTCGTTCGAATAAAGCGATTGAACTTGTAATATTTACATATAGATTTGTTAATTGTCCAACTGGCCCGTATAAACGACCGAGTAAAGCAACAAAGCTAATAATAGCCCCAACTGTAATCTGACCATGAATAAATAAATATCCACCATATAAATAGATGAGCATTGGGCCGATGCTAGTAAAGGTTGATAAAATCATCATAAACCAGCGCCCTGCCATAGATTCCTTTATTTTAAGATTAGTAGCCTGTACATTAATCTCATCAAAATTTTTAAATTCCCTTTGTTCCTTTGTAAAAAGCTTCATTAGTAAATAACCACTAATATTTAATGTTTCTTGTATAATATGATTTTGCTCACTTGTTTTTTCCTGTGTCTGTTTTGCAATATTCCAACGAACATTCCCCATTTTACGAGTCGGTAGAATAAATAATGGTACAATAATCAATCCTAGTATTCCAAGCCTCCAGTTCACAATTAACAAAGTGGTAGCTGTAGAAATAAGAATGAATAAATTATTAGCGAAACTTACAATCGTACTATCAAAAACAGCTTTAACACCAGAAATATCAGCCGTCATTCGGGTGATTACTTCACCTTGCTTTACGTTTGAATAAAATTGGTATGGCATTTGTTGTAAATGAAGATACATCTGGTTTCTCATATCGTAAATAATTTTTTGAGAAACATATGCATTTAAATAATTTTGCCACACACCCAATAACTCTGAAATAATCGTCGTACTAAGAGAGGCAAGTACGAGATAGATTAGGAGACTTAAATCTTTATTTGGTAAGGCTGTATCAACAATATGTTGAATGATGATAGGCGGTAAAATGCCTAATACTGAAGTAACTAATAAAATAAGCACAACAAGTGTTGTTTGCTTCCAATATGGAATAAAATATTTTGCAATTCTGAGTAGTATTGCCTTTGTTATATTTGGTTTTTGAGCGTTTTTATCATATTTCATTCGCCCAAAACCATGAGGACCCATCGGAGGTCCACCACCCCATCCTGACATAATTAAACGTCCTCCTTATTTCGAACAATTAGTTTGTTCATTTGATAAATCAGTTAAAATTTTTTTTTGCATGTCTATAAGTATAGTAAGCTCATCCTGTGAAAATTGTTCCAGTGAATTTGCTAAACTCTTATATGCTTCTGATTCTTCGCGATAGCGTTGACATAATTCTTCTCCATCTGGCGTTAAAAATAATTGAGTTTCTCTGCGATCAATAGCTGACGTTTCTCTTTTTACATAATTTTTCTTCTCCAACTCATCAATACTAAGACTCACTCTGCTTTTAGCAGTTCTAATACGTTCAGTTAGTTCTTTTTGTGAGAGCCCTTCATTATTTCGAATTGAATTGAGAATAATTAACTGTTGGAAGGTTAATCCAAGTTTAGTTGCAGTTTGTAAGTTTATTCTTTTAAGTTGGCGCGCAATTGAAACAAACGAATTTGTTAAATCGATTGCTTGTTGAAAATTTGGCATCATATCACCTTTCATATTAGTTTACTTTATAAACTGTTTACATTGTAAACTAATAATAAATCTTTATTGTTCATTTGTACAATTAAAAGTTATTAATAAAAAAGACAATAGGATATTTTCTACTGCACTTCCTAATTTATTCAGTAATTTGTTATATCTTATATGAAGTGTATTCAAAGGTGATTTGTGAAATAATTGAAGGTAAGGATCGTCAGAAAAAATGGAGGTTAATTAAGAATGGCAGATAACACCCCGATTAATGGCTCAGTAAAGATGCATTTTATGCTAAAATCTATTCCCCCAAGAACAACCTTTCAACAGGACATGACAGATGAAGAACGGAATATTATGGGAAAACATATTGCTTATTGGACGGGAAAACAAAACCAGGGAATTGCTCTAGTGTTTGGACCGGTTCGAAATCCTTCATCACCTCATGGAGTTGCAATCATTGAAGTTGAAAATGAAGCGCAAGTCCCAAAACTTATCGAAGAAGATCCAGCTGTGATTGCTGGGATCATGACAACGGAATATTATCCGATGCTTGCAGTACTACCTAAACAAACTTTATGACGTAGCTGTTGAAAAAAAGAACGAAATAAAAAAAGCAATCGGATCAGAAGTGAACTGTTCAATTGCTTTTTTTATTTCATCTATTTTATTTACTTTTTATAATTTTAGTCACTTATTTTAAAGTAAGTATCCTTAAAAAAGACCTGCTTCTTTTGCTGCTTCAAAACTAACTCTTGTAAATTCAACTGGATCTAAATTAACATTCTCCCAATGCATATACATTAAACGTGGTTTATCAAACAGCCAATGGTTATGAACTGCTGTCACGATAATTCCTCTTTTTCGTAAAGCTGTCATTAATGGGTTAATCTCTTTCTGACGGACAACAGATTAGCCAAGGTTTAACCCATTATCTTCAAAAGATAACATGAAAGGAAGTGCTAATGGAGAACGAGTCCTACGACCTAAAATAGTCGCATTAATATCACGTAGACGCATAATTACACATACAGGTGTAGCTTGAACGACTTCTCCTCCAATCATATCCGCAAGTCTTTGACAAGTTGACATATTCATCACTCTCTTCATTCTTTTTATTTTTTACTCAGTATCCTATGAAAAAAATGAAGGGCGAGTGCCTATCTTAATCCTTAACTAATCATCGTAAATAGCTACTACTACACAATGATTTCTAATTAAAAATTAAAGAAAATCCTTTAATTTCCATTTAAATAAGTGAAAAGACCTATTTTTTTAGTAAGACAATTTGATTATCTTAATTTAAATTGTTATTATATAAACATTAAATGTGTTCAAGCACATAAGGAGGAAGTAAAAATGGAACATGGTAAAGTAAAATGGTTTAATGCAGAAAAAGGTTTTGGATTCATCGAGCGTGAAAATGGTGATGACGTATTCGTTCACTTCTCAGCAATTCAATCTGAAGGATTCAAATCATTAGATGAAGGTCAAGCAGTTACTTTTGATGTAGAACAAGGACAACGCGGACCACAAGCTACTAACGTAAAAAAAGCATAATTTAAAAAATTAAAAAGTCAGATTCTATTTGTAGAATCTGACTTTTTTTATTTAATAAAAAATAAAAACCCCCTATTCAATTAAGAATAAGGGGAAATTCAAACGTGGAGATCTGGTAAAGAAATGGTTTAAAGTATTATAGCCTATAAAAAATGAATACACAACATTCATTTTATACCTTCATTAAGTTAATTTTTCACAATATTATGTGTATTTGTATCTTGAAAGTGTATGAGAATTATTAATGTTATACTCTTAAGATCATCGATCATCCTACAAATAATTTGTAACTTAATTGAATTTACAGGACAACACCCCTTCTGTGTCGAATTATATAATTTAGAAGGGAGATGTGAAAATGAGTAAGGAAAATCTTTTAAAGAACCTTCGACTTGCTACAAGAGGAAATTTCTTTATAATCGACATTAAAAATTCCTTGGAAAATGATACAAATATAATTGAAAAACTAGCTAAGGAACTAGAACTAGATGGATTAATCAAATTAAAAGAGTGCACACAGTTAGAAGATTCACTCTTTTTAAGTGGAATACTTAAATATGCATCCAAATAATTTGGATGTTTTTTTTATTGTTGAACAAGTTAAATATGAAATAGATACTCGATTTCAGTATCAATATATAATGGATTAATTTTAAATTAGCATCATTATATTCTAAATGGAATTTAAAAGTAGGAACACTAGCAATAATTGAGCTTTGCTAATGTCTTATAAAAGGGGTTTCGTTTCATACACGGTTTGAAAATTTTAATTTTTGTAATCTTCCTTTGTAAGTTGAGTGAAAGATTTTTAGCCGAATAATAGTTCTTTGGCTTGGCTTTCTGATATGCCTTTAACTAATTCAAGTTCGCTTATAAAAATTTTACTTGCGTTACCTAACATTTGTTTTTCACTTGAATTAAGAGATTTTTCTTTATCTATACGCATTAAATCACGTACTACTTCTGCGCCTTCTTCAATATTACCTGTTTTCATTTTCTCAGTATTTAGCTTGAATCTTTGTTTGTATGATAGAGATCGATCAGATTCTCCATTATGGAAATTTATTAATATATTGTCGAGTGTATTTGAATCAACGACCATTCGAATTCTTGAATTACTCATTTTTGAAATTGGAATCATTACTTCCATCTTTTTAATTAGTAATCTTATAATAAAATACTGCTGTATTTCACCTTGTACTTCTTTTTCTTGAATAGATTCGATTACACCTGCTCCTTGCATTGGATAAAAGATGTTATCACCAACTTCAAACATTATCTACACCCCCATTTAATTATGAACCTATCTAAGCATAACATTTATTATTTTTTTGTCAAAATAAATATTTTACCAGTATTAAATAAGTCATGTCAATAAGTAAATGTTTTTTTTAGCTAGTGTTTTTATTTTTAAAATGAATGTCTAAGAATTAAGTGAAAATTGATCATAAAAAATATGTAATTTTTCACCAATATTTAGGTGGATTTGATTTTCTTTACATTTAATGTTAAGATTGGATTATAACAACGTGTGTAAAGCGCACTAGGAGGAAACAAAAATGGAACAAGGTAAAGTAAAATGGTTTAATGCAGAAAAAGGTTTTGGATTCATCGAGCGTGAAAATGGTGATGATGTGTTCGTTCACTTCTCAGCAATTCAAACTGACGGATTTAAATCATTAGATGAAGGTCAAGCAGTTACATTTGATGTAGAACAAGGACAACGCGGACCTCAAGCAACTAACGTTAAAAAAGCATAATTAAAAAAATTAAAAAGTCGGATTCTAATAATAGAATCTGACTTTTTTTTATTTAATAAAAATAGTAACCCCCTATTCATTTAAGAATAGGGGGAAATTTAAACGTGGAGCTCAGGTAAAGAAATGGTTTAAAGTATTATAGCCTATAAAAAATGGATATACAAATTTCTACTAAAAGAACATCGTTAGTAAACTATTAAGATTATTCATTTTTTTAATCATTATCTAATGTTTACCTGTATTCTAACATGATATTAAGAAAAATGAGGATAATCGTATAATGATTTTCCTCTATTCGTTCTTTAAATATGTTCTGATTCCAGGATCAATACTTTCAAACTACAATTTTAATGAATTAGATACTTTTGAGTCCATTTCCAAATCATTTTGTTTTCCAATCGGTTTCGCAGCTTTTGAAAGCAGTCCAGAGATCGTTACAGCAATAAGTACGAAAATCAGAGCACGCAGTAGCCCTACTTGTTCACCAATAATTCCTAAAAATGGTGGTCCTACTAGGAATGCGAGGTAACCAGCCGTCGATACTGCACTTACTCTTGCAGCTACCCTGTGAGGATCATCTCCAGCAGCGGATAATCCAACTGGAAAACCAAATGCTGCCCCAAGCCCCCAAAAAACAATACCAATCGTTGCTACTACGAAACTATGGCTCAGTATAACAATAATCAGTCCAACAAAAGCCAAAAGTGCTGATGCGCGCAAAACGATAACTCTACCGAATCGGTCTAATATTTTATCACCTATCGCACGTCCAATTGTCATTGAACCGACAAATATACCATATGCAACAGAACCCATAGCTGGTGTAACCTTATATCCATCAACCATAATAAGTGGTAACCAGTCATTTGCTGATCCTTCAACGAAAGCCATTCCAAGTACAATAATACCGATCATGATTGTTCGTCGCTCTTTCCATACGGCCATATATTCCTTCGTTCTGTTTACTTTAAAAGAGTCACTAGCAGCTTCTCTACCTGTGTCAGCAGGTATGAAACGGTATAAATACAAAACAGTCAGAACGATAACTAAGGCTGTAAGGGACAGGTGAATAGGTACAGAGATTCCCGACTTAGTCATTGTCGAACCAAACAATGCTCCAAGAAGCGTACCCAAACTAAACGCAGCATGAAAACCAGTTAAGAGCGACTTTTGAGCAGCTTTCTCAACTGCGGTTCCCTCTACATTCATCGCTACATCACATATCCCTTGCCCAAAACCAAAAACAACTAGCCCTATAAATACAATTAAACTATTTGTCAGCCATGAACCACTGATTCCAACAATTAAAAGTCCGATAGAAACTACTAATAGACCAAAAACCATGACAAAACGTCCGCCCTTTTGAGCGATAAGAATACTGGCACTTATCAATCCGATGATCGACCCTACGGAAAGCCCAAATATGATTACACCCATCTCTGCTGTTGTAGAACCAAGCGCATCTCTAATAGCAGGCGTACGAGATACCCATGATGCAAATGCAAATCCAGTCAGAGCAAAAATAAAATAAATTGCGACCCGCCATAATTGAATTTGGCGGCTATTTAATAAAGTTTCCATATTTAACCTCCTAGTTATAACGTTAAAACTTTTTAAATGTGTTTAAAAAGTATAAAAAAACAAACTTATTAAACTCGTTTAAAAAGTACCGAATCAATTACCTAATTACCATTTTAATAAGTTAAATTGTCAATTCAATAAGATTTCCTTCTGGATCTTTAATTACACTCTCATAGTACCCATCACCAGTTCTACGAGGACCATTTATAAGAGGATAACCGCTATTTTTAAATTTGGCACTCATCTGATTGACAGCGTCTTCACTTCCTAAGGAGATTGCAATATGAGCCCAACCAATTTGATCTTCGAGGTTAGCCTTAACAATGCCCTCTTTACGCATAATTTCTAATCGTGCGCCAGATTCAAAGGTAAGAAAATAAGATTCAAATTTCTTTTCACTATTATGATATTTATTGTTAGACTTACAATTAAAAAATGTTTCGTAAAACTCCCTCATCCCTTCCAAATCCTTAACCCATATAGCAACATGTTCAATTTTCATTTATTTTAACTCCCCAATATCATTTTTTCTAAATTTTAGTATTAAATGAACTCACACTCCACCTTATATGACTCCCTTTTAAATATTCAATCGATCATAAGTTTAAGACAAAGACTTTGTAATCCAAATAAATAATCTTGTTTCCAATCACTCGTCGTAAGTACAGGAAGATGTTCGGACGGAATATAATTTGAGCTAGCAATTCTAATTTTATCTAATATTACGTTTTCAACTTCATCTTTACAAAAAATGATGAAATGAGGATTAATGATCGCTACAAATGAGGCGACTAATCTGCTGATTGCATCAATTTCATAGTCTTCACTTATTATTAGGTTTTTAAGTCCTCTTCTATTTCCTAATGCCTGCCCAAAATTTCTTTCATCATATTGAGGTACGAATGAAACCTCACCTGAGAAAAATGTATTTCCTCTTACAACATCTCCATTTACCATAATTCCTGCACCTGGACCGTTTTGACCTGAATACAAATAAACAAGGGATTGTTTATCTTTTATTCCTCTATTATTGTGAAAACCTAAAACAGCTGCATTCATATCATTCTCTACTATGACAGGAATCGAAAAATGTTCTTCATAATATTCTTTTAAATTAATGTTTTGAAACTGTTCATATCCAGGTATATAAAACACCTTTCCATTATTAACCGCCGCTGGTACTCCAATCGACATTGAACTGATTTTCGGATATTTAGTTATGATCTTTTCAATGGTCATCGTTAAAAAATGCAAACTATTATCTATTAATGCACTCGGTGCTTTGCCTTGTTCCTTTACTTCACCAATACAATTAAAAATGATATAGTTCGTTTCAGTTCCCTCTAAAAATATTACTAAACCTAACATATGTTCAGGATTGTAAGAGTATCTTTTTGCTCTTCTTCCACCACTAGAATGATCTAATCCGACTAAAAGAACTTCTCCTTCTTTTTCCATTTCTGTTAGAAACTTACTAATTGTCGGGAAACTAATTTCTAGACTTTGACTTAATTCAACTTTAGTTGCACTGCCTAATTTTAAGAGCGTAGTACGAATACCACGAAGAACCATTTTCTTCATATTGCTTGGAGTTGCTAAAAATTCATTCACTAAATTCACCGCCTTAAAAAACTTATTAAACGCCTTTAATAAGTTGATGACCTTAATTTACCATATACACTTGATTAAAACAATTGAAATTGAATTAAATGAAATTAAACCGTGGTGGTATGATTTAGCAGTTCTCCATCTCTTTTTTTCTTCGTATAGATTTTGGTCTATTTGCATGTTTGAAAATCGATTTATTTATTTTTTTAGTAACATATCTTTTAATTTCATTTATAAAAAATAAGCAACTGAAAACAGTTGCTCTAAATCACATCTATACCAATACTTACAGTAAATACTAATAGAACCCAGTACATTTAATATTTCATTTTGGTTAATCTAAATATAGATATTCACGGACTTTAGTGTATATCTTAACCATACTAATATAGTTGTGATAAAATCCAAAACAAAATTGATTTATATTATAGTTTTCATTTCTAATATTTGTATAGATTCTAATAATCATGAACTTCTATATAGCAACGAGTATAAATAAATACTTATATAATTAGAAAGGAAAAATCCTTTGTCCATACTCCTTACCTTAATCGTACACCATCGTTATCTATTGTTATTTTCAGTGAATCTACTTGAACTTATTGCATTACCTATTTCAGGGGAAATCACTATGAGTTATACAGGGTATCTAATATACCAAGGTAAAATGAGTTATATTCTTTCTATTTTCATAGCAACATTGGGTGCTGTTATTGGAATTACTGTATCTTATTTGATTGGTAATAGATTCGGATATAATCTTATTCTAAAGTACGGAAAATATATACACTTTGGTCCCGAACGATATAATAAAACCGCAAAATGGTTTGATCATCATGGTAATAAACTCTTGGTATTTGCTTTTTTTATACCTGGGATTCGCCATTTTACCGGGTATTTTAGTGGGATTTCCCGATTACCTTTTAAAATATTTGCACGAAATGCATATATTGGTGCGTTTCTTTGGTCTATTACCTTTGTCACTCTTGGTAAGGTTCTTGGTCCTCAGTGGGAGAAATTTCATCACTCTGCAAGTAAATACCTTGGAATAGGAATAGTTGGTCTTTTAAGTTTTATTGTAATTTTATTCATGCTAAGGAGATACAAAACATCCTTAAAATACTTTTTAAATAATTATATAACTTCATTTTCAACTCGTTTTTTTTTATCATTAAAAAGAATTGAAATTTTTATAATTTGCCTTGCTGTTTTGTTTTTAAGTATGCTTATTTTTACTTTAGGATTGAGTGAACAATATTTACACAATGAGTTTAAAGAGTTAAATGAAGTTAGTATATATATAATAAATGAACTCTTTGGAGACAACTGGAATTTCATAATGAAGGGATTACTTGTTCTTCAAATACCTTTAATTTTGCTTATTATTTCAATGGTTTCTTTAATCTTACTATTTGTTAATAAGAGAAATTTAATATTGGAATTCTTATTTTTTATAACATCTATTGTTGGCGGTGTGATATTTAAAGAAGTAATTACGCATGTATTTCATTATTTAAAACCTAATACCGGCTCTTTATTACACTTTGAGTTTCCAAATGAACAATCTTATATGTCAATTGTCGTCTATGGTTATTTTGTTTTTGTATTGATGCGCCATTTAAAAAACGATATCTTTACTCGAATCAAATTAATCACTCCAATTTTAGTTTTATTTCTTTTAATATTAATTGGAGTAGCAAATATTTATTTCTCAATTCAAATTCCAAGTGACCTTATAGCAGGATATACATTTGGAGCAGCATGGTTATTTTTAAACTTATTACTACTTGAAATACTTCGTCTCATACAACAATATAAGACATTTCCAAACAAACGCGCCATTTAGACATTAATATATATATATCTATGGATCTGAGTGCTAGGATGGATTTATAACCTATGTTTTTTATAATCATTCAATGGAATACTTCATTCTACTTACATTAGCTGAGTGTTACGAAAGAGTATTATAGTTAGTAAGATCCAATTTAAATCTTATAAATTTGAGGTATTTTAAATGAATTTAAAGTATTTTTTGTCGATTGCTTTTTTAATTAGTCTTTTGTCACTTTTTGGTTTTGGACTCATGGTATTACTAGTGAGCAATCATAGTATATATCATTTTGATAGTACAGTTATCAACTTTATACAAGGGCTTGAATCACCCTTCATGACATCTTTTATGAAATTAATAACTTTTTTAGGTTCAAGCGTATTTATAATTCTACTTTCTATAGGTATTCTATATTTTCTTTATAAAGTTTTAGATCACCGTTCTGAATTAATATTATTTATTGCCGCTCTTATTGGCTCAAATATTCTTTGTATTTTATTAAAACTCTTCTTTCATAGGATGAGACCTGATTTACACCGTTTAATTGAAATAAGTGGATTTAGTTTTCCGAGTGGGCATGCAACTAATGCTATGACAGTTTATGGAATCTTAGCATTTATATTGTGGAGAAATATTCGTACAAAATCTGGGCGTTCTCTATTGATATTAATAAGTTTCATAATGATTCTTTTAATTGGTATAAGCAGAATTTATTTAGGAGTTCATTTTCCAAGCGATGTAATTGCTGGCTACTTTACTGGAGGATTTTGGATTAGTATTGCCATTTGGTATTATCAGCGCTATAAAGAAAAGCAATATGAACGAAAACAATGCGCTTAAAGGTTTTATTACTTATAGTAAAAAAAGAAATTTTATATTTGTTCGGATTGATGAGAGAAGCCTTGCATTATACAAACAATAAAGAGAGAGTGCCGTAACTCTCTCTTTTTCATTTGCTTAATATTATGATATTCCTTCAAAAAATTATGTTAAATTTCGTAGATTCTATTATGAAAATTCACTTTAAATTTCATTAAAACAATTTAATTATTAACCACTTATACAATCAAAAAAATGCCTAAATATAAACAATAATAAATTTTATAGCCAATCATTAAATTATAGTGAAATTGATTAAAAAAATATAATCTTTTTTGCTTTTTTACTGTGCTATTATATAGCAATGCTATACATTTCACGTACTTATAAACAAATTAAAACATTCAATTTTAAACTTAGAAATTAAAGGGAGAATTAACTATGAAAGAAAAGAAAACAAAACTAGTTTATAAAAATGCAATGATTTTTCAATGGTTTTTCAAAACTAGTTATTATTTGATGATCATCATATTGCTAATATATTTTTACATTTGTAATTCCTCTGGCTCATCAACATTTATTTATAATGAATTTTAATTTTATTAACTAATATTTATAGAGGTATTCAAATGACACCATACGAAAATTTACTATATTTTTTATTATTGATGTTATTATTCTTACCAATTGTTATTTATGGGTTAAGAGGAAAAAAGATAACATTTTACAATACGCTTGTTGGCTGGACACTTATTTTACTAATTTTTAAAGACGATATAAAACAGTTGTTATTTTTTATATGTTTTACTATTTTCCAATCAGTATTGGTCATTAACTATAGAAAGTATCGTGAGAAATACAATAATCCTCGTGTTTTTTATTTTTTAATCGTATTAACGTTATTTCCGTTAATTTTAACTAAGGTTCAGCCACTTTTAATTCCAAATTCAATAATTGGATTTTTGGGTATTTCATATGTAACTTTCAAATCAATCCAATTACTAATTGAAATAAGGGATGGATTAATCAAATCGTTAACATTATTTGAGTTTCTACAGTTCTTTTTGTTCTTCCCAACTTTTACGTCTGGTCCGATTGATCGATATCGAAGATTTGAGAAGGATTTCAAGAATAGCTTTGAACCTGAGGAATATAAAGTTCTTTTATTTAATGGTATAAACTTAATTTTTCGAGGGTTTCTTTATAAGTATATTATTGCCCATGCTATCAATTTGTATATTATTTCAAATGTCTATTTACATGAAGACCTATTTGTCTTAAAACTTTTATACATGTATGCATACAGTTTTTATTTGTTCTTTGATTTTGCAGGTTATAGTGCTTTTGCAGTCGGAGTTAGCTATTTATTAGGTATTCAAACACCACAGAACTTTAATAAACCATTTTTAAGTAGAAATATTAAAGATTTTTGGAATCGTTGGCATATGACATTGTCTTTTTGGTTTAGAGATTATGTTTATATGAGGCTAGTTTTTTTCTTACAAAAAAAGAAAATAATAAAAAATCGATATGTTATTTCGTATATTTCTTACTTTACTTTATTTTTTTTAATGGGTCTTTGGCATGGACTTGCGTTGCATTTCATTGTTTATGGTATCTACCATGCTATTTTAATTATTTGCTACGATCTATTTGAAAGGAAAAACAAAGAAAAGAAATTAATTCGGCGAACAAAATTCACTGATATACTTTCAATAATTATTACATTTCACTTTATTTGTTTTGGTTTTTTAATTTTTTCAGGAACATTATTCTAAAACAAATAATTAGACTTCAAATGAGGGATTAGATATGAAAAAAACTACTTTCGGTCCAATGTTTTTGGCTGTTATAGTTGTTATATTAATAATTACCATTCCAAAGCAATGGTTAACACCACTAGTTACAAATCGAACAGCTAGGCATCAATCTAGCTCACTTAGTCCTGCTATCTTCCAAGGTATTACAGTACAAAAACAAGTTATGAAAGATCCTACCATTATACCAATCTATGGTTCGTCTGAACTTTCAAGATTTGATCAGTTTCATCCTTCAAATTTTTTTAAGGCATATGATCCAAAATATACACCTTTCCTAATTGGAAGAGGAGGAACTCAATCTTTAATACATTTCCTTAGTTTATCTGCTAACTATTCAAGTCTAAAAGGGAAAAAGATAATTTTTATAATTTCACCACAATGGTTTAATAAAAGAGGATTAGATGAACAACGTTTTGACCCGAATTTTTCGAAGTTACAAGCAATTGAATTTGCAAAAAATAATAAAATCCCTATGGATATAAAAGAAAGAGCAATTAATCGATTACTTGATTATACAATAGTAAGAAATGATAAAATGCTTGCGACTTTGATGAGGCAGGCACTTGGAATGAAAACAGAAAAACTAACTAATAAACTAATTACTAATAATTTAGTCAATCCTTATTTATCAATTATAAATAAACAAGACGTACTTACATCAAAATTTAATTTTATCAGTAATATTAAAATAAATAATTACTCAACTTCAAAGAATAAATCATATAAAGAGCTGATGGCAATTGCAGAAAAAGAAGGAAAGAAAACAGCAACCAATAATCCATTTTATATTAGAAACAGTATTTATACATTGCATTTTGCTAATAAAATTAGTCAATTAAAGAACTCTAGATCCACAGCTTCCTATAAAGAATCACCTGAATATAAGGACCTACAACTGGAATTAGATTTATTAAAAAGCGCTGGCGCAAAACCACTTTTCATATCTATTCCAGTAAATGGGTACTTTTATGATTACGTTGGTTTTAAAAAAGAAGAACGTACTTTGTATTATAAAAAAGTATCTAAAGAAATTCGTGATTCTGGATTTGAAGTTGAAGACTTATCGAACCATGAATATGATAAATATTTTTTCAGAGATTCACTTCATTTAAGTTTAAAGGGATGGGTTTATGTGGATCAAGCAATGGAATCTTTCTTGCACAATAAAGAAAAAGTTAATAAAAATTCTCAAAACTTAGTGGTTAACTGATTGACCATGATTAAAATGTGTATATGAGATTAAATATTGGCCATAGAAAAAAGCTTCCGAACACAAAATTTGAGTGTTCGGAAGCTTTTTTTAAAATTCTTTACTTTAAGCAGCCATAGTTTCTATGTATGTAATCGTTCGCATGGATTAATAAATTCATAACTTCATATTTCTTTATTTCTTTACACATTAAATAACCTACTTAAAATGGCTAAGAAATTTTCTCTTAGACTTGGAACGAAGTAGATATTTATTTAAAGATTTTATTTTAAAAATGTGCTAGGCATTACAACAAGTACTACCTCTCCACGTGCACAAAGAATATCATTTGCGAATAATTCTGTATGAACTTTCCATTTTTTAGGATGGATTTCTTCAACAGTTCCAACTGCTTTTAGTGCAACATCTTGTGGTGTAGGTTTAAGATATTCTACATTAAGGGCAGCGGTTACAAATCTAGGTGGTACTGTGCCATCTCCTATTTCATTTCCATTCTTACGGTGTAAAGCGAGTGAGGCAGAACCTGTCCCATGACAATCAATTAACGAAGCTATTAATCCACCATAAATAAAACCCGGAATGCCCATGTACTTTGATTCAGGTGTAAAGATCGTAACTGTTTTATCACCTTGCCAACCAGTGCGAAGATGATGACCATCTTTATTTAAACGACCACATCCATAACACCAAGCGAAATCATCTGGGTAGATATCTTGAATTGCTTTTTCAATTACTTCTTCCATCATTCATCCTCCTTAATCGGTTTTTAAATAAAATTAATCATAATATGAGCAATCGTTCGATCATATTGTACTTTAAATATATACAAGGTCTTACTTATGTACAATAGTTTCCTGATAATTCCGTTAATATTAACTATACTTTTAAAGTAGAGTAATATTTTTCAAGTTTACAATTAACTAAAAATTATATGCACAAGGAGAATTACTATTGGAACTACTTCTTATTGTATTACTGATAATTTTATTTTTTGGAAAAAATTAGTTGGAAAATTTCATTACTTTTTCATAAATATCTTTATAGTTCAAATTATTATAAAATTCATTATCTAATTCATTAAGTTCATCAAGAATATCATCTTCGGATTTACCACTTCGATAGATTTCATTAGCTTTTTTAACTAATTTAGATAGGAAACTTATTTCTAATTTATCTAAGATCGCAACAGTTTCCTGCCAATGTTCGCCAGTCCAATTTAAGAAATATTGATCAAATCCACCGTTATTCAATTCCATTAAGAGACTATCTATTAAATAAAAATTTCTTTCATTTTCATTTAGGGCCACAACTCCCTTTTTCCTTTCTTTTTCCAAAATTTTATCAGACATCTCTAAATATAGATCTTCTGTATTTTTCATTTGATGAACTCCCCTGATATTTATATTTGCTTATAAATTTTAAAACTAATCCGACTTTTTTACTATCCTAACATATAAAAAAAACGACTAAATAGCCGATCAAAGTGCGATAGTTGAACAACACTATTTAAAATGGTAGTGGCCTTTCTGGACGATTTGGACAGTAAAAACAACTGGGATCCTTACATTATACCGTTTGGTTTACTCCCTTTATTTTTTACTTTAGGTTAAAACTCCCCTTGCCAGTTTCCATATCTATAGGCAATGATGAATGTTGATGAACTATAACCCAAGATTCGTTCACTTTTTTTAAAACATATGTGAACCGATTTGTCATTTGACGAAGTTTCTCTCCAGATTCTTCATGATAAGCAGCAAATATAACAGCACAATGAACAATTGCGAGATTTGAATCTTCATCAACTAGTAAGTCATTAAAATCTACTTTAAGTAAAACACCATCCACACTCAATCCATTAAACCAATCTTCCACATCTTCTTTCCATAAGGAAATACCCTTGCACTCCCAATTCTCCCAGCAATCGTAAATATGTATATCCGGAGCATACATATTTATGAATCTTTCAACATCTTTTTCGTAAACTGCTGATTTATAATTTTCAAGAACGTCCTGTACTTTAAAAAAACTACCCGTCATTAAATTCATCTCCTTATTAATTGGAAAAATAGTTTCTATTGATGAATTCTATATTCAACCATTTTTCCCTCTTTAAGTAAACTGCGAGTTAGAACAAAGCTCTCCTCATGGAAAGTACGCTTGACATTACATTTGTTGCAAAATAAACTTACTCTATGGAAAGTTAACTTTCCATAGCAAAGGGGGGAACACGTTGCTTAACCGTTTAGAAGAAATCCGCAAACAACGCGGAATTAAGCAAGAGGAATTAGCAACAGCTCTTGAAGTGTCAAGGCAAACGATTGGTTCTCTAGAAAACGGGCGTTATAACCCATCTATTCTTTTGGCGTTCAAGATTGCTCGTTATTTCGGTATGAGTATCGAAGACATCTTTATTTATGAGGAGGATGAAAGTATATGAAAAAAACTAATTTGATTTATTATCTTAAATTATTCATAACATTTCCCCCACTTATATAATGATATGTATAATAAAAATTTAATCCTTTATTTGATAATTCGTTATTCTAATAAACTACCAACTAGTTGAAGTTATAATAATTAACTTTAAATGTCCTCAAAATAAAAAAGAGGATTTCTCCTCTTTTTTAAAATTTCACATCCGAAATTTAGATTGTTTTCATCACTTCAATTACTTTATCAATATCATTTTTCGTAATCCAATAATGTGTAGCAAATCGCATCATTCCATCTTCATCCGGCGCAAAAGTAATAATTCCGTTCTCTTTAAAAATTGCTTCAATTTCCTCGGGACTTCTTCTCATATCAGTCATTTGGAAGAATACTAAATTAATATGAAGTTGAGATGTGTCAACATTAATTCCAGGGATTTCACTAAGTCTATTAGCTAAATATTGAGCATTTTCATGATCTTCTTGTAATCGTTTCGTCATTTTTTCTAATGCGATTAGACCAGCGGCTGCTAAAAATCCAGATTGTCTCCAGCCTCCACCTAGTAATTTACGTTTCTTTTTTGCTTTTTCAATAAATTCTTTACTTCCAGCAAGTATTGAACCTACAGGTGCACAAAGTCCTTTTGATAAACAAAACATTACCGAGTCACTATATTGAGATAATTCTTTAACATCTGTTTTTAAATAAGTAGCTGCGTTAAAAATCCTTGCACCATCTAAATGCACAGGAATATTTGCATCTTTTGCAATGCTATAAACTTGCTTCATGTAGTCAATATCAACAACAGATCCACTTGAATAAGCATTTTCTAAACAGATTAATGAAGTTTCTGGATAATGGATGTCATCTGGACGGATCGAATGTTTAATTCGGTTAATCTCCATCTTACCGTGAGTTGTTTGTAATGTTCTTAAGTGAACTCCGGCAATAATTGATGCAGCTCCTACCTCATGTTCGAATATGTGACAATCTTCTCCAAGAATGACTTCAGTACCACGATCACAATGTGTAAACAAAGCAAGCTGGTTACCAAATGTTCCACTTGGTACAAATAAAGCAGCTTCTTTTCCAACCATAGAAGCAGCTAGAATTTCTAATTTTTGTACAGTTGGGTCATCTCCATAAACATCATCGCCAACTTCGGCTAAAAACATTGCTTGTCTCATTTCATCAGTAGGATTTGTTACAGTGTCACTTCTTAAATCGATAAACTTCATTTTCATTCCCCTTTTTAACTGTTTTCAGAATTATCTAAACTAGTTTAATAGACGCATCGAGATTTGATTTCTAATACAAGTACCCATCTCGTTGTCGGAAATTGGAGGATAAATTTAGTCATTAAATGAGTTGTTTTTTTCAAATTCCTTTAAACCCATAAGCAAAAGCTTCTCAGTAATATCCTCAATTCCAGTATGATGATCTAGTGCAATTTGTTTAATCTTTTCTTTTATTGAATCTTTCACGAAAATAGTTAGTTGTTCTTGATTACTCGTAAACACAATAAAACCAGGTCTAGTAGAAAGCTTACCATCAATTAAACAGTTTTGTAAAATTTCAAAATCTTGTTCAATATTGGCATCAAGATATGGTAGTTTAATTGGTTTTACTTCAACCTTAATTGAATTGTTCATTAGATAAAGATTCATGTTTTGATGTCCAATGTGTTTATAAAATGAATCGATAATGCCAAAAATTGGGGCATTAATTGATTGAGGAATTGGAAATTGAAATGAGATCATGCCTCTTTTCGTACTATGACTCGCTTTTTTCATTTCATAAGCTTTTCTAAATCCACGGCTTGTCAGTTCTTCTTTATTTAAAAGTTCGCCCATATTCGTTTTTGCTACGATATCAGAGGTCTCATCAAGTTCGATGATTCGAGCTTTTTCATTCGAGTTTGGAATTTCATAAAGTCCAAATAAGTAAAACTCTAAGTCTTTTGTAAAAAAAGACTTTTTTCTTGATGCATTTTTTTGTGAGAATTTTAGATTTTCAATTTCTTCTTCGGGAATAAATACAGTTTGTCTACCTTTAAAATTTACTTTACTTGCGTTAATTTTTCCATTTTTTATATATTGATGAATTGTTGCTTTCGATACTCCTAATAAATTAGCTGTTTCAAGAACAGTTAGTCCTACTGGTTTTACAGTTTGGGACTTTAACAGATTAAGATCCTCTAGATAAAACCTCATTGTCCCATCGATTTGCCAATCTTCATAAACAAGTTTAAGTTTTCCAGCCTTCACATAATTGTAAATCGTTTGTTTCGATACACCTAACAGTTCTACTGCCTCATTTGTTGTAACAATCTCTTTCATTTTTTGATCTTGTTCTAACATTTGAATTCTTCCTTTTTTATTGTTTTATAGACTTATTATATCATAATTATTTCCAACAAATTGTTAAAAAGCAATTAAACAGATACAAATAAATCTATTTATTTATAAATAATTAATTATACGTGATTTGTTTAAAGTAGAATAATAGTGTATTTTTCTACCTTAATCATTTTTAGTTTATTTATATTTATAAAAAAATGAAGACATTAAGTTAATTAGAAAAAGTATTCAAATTAATGCTATAAATACATAGATTTATGTATAATAGATTATGAGGTGAGTAATATGGTTGTAAAATCAAATCTACTTATTACAAATTCAATGCATTTACCAACTACGAATCTAAATGAAGATAATATAATTGAGTATTTAATAGATGAAACTTACTTTCCTATTCTTCTACAAACAAAGTTTGAAAATGAAAAAAATCATCGTATGATCTATGAAGGTTTTTCTGATTTAGATATGATCTACTACTTTGTACATCAAAGAAAAGATATCCAAAAATCGAAACAACGAAAAGATAGTACAAAGATGGAATACATAAGAGAGTTAATGCAGTTTTTTCGATATTTGATGAAGAGTGAAGAATTTTTGCGACAGGATGTAGAATCTTATATAGAGACTTCATTTTTCAAAAATTTAAAACAAAGACATATCGATTCATATCAACAATGGCTATCTACTTATAAATACGGTCCGAACAATCAACAATATCGTGTTACAACTCTTTCAAGAAAACTTGTCATATTAAAAAGCTTTTTTAAGTTTTTATTTGATAGTCATTATGTTCAAGTACCTTTATATACTCGAATATTGAATGCAAAAATTACAAAGGATGATCTACCAAATCGCGATTTAGAAGAAAGTGAAGTTAAAGCATTGTTGAATTTTTATAATAGAAATATTTTAAAAACGACTATAATCAAATTATTAGCTACAACTGGTATGCGAATTCGGGAACTGGCTGAGGCAAATTGGGGTAAAGTTACAAAGGATTCAAACGGTTATTGGCTAGAAATTGTTGGAAAAGGAAATAAAAAACGTGAAGTTAAATTATTAAATCATGTTTTTGTAGATTTATGTAAACTAAGGAGTCGACGTGGTCTTTCAAATGTCATTTCGAAAACTGATTCAAGTCCATTCTTTCCGAATAAATTGAATCAACATTATTCGTTTAAATATTTATCAAAATATGTAATTGAAATGATAAAAGATTCTGGGTTACCTTTTGTAAAAGAACATAATCGATCAAGCAATATTAGTCCTCACTTCTTTCGGCATCATTATGCTTGTCGTTCAATTGAAAAAGGTGCGAGCATTTATCAAGTTAGTCGAAGTTTAGGTCATGAAAGTATTCAAACGACTGAACTTTATTTAGCAAAAATGATGAATCGAACACAAAATGCAAGTAATGTTTGGGATGATGAAAATTATTAAAAAGAAAAAACCCCATTCTTTTAAAAAGGGGTTTCTTTTTATATTTCATATTAGTTTACATAATATTATTATTAGTAAAATATAGAATAATTTGCGAAAATATAAATTGTGTCTAAAAGAGTGAACTTAAAGCTTTACAACTACCTCTGTTCCATCTTTTAATTTCGTATCAACAAGGATTAGTCCACTATTTTTTGAAAGTCCCTGTAGGAACGGTTTCAAATCTTTTCTATCAATTTTAGGAAAATTGAATTTACTGCCATTTTCATTAATTGCTTTATTTATTATACGATTAAGCAATTTTGATGTGATGATCACACTACCTAAATTTAAAACTGTATATGGAACAGGAATGGAGAATCGCTTTCCATCTATTTTCAACTTGACCTTTATCATAATCTACTCAATCACAACAAAAACTTTATCACCGTTTGATGAAGTGATGTCAACGATTTGTCCGACCATTTCGTTTTCGATTGCTTCGATTAGCAGATCAACGTTAATATCTTTTACATATTTTTCAGCCTCAGGAATTTTTTCAGCAATATTTGTACCTACTTTTAAAACTGCCTTTACAAGATTAATCGGTACATTAACATTAACATTATCTCCTACTTCGGAGTTAACACGAATCTTTAAGATTTTATTTCCGTATGGTTCTTTTTTTAGTGATACGCGTTCGGGCTGTTCTTTATCTTGTAAAATATTAATTAATTCACTTGCTTTATCCTTATCAATCTTGCCTTCTTCCATCAACGTTAAGATTCTTGAAATCTCGTCTTTCATTATTATTCCCCCTCTTTTAATAATTGAATGGCTTTCTCAGCCGTAATTTCGCCTTTTTCTAGCATTGTTACAATTTTTGATTTATCTATTTCTGGTTTCTTTTGAGTGGAATATCCAAGTGTAGAGATAATTTCATCTAACTTTCCTCTGACAGTCGGATAAGATATTCCTAGTTCCTTTTCGACCTCTTTAATATTTCCACGGCATTTAAGAAAAATCTCAATAAAATGGAGTTGTTCTTGGCCTAGAGCCGCTAATCTTGATACTTCAAATTCATTTTCGATTGTTGTCTGACAATGATTACAATGTAGCTTAGTAATTTTAAGTGCCTTGCTGCAAACAGGACAATTAGTGAGTAAAGGATACGTCATACTGTACTCCTTTCTTTTATTTAATCATATCATACACCATATATTTATTTTTTTAAACAAAAACTTAAAATTATTTATAAAAATTTATAGTTTAATTAAATTATTAAATGATTACATTAAATAAATTGATTCACCGAATACAAATGTTTAATGTTTTTATAAATGTTTACCTTTTTATTCAATAATTCAATTTGTATATTAAATATATTTATGCTTGGATCATAAAAGTAAAAAAAGACCCCTAAAGGAGTCTTTAAAAAATCTCTATGAGCATTATAGTATCATATTTTTTACCTATTCGCTTTCATTATCGACTAATACTCTCATTTCAATCAAAAATTCTTCTTTTTGATTCGGTGAATAATTATTATGTATTAATGACTCATATATATCACTTTTAACCGTTATTTGATGTGTATCTATATAATTAATAAGTCTTTGTAAGTTTGTAAAATAATCATCAGATGATACGCTTTTATAAGTAATGCAAATGTATTTTCCTTTGGGGATGGTTGAAACCTCTGTACCCGGTAATAGTAGTGTAGTTTGTTTTTTTGTTAAAACGGGTGTAAATAAATATTGATAGGTTACTTCACTAACATGTGTATAAGACTTATATGGCACAATGGCTCCGTAACCATAGTTCCTAAAACCTTCTGTGGATGCAGCAAATTTCTTCAATTTACTGTATGAGGCATTTAAAATATTTTTCGGGTCAATTCCATTTGCCTTCGTTTGTATGATTTGCATTTCTTCTTCGTACGAAAAAAACACTTCACCAAAATGAGGATAATCATTCTGTTTTTGCAATCCCTTTTTTGCATTTGCAATGATTTTTTCAATCTCAATTAATGAATCTATTTTTTTTCTGACAATTTCTTCTTGTTCTGTTAAAAAGGAGAAAAATTCATCCCTTTTTAGCCCCTGTACTTCTTTCATCTCTTCTAATGGTGTACCAATATATTTGAGTGATTTGATTAAATCGAGAAGATGAATTTGTGAATCTTTGTAATATCGATAATTCGTATCTGGATCGACATACGCTGGTTTAAATAAGTTGATTTTATCATAATATCGGAGTGCTTTAATCGAAATATTAACTAATTTGGATACCTCACCTATTGTATAAAGTTTTTCCTTCACTTCAATCACCTCCACTATCTTATTTTAGCAAAAAAAGCATATTCTTTATTCGAAAATATAGAATATGCTTTTTTGAATTATGATGCTGTTCGATATACTGGCATTTTCCAAGCAATTGTTAAACCAACACCACTCGCTAATAAGACTGTTGCAAAATAAAATGGATAGTTTAAGTCAATATCAAATAGGATTCCACCTATTATTGGTCCTATTACATTCCCAAAACTAGTAAACATTGAATTCATTCCACCTACAAAGCCTTGTTCATTTCCTGCAATTTTAGATAAATAGGTTGTAACAGCTGGACGCATTAAATCAAAGCCTAAAAATACTGTAAACGTCACTAGTAAAATCATAAAATATGAATTCACAATTGTCATCATAAACACCAGTATTGTTGAAAGGATTAAACTATATCGAATTAATCGAATTTCTCCCATCCATTTTGTTAAACGATCAAATAATGCTATTTGAGCAATCGCACCAACAATACCACCGCCAGTAATCATGATTGCGATGTCTTTTGGTGTAAAACCAAATTTATGATTTGTGAACAATGAAAATAGTGATTCAAAAGCTGACAAACCAAATTGTGAGATCAATATAACCATAAACGAGATAAAATACATCGGAGCAAAAATACGTTTTAATCCTGGTTTTTGTCCTTTATCCTCAATACTTTCTTGATTTCGTTCTGGCTCAGGAAGGATTGTAATCGATAAAACGCCTGCGAAAATTGCCAATCCTGCAGCGGAGAAAAATGGTATGCGTGGGCCATATTCTGCTATGAAACCTCCGACACCTGGTCCAACAATAAAACCTGTTGAAATTGCAGCCGACATATAGCCAAGTGCTTTTGCTCTAGTATCGACTGTAGTAACATCTGCTATAAATGCTGTTACTGCTGGCATTATGAATGCCGCACTTATTCCACCTAGCATACGTGAAATAAAAAGAACCTCAATTGTTTTACCCATTCCGAATAAAAACTCTGAGATACTAAAGATCATTAATCCAGTTATAATCATTTTTTTACGTCCGAACTGGTCTACCCAGCGACCTGCAATTGGTGAAAAAAATAATTGTGTAATCGCAAATGCAGCTACCATATAGCCTACAATTGTACCCGATATATTTAACTCATTGATAATTGAAGGTGTGACTGGAATAACTAGCCCAATACCTAAAAAAATAATGAATAAATTCATTAATACTAAAGATAACATGATGTTTTGTTTTTTCATCTAAACTCAACTCCTTTTAAAACTCTACAAAACATAATGTAAAGCCTCCTCTGAGGGGAGAGTCAATTGGTTTTTTTATTATTTTTTTATAAATCCGCTTTCATTTCTTTAAAATAAAAAAAGGAGCCTCTTTTAGAGAAGCTCATAGTTGTTGGTTCATTCTATTCATCTATTTAAAATCATGGATAACCTTTAAAATTTTCATATATTTAATGAGAATCTTATTTAGCGTGAAGAGTTTTTTGAAACATTCCGAGAATGCTCGATGTGACAAAACCAAGGATTAGCGCAAATGTTATATGCTGGTAAAGTCCAACATTATTGTTTGCTCCCATATGATGCCAAATATCATTTGGAAGCGATTTCCAAATAAACCACAAGCATGATGTTACAATAACTGTAATTATTGGTATAGTCAGCCGTTTCCCAAGTGATGAAGCAATAAACATCATTAAAGCTAAACCAAGAATTGGTGTACTACCAAAAAACCATTGAAGTATATGAAAATCGATGTTCTGCATCCATATCCCTCCTCATTCTAATTGTATGAGGAGGTTTTGCTAAAAAGTAATGAAATACCTTTATAAGTTAGAAATTCATA
>NZ_NUQC01000035.1:0-1363 GCF_002585125.1 Bacillus sp. AFS029533 | reverse complement strand
AAACGGACACATTAAAATGAGTTTTTTCTTTAAAAAATCCTGTTATATTTTAACTGAAAGTCTCTTTATATCCCTATTGAATCATTTTTGATTCAATAGGTTTCTATGAGATTTGCCTATATTGCACTTTTTCATTTCCATTTCAACTAGCTTTATTGTCCATTTCATTTGGGGTTAAGTATCCAATTGCTGAATGGATCCTTTTTGCATTATAAAAACACACAATATATTCGAATATTCGTGCTTCTGCGGTTTCTCGAGTTTCGTAAGTTTCTCTGTAGATTAACTCCCTTTTCAAAATACTATGAAACGCCTCAATACAAGCGTTGTCATAACAGTTTCCCTTTCGACTCATACTTATTCTGATATTAGCTTTTTCCAAACATTGAATATACTCCTCAGAACGATATTGGCTACCCTGATCTGAATGGTGAATTAAGCCTTGTTTTGGTGGTTGAGACTTCATAGCTCGCTTAAGTGCCATTAGTGGTAAAGCTGTGGTCATTCGGGAACTAGTTGAAAACCCAATAATTTTTCTTGAATATAAATCCATAACTGATGCCAGGTATAACCATCCTTCTCGAGTCCAAATATAAGTAATATCACTTACCCATACTTGACCAGGAGCACTGGTCTTAAAATTTTGATTTAATATATTCGGGTATTTTGCTTCTTGTTGTTTTTCAGTTTGTTTAGCTCTGTACTTTTTGACAGTGATGGATCGTAAACTATTTGCTTTCATGAGACGTTGCACTGTTTTTAAGGATATGATCGAACCATGTTTATTTAGAGTTCGAAGAATTTTAATAGCTCCATATCTTTTATTAGACTCAAGATAGATTTCCTTTATTTGTTTAGATAACTTCTCTTTGATTAAAGTCCTTTTCGATTGTGGTCGCTTCAACCAATCATAATATCCACTTCTTGATACACCTAGTACCTTGCACATCTTTGAAACACGAAATTCGTGTCGGTGTTGATGGATAAATCGAAAAATTACTTCGGGTCTTTCGCAAAGATGTGCATTGCCTTTTTTAAAATCGCATTCTCTTCTTCTAGTTCCTTAATTCGTTTCTCTAAATCAGACATTTCCTTGTGTTCAGGAGATAAATTCCCACTACCAATAAAGCTAGTCTCTTTAGAATCTTTATATTTTCTAACCCATCGAGTGAGTGTACTATAATTTATTTCTAAATTTCTAGCGACTTCTCTAGCACTCTTCCCCTCCTCAACAACTAATTTAGCTGCCTGTAATTTGAATTTTTTATCATGATGACTCATAAAACACACTCCCGACCTAAGATACTAAATATAATTTTACATTAGAATCATTTCAGTGTGTCCGTTTTTTAGTCTACATGCA
>NZ_NUQC01000034.1:0-61264 GCF_002585125.1 Bacillus sp. AFS029533 | reverse complement strand
GAACCTCTTATGAGTTATTAAATTTACCCATGACTAAGTATGTAATATCAACACAAAAAAATAGAAGCCATTTAGACTTCTATTGTTCTTACTATTCTTATCCCATTATATGGTATCCTGAATCAACATGAATGTTTTCTCCAGTAATACCTCTTGCTAAGTCACTAAATAAGAATAAAGCAGAATCTCCTACTTCTTCTTGTGTTACGTTTCTGCGTAATGGTGCTTTTTCTTCGATCTCTTTTAAGATTGTATTAAAGTCACCTACTCCTTTTGCAGAAAGCGTACGGATTGGTCCTGCAGAGATTGAGTTTACGCGAATATTGTATTTCCCTAAATCGTTTGCTAAAT
Source organism: Bacillus sp. AFS029533 (assembly GCF_002585125.1). Lineage (NCBI taxonomy): Bacteria > Bacillati > Bacillota > Bacilli > Caryophanales > Bacillaceae > Bacillus > Bacillus sp. AFS029533. The sequence goes on along the minus strand of NZ_NUQC01000034.1, from coordinate 60,913 downwards.
AGCGTACAGAAGCTTCTAGAGCTGCTTTAGATACACCCATTAGGTTATAGTTTTGCATTACACGCTCGCCACCTAAGTAAGTTAGCGTAACAATGCTTCCGCCTTCAACCATTAATGGTTTTGCTTCACGAGCTACACCTACTAATGAGTAAGCACTAATGTTTTGTGATAATAAGTATCCATCACGGCTTGTGTCTACAAAATCACCTTTTAAGTCCTCTTTATTAGCAAAAGCGATACAGTGTGCTACACCATGAATTGTGCCTACTTGCTCTTTAATTGATGCAAAGCATTTTGCTAAATCTTCATCACTAGTTACATCACATTGAACTAAAAGATTGTTAGGATTTTCTAGTGAGTCAGCTAATTCACGAACACCTTTTTCTAATCTTTCATTTGCGTATGTAAAAATTAAATTTGCTCCCGCGCTATGTAATGATTGTGCAATACCCCAAGCGATACTACGGAAGTTTGCAACACCCATAACAACAAAAGTTTTTCCTTGCAATGAAATCATATCATTCATCTCCTTTATTATTAGTTATTAGTACTAGATACTAAAATAGTAGCACAAATACGATGAATTGAAAATAGTAAAGTTATTTATAGCTTTATCCACAAAAAATATAAATATAATAGTTTATTTAAAAAGAGTTTATAGTTTTGAATTCCTTTAAGGACAAAAATAAACTATAATGATGATTGTCGTACATTAAAAGTGCCTATTTAAAAGCATACTAATAAAACTTATTATAGAGAGGTGAGGACATGAAGGAAGACCGTACATCTCCCTTTCAAATTGATTTCAAATTACTTTTTATCCTTTTTTGTATTGCCGCTGTAAGTTATCTTGCAATTACTAGTGCAATGCCAAGCCTTCCTGCAAATCTAAGAAACATCAATTTCGCTGGACAACAAATTAAATGGTATATCATTGGACTTGTTGGTATTGCCTTTATTATGATTATTGATTTTGATCGATATAAAAATGTTATTTGGTATATGTATGGTTTTGGATTACTCCTACTACTTGGTTTAGAACTGCATATTCCAGGTGCTAAAACCATCAAAGGTGCAACGGCATGGTACACCTTACCTGGTATTGGTAACTTTCAACCATCTGAATTAATGAAAATTTTTATGATCATTATTTTAGGAACCATTATATCAAGACATAATGAAATGTATGCTGTTCGTGGAAAGAGAGAAGATATTTTACTTTTAGGTAAAATATTCGGTATTGCGTTACCTCCTCTACTTCTGATTGCGAAAGAGCCTGATTTAGGTAATACAATGGTTATGTGTGCAATTATCGCAACAATGATTTTAATTTCTGGAATTCGTTGGCGCTATATTCTTGGGCTAGTTTTATTCACGATTGCCCTTGGTGCTTTCATGGTTTATCTATACTTTTATCATTTTGAATTTTTCACATCGCATGTGCTTGAGGAATACCAATTAAATCGTTTTTACGGTTGGTTAGCGCCTTATGAATACCCTTCTCAAGGTTATCAGCTTACTCAGGCATTAATGGCAGCTGGTTCTGGTTTGCTTACTGGTAAGGGGTTCCATAACGGTGAAGCTTACTTCCCTGAACCACATACAGATTTTATTTTCACAGTAATCTGTGAACAATACGGATTCATAGGAGCAAGTGTAGTAATTTCATTATTCTTCTTATTAATTTATCGAATGATTCATATTGCTTTAGAAAGTAACGACAAATTTGGTAGCTATATTTGTGCCGGTGTTGTAGGAATGTTTACTTTCCAGATTTTTCAAAATATTGGTATGACGATCGGTCTACTTCCTATTACAGGGATTACTCTACCATTTGTAAGTTACGGAGGAAGTTCTCTAGCAACTAATTTACTTGCAATTGGATTCATCCTTAATGTAAGATCTAGAACAAATAAGTATATGTTTGACTGATAGAGTAGAAATACAAAGGGTAAAGATCTAATGAAGATCTTTACCCTTCTTTTTTTTATATTTAATACACTTCTTAGAAAGTTCTTTTACGCTGCTAATTTGGGGCATACTACGATTATTACTAGTTGAAATAACAGACTAAAAGGAATGATAGGATGAAATACGATATCATAGGCGATATTCATGGTTGTTATAATGAATTTGTTGAATTAACTAAAAAACTTGGTTATTCGTGGGAGAACAATATTCCTGTTCACCCAGATAATCGAAAGTTAGTTTTTGTTGGTGATTTAACGGATCGCGGACCTAATTCGCTTGCAGTTATAAAAGTAGTATATGAACTTGTGATAAAGCATAAGAAAGCACATTATTCACCAGGGAATCATTGTAATAAACTTTATCGTTATTTTCTTGGTCGCAATGTAAAAATTCAACATGGACTTGAAACAACAGTTGCTGAATTAGAATCAGTTAGCGGTAAAGAAAGGAGCCATTATCAAGCATCGTTTAAAAAACTTTATGAAGGCTCCCCTCTATATAATGTTTTAGACAATGGAAAATTAGTTGTTAGTCATGCTGGTATACGTGAGGACATGATTGGTAAGCATTCAAATAATGTTAAAACATTCGTTTTATATGGAGATATTAATGGAGAAGTGCTCCCAAATGGGATGCCTGTAAGAAAAGACTGGGCGAAAGAGTATAAAGGTAAAGCACTAATTGTCTATGGTCATACTCCAATAAAAGAACCAAGAGAATTAAATAATACAATTAATATTGATACTGGCGCCGTCTTCGGTGGTAAACTTACAGCATTTTCGTATCCAGAACATAAATATACCCAAGTACAATCTTCCATGCCATACATTGAAGAAAAATTTAGTTTTTACGAAGAAAAAGAAAGCAGAGTTTAGGAAAATAGATACAAAAAAAGTAGGTTTCTGATCGGAACCTACTTTTTTGCTGATAATGTAAGCGCTCACTTATCAGCTTAATATATTAGTCTCTTCCATCCCCATGGAGAAACACTACATACTAAAAATAATCTATTATTCATATATTGTCAATAAATTATACAAAATTTAGACAAATTTATTACTTGACATTCACGATTCCAATAACCTCTCTAAATCAACAGGTAAAGCAATTTCAAAGTTTTTTTCCGTATGATCAATTGGATGAACAAATGACAATTGATAGCTATGCAACGCCTGCCTTTTTAATCGATCAGTATTACCTCCATATAAGTCATCCCCGATTAATGGATGTCCAATCGAAGACATATGTACCCGGATTTGATGTGTTCGACCCGTTTCTAATTCTAATTCAACAACTGAGTAGTCCCTATTTACTACAAGGACTTTAAAATGTGTGATTGCTTCTTGTCCCTCTTCAGAAACAATTCTCTCGATAATACTATCACTTTTCCTAGCAATCTTTGCACGTATTACCCCTTCAGTGCCATTCATTTGTCCATGAACAATTGCTAAATACTTTCTTTGTACATTTTTTAGTTCATTTTTCGAAAATAAATAATGAATATAACGATTTTTGGCAACTAACATTAATCCTGAAGTATCTTTGTCTAATCGAGTGACTATATGGATGGTCGATTGGAGCCCAATTGTTTGATAATAAAATAATAATCCATTTGCAAGAGTACCATTAGGATGCTCTCTAGAAGGTATACTTGGTATTCCAAAAGGTTTATTGATGACTAATACAGCATCATCTTCATAAACAATTTCAAAAGGAATATCTTCAGCTATAAGATCCACACTTGGTTTCTCGATTGGAAAATAGATTTGAATAAGATCAAATTCGTTTAAAATTGTACGGACAGTTTTTTCTTCACCGTTTACTGTAATTTTTCCACCTTGAAATTTTATATCTGTGAGAGCACGTTTAGAGAGCTCCTTTAATTTAAGAAACTCTCTAAGTAATATTCCATTATGCTCTTTTTTTACTTCCCATGATAGACTAAATTGCTTCATATTCTTCACCATTTTATTTAACAAAAGAATCAACGACACGCTTCCAAAATGGAAATGGTCTAAAACGTGCAAAACGTACTTTTTCATGAGCTACTCGACATTGAATCGATTTAACATCTTGATGTACGATTGTTTTATGATCTAATGTAATTTGAAAATTTGCGTTTCTTACAGGTTTAAGTAAGCAAGTATGATGTTTAGGTAAAACAAGAGGTGAACCAATTGTACGAAAAACTCGATTATTAATTGAAGCCATCTCAGCAATTTGAATCGCTTCAATTGATGGATGAATAATAGCTCCCCCAAGTGCTTTATTATACGCTGTACTTCCTGAAGGTGTAGAAATACAAAGACCGTCACCTCTAAATGTCTCAAAATGCTGACCTTTTATTTCAACATCAATCACTAATGTACCTTCAAGACCTTTTATCGTACATTCATTTAAAGCTAATGTTTGCATTTCTTTTCTTCCATCCTTATAACGGATGATTACTTCCAATAAAGGATATTCAACTACTTGAAATGGAGTTTTAGCAATTGCAATAACAAGCTTTTCTACCTCACTTGGTACCCAATCAGCGTAAAACCCTAAATGCCCAGTATGAACCCCTACGAAAGATACTTTATCGAGAAGATGAGTGTAATTATGAAAAGCATGAAGTAAGGTACCGTCACCACCTACAGATATGACAATTTCAGGCTCTTCTTCATCAAATTTAAAATTAAAACTCTCTAAATAATCTCTCATTCGTTTCGTCAGTTCATTGGACTCTTGATCGCCCTTAGACATAATTACGAATTTCATTTTCTCGCCCTTTCCTTATTGGTCGTTTTTTTTCGAAAACTCTGCTTGCGCCTCTTGAATCTCTCCTCTAATAAGGGACATTTCTTCATCTAATAGAAACGCTGCTTCAGCTGCTCTTTGTAACCGTTCATGAATATTTTCAGGGTATTTCCCTTTATACTTATAATTTAAAGAATGCTCTATTGTTGCCCAAAAATTCATCGCAAGAGTTCTTATTTGAATTTCAACTAAAACTTTTCGTTCTCCTTCAATTGTTTGAACTGGATATTCAACAACAACATGATAAGAACGATACCCGCTATTCTTTTTATTTGTAATATAATCTCGCTCTTCGACAATTGTAAAATCTTTGCGTTTGCGAAGAAGCTCCACTACATTTTTAATATCCTCAACAAATTGGCACATCATTCTAAGACCGGCAATATCCTGTAATTCCGTTTCTAAATTCGCTAAAGGAATTCCTTTTCTTATCGTCTTATTAACAATGCTATGAATAGGCTTAACTCTCCCAGTTACAAACTCAATTGGGGAATGCTGATTAGTTTCTTCAAACTGTTTTCTAATCCCTTTTAACTTTACCTTCAATTCACTTACTGCTTGTTCATAAGGTGCTAAAAAACTTTCCCATTGACCATTCATCCAATCACCACCAACTTACTTCTCTTCTAAAAATGCACTTTGAACTTGCTTAACAAATTCTTCTCCATAGTTAAAATTACCTTCAACATTTTGGATCAAATAAGTTAACTCTTCATTCCAATTATTTAGCGAAAGATCCTTTTCGCCGACCTTTAAAAATACGTTTAAATTTTGATCATTTGCTTTTTTCAAGTCCGACCAATATTCATAAGGAACTGTAACATATACAAATTCTTCTTTTTCTTCTAATATATACAATAGTGAACCTTGGTCTGAGTCTGCAATCATTGTTCCTACTTCATGACACTGTTCTAAATCCATTTTTGTATCGTCGATTAACAGAAATAAACCATCTTCATTTATATTTATTCCATTTATTTCAAGCATTTTTCTCATCACTAAAACCTCAACCTTTTTAATGTATGTATTTTATTTAATTTTGACCATTTCTATTGTAACATATCAAATAGAAAATAGACGAAGACTAGCACATTCAATAACAAAAATTATACTTAAAAATAAGGAGTTAATTATGGCTAAAGAAATTGAAATTGAATTTAAGAACTTATTAACAAAAGAGGAATTTGAAAAGCTTAAATCGTATTTCCAAGTTAACGAGTCAAGTTTTCAATCACAAACTAATTATTATTTTGAGACACCTGATTTTACAATTAAAGAACATGGTGGAGCATTAAGAATCCGCAAAAAGTCACTAACTTCTTATACTTTAACTTTAAAAATAAAACAAGCTGTCGGACATTTAGAAATTAATCAAAAAATAAGTCAAACTGAAGCATCAACTATGCTAAAAACCTTCGTTCTTCCAGATGGAGAAGTAAAAGATTATATCAACGAAGTAAAATTAAACTTAAATGCCCTAGTATTAATAGGTGACTTAACAACAAACAGAGTAGAATTTCCATATGAAAATGGGCTCTTAGTTTTAGACCATAGTACATATTTAAATCACGAGGATTATGAGTTAGAATTCGAAGTTTCGGATGAAAACATCGGTAGACAACAGTTTATCAATCTGTTAGAAAAGCAACAAATCCCTCAGCGTGAAACTTTGAATAAAATTAGACGCTTTTTTAATGTTAAACAAGGAAATCAAACTAACTGACATATGAGCACCATTTTTAGTTTAAAAGGAATGTCTACGTATGCTCTGTGAACCTACTGAGTATACGTAAAGTTTGTTGAATAGCCCAACGAAAATAGTTATTTTTAAACGCCGAAGAAACCTAAAGGGTATATTTTTGTGTTTATTAGTATGAAGGCAATTTTATCAATCTTTTTATTGTTAAATAGAAGATTTCACCCAACTTTTTAAACGATAATCTACAATTAAAGCTGCTTTGCTAGTTTGCCATTTGAAAATAACTACTTTTGTCCAATTTTTTGTCATTATGCCTTAACCGGTATGGGTATTAATTTCTCTTATTTGCTATTACTAAGGATTTTATTGCGATATAGCTATTTTTATTTGCGTTTCTCTTTTTTTAATTGCAGATATGACGATTTTATTTGCGATTTTGGAATTTTATTTGCAGATCATTCTTTATTTACACAGAAAATCTCCTTTTTTGCAGATCAAACTCTCCGCTCTCGGTTTTATATATATATTTCACAATTGTATTTTGCAATCCACTCAGATTTCTGTGACACCCCCTTTTTATGAACTTATTCATATGAATTAAGGAAATATTAATAGATTAATGAAAAATAGTGCATCATATTTGAAATATTAACTATCCGTTGCTACAATACGATTAGAGAATAAACGTGTTATATCTTACAAATTAATTTTCAAGTCTGTTATAGTACGGACTTATGAATTGCATTAAGGGTGAAATATATGAATGACAAACAATATAAAAATGAATCAATCACGCTTCCCGAGCAGAATTGTACAAAAAAATCGATTGAATTGTATGTATTCATAGATCCACTTTGTAGAAATTGTTGGGATTTTAGTACAATTTTAAAAAAGTTCCACTTAGAATATGGTCAATATTTCTCATCTACTTATATTCCAGTTAATCGATATTACACAACTAAAAAACTATTAGAAAAACGCCCTTCTCAGCTTGCATTCGTATGGGAGAAGACGGCTAGCAGATCGGATATCCTTTGCGACGATCACTTATGGATTGATAATAAAGAACTTTACCCATACTACTCTGCAATTGCATTAAAAGCAGCTGAGCTTCAAGGTAGAGTTGCTGGCGTTAACTACTTAAAGAAGTTACAAGAATATTATTTCTTGAAGGATTTAGACATTACAGATCAAGATGTTCTTATCGAATGTGCTAAAGATATAAATATTGATGTAAAAGAGTTTATGGAAGATTTACACAGTACCCACTCTATTAAAGCTTTGCAATGTGATATTAAAGTTACGAAAGAAATGCATGTAACTGAAATTCCAAGCGTTGTATTTTTTAATGAAAATATTGAAGAAGAAGGTTTGAAAGTTTCTGGTTTTGAAAGCTATCAGACTTATGTAAAAATTTTAGAACTAATGACTAATACAAAATTAGAAAAACGAGAACTGCCTGATTTAGCTGAATTCATTAAATTCCAACCGTTTGTTACGATTAAAGAATTATGTATGATTTACGAACAATCTACTCAATGTATGGAGTTAGAATTAAAAAAATTAATCCTACGTAGAAAAGTTAAGAAAATTGTTCAAAAAGATCAAATTTATTATCAGTATGTTGTTTAAGAACAAAAAAAGACCTAGCTTTCGCTAGGTCTCTTTTTTGATGTAATATTTTACATCAAGGGGATGGGAGAAATTTTCACGTTCAACAAAGGGGTATTTGTGTTTGTGAAGTAATTCACACCCTTATAATACAATTTATTTTAGAGTTTGGCAACCATTTGAGAAATATTTCACATTTTAGACACAAAATAGTAGGTATAAAGATATAGAAAAAGTTAGGATAAAAAACAAACACATATAGCTATGATGCTACATGTGTTTGTTTGAATAAGTTATTCGTTAAATAAAAGTTCTTCCATTTCGTTTAACATTTCTTCAAATACTTTCAATGCTTCTACGATTGGTTGTGAAGAGGTCATATCAACGCCAGCTTTTTTCAATACTTCAATTGGATAATCAGAGCTTCCTGCTTTTAAGAAGCCTAAGTATCTTTCAACTGCTGGTTCGCCTTCTTCTAGAATTTGTTTTGAAAGTGCTGTTGCTGCACTGAAACCTGTTGCATATTGGTAAACATAGTAATTGTAATAGAAATGAGGAATTCTACTCCATTCTAAACCAATTAACTCGTCGATTACGATCTCGTCACCAAAATATTTTTTGTTAAGCTCGTAATATGTTTTCGTTAATAAATCTGGCGTTAATGCTTCACCATTTTGAGCTAATACGTGAATCTGATGTTCAAACTCCGCAAACATCGTTTGACGGAATACAGTTCCTCTAAAGGTCTCTAAATAGTGATTTAATAAATAAAGTCTTTGCTTAGGATCTTCAGTATTTTTTAGTAAATAATCATTTAAAATTGCTTCATTACAAGTAGAAGCAACTTCAGCTACGAAGATTGAGTAATCTCCATAAACATAAGGTTGATTTTTACGAGTATGATAACTATGCACTGAATGACCAAATTCATGTGCTAATGTAAATAAATTATTTACATTGTCCTGCCAGTTCATTAGGATATATGGATTAGTACCATACGCACCAGAAGAGTATGCTCCGCTACGTTTTCCTTTGTTTTCTACAACATCTACCCAACGGCTTTCATATGCCTCTTTTAGAATTTCAACATATTCATCACCTAATGGTTTTAATGCTTTTAATAATATTTCTTTTGCTTCTTCATATTTAACTTCCATTTTTACTTCCTCTACTAATGGAGTAAATAAGTCATACATATGAATTTCATCAAGCTTTAACGCTTTTTTACGAATCGCAATATAACGATGCAATAAATTTAAATTATCATTTACAGTAGAAACTAATTGATCATAAACAATTTCAGGAATTTCGTTATTACTTAATGCTGCATGACGCGCATTATCATATTTTCTAACTTTTGCTTTGAAATTATCTTTCTTTACAGCACCACTTAAAGTACTTGCAAAAGTGTTTTTATACGCATCATACGTATGATAAACTGCTTCAAAAGCATCTTTTCGAACGCGACGATCCGCACTTTCTAAATAGTGAATATAACGACCATGTGTGATTTCTACTTCTTCACCATTCTCGTCTTCAATGGTCGGAAATTTTAAATCCGCATTATTTAACATTCCAAACGTATTACTAGAAGAAGATAACACTTCAGAAGCTTGTGCCATAATTTCCTCTTCAGCTGCTGAAAGAACATGTGGTTTTTGTTTTAAAATTTCTTCTAAAGAGTGCTCGTACAATTTCAGTTCATTATTTTCTTCAATAAATTTTTTCAATGTATCTTCTGAAATTGTTAATAATTCAGGCACGAAGTATGACATTGCACTTCCGGCCTTAGTGTATAGATTTTTCGCACGATCATCTAAAGCTTGATATGTAGAATTTGTTGTATCTTGATCGTAACGCATATGAGAGTATGTATACAATTTCCCTAATAAAAATGAAATTTCATCCTGTTTTTTCAATGCATTTAAAAGTGTTTGAGATGACTCACCTAATTTACCTTTAAACTCTGAAAACGATGGGATTAATTCAAGTACTTTTTTATACTCTGCTTCCCATTTTGCATCTGTTTCATAAATATCTTCCAACTTCCAAGTTAATTCTTCTTGAACTTCACTTCTAGTTGGTAATTTTTTAACAGCTTTTTGTTCTAGCATGTCTGATCCCCCTAAAATTATTATTAGTATTAATAACATTCCAGTGTCTGATATTAATGATCATTTGAATCAGTTCTTGCATTAAACAACAAATCAAATGCTGTATTAGTGCTCAGACAGTCTTCATCCAATGCTTGTTGGAATGATGATGGAATAATAGCATTAGCTATCTTCATTATTTTACCATTATTAATACGTTTTACGATTCTAATTTTTACTAAAAAGTCAATATACTTTTCTACACATTTCTCCAAATTAACAATTTCATTCTCTTGGAATTGATTAACTCTCCAATTACCATTCTGTACTTCCATTTTTACAGACTGATTTATATTATCTATAAAAATCATTTGTCCAATTTCTACTTCATGAAAAAATTTAAAATATATTTGCCCTTGCCAAACGATACAATGTTCTTTAATTATGCAGTTACTTTCTAAAGGAACTCCAATTACCGCTGGAAAATAATTAATATTTGCATTGTATAAATACTGTTTAAAAACCTTTAAATTACCTTTAGTATGCAAATGTTGATATAGTCTAAAATCCTTTTTCAAACGATTCCATTTAGATACAAATATCTTTTTATCTATTCTATTTGGAGATAAAAATTCCTTAAAGCTGAAATTATTTATTGGAAATACGTCCTTTTGACCAATATATTGGACTGGAGAAAATGCTATTAACGAGGAAAGTACTGTAAATGATTGTAATGTAGGATTATAGAAGAGAAGTGAAAAAACGTTTATTCTAACAAGTGAATAAATAGAAATTGAATTAATGTAGAAAGATGACCATCTCTTTTGATTTATAAGTTTGTCATTTAGGATCCACAAAACTTTCATTCCACTATCTTTAAAAGAGTTTGTCCTCTTTATCATTGTTTCTAAAGGAATAACCGAACATTGATATTCAACACACATTTGAAGAGTCTTAAGTTTAATAATTAAATCAGGTCTTTGATTTAATTCAGGTATAAATTTTTCAACCTCAACTTTTACATTAAACTTTTTAAAAAATTGGTACAGAGCAAACTTCCCTTTATAATGGTCAATACTCTCTTTTTTCTCATTTTCACATTCGGTCAAATCTATATGCGCAAAATGAGTTACCCTCTTTACTCCAATTTTGAGCCTCACTTGCTTTTTACAAATCGGGCAAAAGTATGGTCCGTTTTGCTTTAATCTTAATAAATCCTCAGTCGTTTTAACTTCAAATAAATTAATAGTATGCCGTTTTGTATTTAATGCGACGATCATATACCACTACCTCCTTTCCAAATTACTTCACTATTCATTTCGCATTATCCTTCAAAAAAATAAAAAACGATTTTTCAATTAAAAAACCTACCAAATTAAATTTTCTATTTGGTAGGTGACTATATGAAATATTATAAAAATGTTCTATCAATGTTCTATCAATAAGATAGCTCGTTACAAAAGTGGTGCCATTAATCTTGATAATGATTCAAATATCCTTTTGTATATAGGTCTCTTTTTAAAATCATTAAAAATAATTGCTTCAGAATCACGGATATCATTATTAAAATCATTAACTAAGTGATTAATACTTTCCTCTAAATATAAAAATGCAGTGACCTCGAAGTTTAAACGGAAGCTTCTCATATCCATATTTGCCGTTCCAACAGATGCGATTTCATCATCTACAATCAATATTTTACTGTGTAAGAATCCTTGTCTATATTCATAGATTTCGACCCCTGCTTCTAATAACTCTGGAAAGTATGAACGCGAAGCATAAAATACGATTTTCTTATCGGGACGATCAGGCATTAGAATTTTTACTTTGACCCCACCATTTGCTGCAACTTTAAGAGCAGTTAATATATCTTCATCAGGAACAAAATATGGTGAAGCAATGTATATACTTTTCCTTGCACTTGTAATCATTGCAAAAAACAACTCTTTTATCACTTCATGCTTTCGGTCTGGTCCACCAGATACAAGTTGTATTGCTCCTTTGGAAGAATAACTACTAGCATTAATGTCAAAATATTCTTTGTCATCAATTAACTCATTCGTCATATAATACCAATCTTGCAAGAATATGAATTGTAGTGTTCGTACACCTTCTCCATTAAGATATAGATGGGTATCACGCCACTTTCCGAAATAATGGTCTTTCCCTAAATACTCATCTCCAATATTTAAGCCGCCAACAAATCCTACATTCGAATCTATGACAATAATTTTCCGATGGTTTCGGTAATTTATCGTATCGTTTAAAACTGGAATTTTAACTGGAGAAAATGGTAGTATTTCTACACCAGCTTTTCGTAAGTCATTTACAAAATTTCTTGATAATTTCCAACTACCTACAGCGTCATAGAGAAATCGAACCTTTACTCCATTTTGTGCCTTTTCAATTAGAATATCTTTTAGCTGATTACCAATCTCATCATTTCTTACGATATAGAATTCGATATGAATATGGTGCTTCGCTTTTTTTAGTTCCTCAATTATTTTTGGAAATGTTTCACTTCCGTTTGTAAGAACTTTTGTAAAGGTATTCATTGTGACTGGTGTATTACTCTGTTTAGCTGCGATATTTATTAGATACTCTAATCTTTGATTTTGCGCTATAAAATCTTTCACTTCTACATCTTCTGATCCACTAATTAAACCATTTGCATTTTGATCATTAATTGCTTTTTTTCGATAGACCATTTTCTTTTTGTAATTTTGTCCAAAAATTAAATAAAAAACAAAACCGAATAACGGGAAAATGGCCAAAAGAATGATCCATGTTAAAGTTCTAGCAGGATTTCTATTTTCTAGGAAAATAATAATCGAAACACCTATAGCCGTTATCGAGAACATTACACTTATTAACCTAAAAATAGTAGATTTTTCAAAAAATGCAAAATTCATTAACCAAATGAATTTAATAGTTGGAGAAGCAAAATATAAAATGCATACAACAATTGATAGAAATATTAAAATCTTTAATCGAAATTGCATCAATATTCTCCTTTATAAAGAAAAGAAACCGATCCCTAAGGCATCGGCTATTACAATAATGGAAAAATTGATTTAAAATGAGGTAAAGCTGTTTTTTCATAAATCAATTTTCCGTATTCCTCTAAAACATGTATAGTTACTTTTGAACGATGACCATATTCAAGTAACATAGATGATAAGTAATCAACTTGAACTTCATCAAGCAATTCTTCTTCAAATTTAACATAAAGATAGTAATAATCTTGGAATGAATAAAGTGTAGTTTCAAATGATTCTTGATTCACAGCATGTGATAATGAAATAATGTCTTCAAAATTTTTAAAGGATAGAATAAGCTCAGTTTCTTCTTCATCCATCGATTCAAAAATATCGTCATCATCATCTTCATCTGCATCATCGTCATCATCTACAGAGATAAATGGAATTTCTAAATTCTTTTCTCCTTCACCTAAATTCACTTCTACTTTTTTGCCGTCTTTAGAAATCACAGCCTTTGTTACAACAACTTCTAAACCCTTGTCTAGTGCCTGTACCTGAATCCATAGGGGGCCACCAGCAATGAATTCCTCAGTCAAATGCGCTTCATCAATTAATTCCCAGAAAAGCTCTTCACTTCTTTCTCGATCTAACCATACTTCATCTTTAGAGAAACCTCTCTCCTCGATGTCTAAGTAGGATATGGAGAACTTAAACGTATTTTCATTAATTCTTTCTATTTCCATTTGTTTTCCCCCTCCTTTAATGAACAACAAGTAATTGCGTTAGACGAAATAGAATAAATAAAGTAAAAGAAATTTATGTTAAATATAAAATTCTGAAATAGTAAATTAGAAAAATACTCTTAAAAATTTAGCTATAATAAGTAAATTTTTATCTATCTTACCATGAAAATTTATTAAATGCGAATAGTAACTACAATTATATTTTATGATACAATTTAAAATTTTGGAAATAAAATTCACCTATTTTTTAAAAATCATCATATACCTATTAATATTAGGACAATCATTTAAAGCTTTTAATAAGAGAGGTGAATTCATGATAGATCTTCATTATATATGGTCCTTTTTAATGATTGTAATTATAGACATTGTTTTAGGTGGAGATAATGCTATTGTCATTGCATTAGCATGTAGAAAATTACCATATAAGCAACGTAACATAGCGATCATTTTCGGTAGTATTACCGCAATTGTTTTACGGATTATCCTAACAATAGGTGCAATTTTCGTCCTTAAAGTCCCATTCTTGCATTTAATTGGCGGAATATTACTTTTGTACATAGCTTGCAAATTAATTATTCAGGAGGATGACAACCCTTCTATAAAGGAGAACTACACAGTTTTCCATGCAATTCGTACAATTGTGTTTGCTGATTTAGTTATGGGGATTGATAACGTATTAGCAATAGCTGGGGCATCAAACGGAAAGCCATCATTAGTCATTTTAGGCCTTTCCATCTCAATTCCAATTATTATTTGGGGAAGTAAAATCGTTTTATGGTTTTTAGAAAGATATCCAATATTGAGTTTTGTAGGGGCTTCTGTACTTTCAATAACAGCTAGCAAAATGTTAATAGACGAGCCATTTATCAGTCAATATATAAACGGGCGGAACGATATGGAATTAATTGTCGGTTCATCTTGTATAATTTTCACCATTGTTATAGGTTACTATTTTAATAATATTCGATACCGTAAGCGAACATCCTAATTGTTAAAAAAAAGCTGTAAAAAGTATGCATTTAACTTTTTACAGCTTTTTATATAATATGAATAAGTATTTGTTCAATATGATTGAGAATCTTAATCAAGAATTGTAATTTTTTTCACAATTCAAAACGTAGATTTACTCATTTACTAAACGTTGCGCTTCACGTAATTGATATGTGCGAACAGAACGTGGTAAAAATCTTCTAATTTCATCTTCATTATAACCAACTTGTAAACGTTTCTCATCAATAATAATCGGTCTTCTAAGTAAACCAGGATATTTCTGAATGATTTCATATAAGTCTTGTAAAGGAAGACTTTCTAAGTCTACATTTAATTCTTGGAAAATTTTTGATCTTGTTGATATAATTTCATCAGTACCACTTTCAGTCATACGTAAAATTTGTTTAATCTCATTAATTGATAATGGTTCTGAAAAAATATTTCTTTCTTTATAAGGAATATTATTATCTTCTAGCCACATTTTTGCTTTTCGACAAGACGTACAACTTGGTGAATTATACAAAATTACCATTTTGCTCTCCCCCTAACTACTCTTTTAAATAAAAGTAATATAGTTATGTGTATTAATTTATAAGAATTGGTTAATTATAATTAGTTTAATCTACCACCATATGTTCACATTATACAGTATTGCGCAAAATAAATATATACAAATTTGTAAAAAAATTTTAAAAAACCTATACAAAAGGTGTACAATTTTCAGTAAATTTACAAGTAAAATATTGGCTAATTTTTTTATACATTTTTCGTATGTGAATGCTGCTTTTCACGCCTTAAACCTCACTATCCGTAAATAAAACCTGCTTCCAAGTTTCAACCGATTTTGCAGTCACTTACCAACGAACAGCATTTCCCAAAGTAGTCAAATACCCCTTTCGTTTCACACAACTTTAGTCTTATAAATTACAATACTAAAAGCCAGATTGCTCTATAAAAGACCCAAAAATAATTATTCGGAAAAAGCTTATTTATTCTTTCTATTTCACCAAATTTTTAATACAATAATAGTAACGCTTACATTCCTAGGAGGCTAATCTTATGGCAGCTTACATAACTGATCTATTGATTGTTGCAGTATTAGTAATTGGAATTACTGCACTTAATGGTGTGTTTACAAACGCGATTGGCGAAAAAATATTTGGTAGAAGTAAAAAAAGTCAATTTGTTGATATGTCTGACAGAATGTCTGCAAACTTCAAACAAGTTGGTGGCCAAGGTAAGTTCCGTAAAAAAACTTATTAAAAACAGTCAGAAATTTCGATTTAAAAAAGGGCAAAGGCCCTTTCTTTTTTTTGCCTTGATAAGGTTTAGTGTATAACTAATGTAGAATTGATTAAGGTCCCTAGTTCGCCTTTGGTACAGTACTTTGAAATATTAAATTCAGGGGCTTTGAATTCAAAATTTGGTTATCATTGTCACTCTAGATTAATTTTCTTCTAAGCTTGTCCTACCATTATTATACCTAGCCTTATCTACACTTTTCATTATAAAACCTCCACCTTAATTTTCCCTTAACTTGTATGAATGTTTAATGGGTAAGATATTTTCGGCTTCTGTTTTTTCACATCCCCTTGAACTTTTTTGAGAAACGTTTTTTCTTATTTTTGTATTTCTACTTCCTCATGAACCTCTCATGAGTAACCATTTTGCTTTTTTTCGCTGTTTTACTTCCTCATGGATCCCTCATGAGGAATCATTTTGCTTTTTTTCGCTGTTTTACTTCCTCATGAACCTCTTATGGGTAACCATTTTGCTTTTTTTTCCTCTTTTACTTCCTCATGAACCCCTCTTAAGTAACCATTTTGCTTTTTTTCCTGTTTTACTTACTCATGAACCCCTCATGAGTAACCATTTTGCTTTTTTTTTCTGTTTTACTTCCTCATGAACGTCTCATGAGTAACCATTTTGCTTTTTTTCTTGTTTTACTTCCTCATGAACCTCTCATGAAGGACCATTTTGCTTTTTTTTCCTGTTTTACTTACTCATGAACCCCTCATGAGTAACCATTTGCTTATTTTTCCTGTTTTACTTACTCATGAACTTCTCAAGAGGAACCAATTTACTTCTTTTTGCTCTTTTACTTACTCATGGACTTCTTATGAAAAACCTATTTCCATCTTTTTGATTTTCTAATTACCCAGGAACCCATCATCTTTTGTTTTTCTACCTAATCCAATAAAAAAATCCTAGCGATAAACTCACTAGGATTGATTTATTATTTATACATTTGTTGATAATTTTTAAATTCTGCTTCAGAGCAAAGTACGAAATGTCCAGGACGAACTTCACGTAATTTTGGTTCCTCGTTTGAATAATCGTGTTGTTTTGGATCATAAACGATACGTTTACGATTGCGCTCATAAACAGGATCTGGAAGCGGAATTGCTGATAATAATGATTTTGTGTAAGGATGCATCGGGTAATCATATAATTCATTACTATCTGCAAGTTCAACAATTTTACCATGGTACATTACACCGATACGGTCACTAATGTACTTAACCATTGATAAATCATGGGCGATAAATAGATATGTTAAACCTTTTTCCTTTTGAAGCTTTCTCATTAAGTTTACAACCTGAGCTTGAATTGACACGTCTAGAGCAGAGATTGGCTCATCGGCGATAATAAATTCTGGTTGTACAGCAAGTGCTCTTGCAATACCGATACGTTGACGTTGTCCACCTGAGAATTCATGTGGGAAACGGTTAGCGTGTTCTTTATTTAAACCTACTGTTTCAAGTAAGTCATAAACCATTTTCATGCGCTCTTCTTTGTTACGAGCTAATCCATGAATATCAATACCTTCTGCAATGATGTCTGCAACTTTCATACGCGGGTTTAATGAAGCGTATGGATCTTGGAAAATCATTTGCATACGACGGTTAAACTGCTTTAGCTCTTTACGACTTTTCTTACCATGTACATCTTCACCATCGAAAATTACTTGTCCATCAGTCGCATCATATAATCGAATGATTGAACGTCCAGTTGTAGATTTACCAGAACCTGATTCACCTACTAAACCGAAAGTTTCTCCACGGAAAATGTCAAATGTAACATCATCGATTGCTTTAACTGTTGTTTTACCTGTATTAAAGTATTGTTTTAGATTTTTAACTTCAACTAATTTTTCTGCATTATTTGACATTTACTTCACCTTCCTTCATTCGTTGAATACGCTTCTTAACGGCTTCAGGTGGTTCAACTTTTGGAGCATCCTCATGTAATAGCCATGTTGCAGCGTAGTGTGTATCAGACACTTTAAACATAGGAGGTTCCATTTCATAGTCAATTTTTAAAGCATTTGGATTACGTGGTGCAAACGCATCACCTTTTGGAGGATTTAATAGATCTGGTGGTGTACCAGGAATTGCTACTAATTCTGCTCCTTGTTCATTATCTAAGTCTGGCATTGAAGCTAAAAGTCCCCAAGTGTAAGGATGTTTTGGATTGTAGAAAATATCGTCTACAGTTCCCATTTCAACTACTCTACCTGCATACATAACTGCAACTTTATCTGCAACATTCGCAACTACACCTAAATCATGTGTAATAAAGATAATTGCTGAATCAGTTTTTCTTTGAATTTCTTTCATTAACTCAAGAATCTGAGCTTGAATTGTAACGTCAAGAGCTGTTGTTGGCTCATCGGCGATTAATAATTTTGGATTACATGCTAACGCCATTGCAATAACAACACGTTGTCTCATACCGCCAGAGAATTGGTGTGGATATTGTTTAAAACGATCTTCAGCATTTGGAATTCCTACAAGATTGATTAATTCTAAAGCAATTTTCTTTGCCTCAGTTTTACTCATTTTTTGATGCTTTATTAGACCTTCTGTTATTTGATATCCAATTGTTAATACTGGATTTAAAGAAGTCATAGGATCTTGGAAAATCATTGAGATTTCTTTTCCACGAATATTTTGCATTTCTTTATCGCTTAATTTAGCTAAATCTTTTCCATCGAATAAGATTTCACCGCTCTTAATTTTACCTGGAGGGTTTGGTATTAACCCCATTAATGCTTTAGATGTAACTGATTTACCTGAACCAGATTCACCTACAATTGCTAATGTCTCACCTTTTTTAAGATCAAATGAAACTCCGCGTACTGCTTGAACTTCACCAGCATGAGTATAAAAGGAGACACACAGATCTTTTACTTCTAATAATTTACTCATAGTTCATTCTCCCTTCAAAATTACTTACTCATTTTTGGATCTAAAGCGTCGCGTAATCCGTCAGCAATTAAGTTGAAACTTAAAATTAATAAGCTGATTACAACCGCTGGAATAATCATCATATGAGGGAAAGTTTGTAATGATTTGAAGCCATCACTTACTAACGAACCTAATGATGCTTTTGGTGGTGCAATACCTAATCCGATGAAGCTTAAGAACGCTTCAGCGAAGATTGCACTTGGAATCGTGAACATCATCATTACGATGATTGGACCCATAATATTTGGTATTAAGTGTTTTCCAATTAATTGAGTATTTGTTGCACCTAAAGTTCTTGATGCTAATACGAATTCTTGATTTTTTAATTTTAGCATTTGACCACGTACGATACGGGACATACCTACCCAACCTGTGATTACCATCGCTAAAGCAATTGAGAGAATACCTGGATTTTTAAATACTAATATGAATAGGATTACTACGATTAGATAAGGAACACCCATTAAGACTTCGGCAATACGCTGCATGATTGTATCTGTTCGACCGCCAAAGAATCCTGAAATACCTCCAAAAGTAACACCAATTACCATATCAATTACTGCTGCTAATAAACCGATTAAGATTGATACTCGAGCACCAGCCCAAGTTCTTGTGAAAAGGTCACGACCTAAATCATCTGTACCAAACCAATAGTTTTCTTTTATATTTTTGTTTTTATATACATCGTTTCCATATTGATCATATCCGTCAAATGGTAAGAATTTTACATTTTCTAATACACCAATTTTTGGTGGTAATTTTGATCTTTTTAAGTCTTGGTCTTTATATGAGTGTCCACTCATCATTGGACCAAATAATGTAAAGAATAATAAGATACCTAGGATAATAAACCCTAACATTGCACCTTTATTTTTTCTAAAACGTCTTCTTGCATCTTTCCAAAAAGAATCCGAAGGTCTTGTAATTTTGTCTGCATTATTCAAATCTACGTTTGCAGGTTGGAATAAATCAGATGAAATTTTTTGAGCTGTGTTGTTGTTCATTATTTATTTACCTCCTGCTAAACGGATACGTGGATCAATTACACCGTATAAAATATCTACAACGAAGATTACTATTAATAATAATGCACTATAGAAAATCGTTGTACCCATAATTACTGAGTAGTCATTTGTTACAATTGAGTTAACGAATTGAGAACCTAGTCCAGGTACAGCAAACATATTTTCAATAACTAATGTACCAGTCATTAAGTTTACAGCCATTGGACCTAAAATTGTAACTACTGGAATTAATGCATTTCGTAGTGCATGCTTAATGATTACGCCTACTTGCGAGATACCTTTTGCTTTTGCTGTTACGATATACTCTGAGTTCATAACTTCGATTAACTCAGTTCTTGAGAATCGAGCTACTGTTGCTGTAACGAATACTGATAATGCAATTGTTGGTAGAATCGTGTATTTAAAGCTTTCCCAATATGCTACCGGGAACCAATGTAATTTTACTGCCAAATAATACTGTAAGATTGCCCCGAATACGAATGAGGGAATCGAGATACCTAAAACTGCTAGAACAGTAGAACCGTAGTCCCATATAGTATTATTTTTTAATGCTGCTACGATACCGAAGATTAATCCGATAAATGTTCCTAATAATAGTGCTTGAGCACCTAATTGAGCTGATGGACCAATACGAGTCGAGATCATATCAGTTACTTTACGATTATCGTATTTATATGAATCTCCTAAATCACCTTTAGCAAGATTTTTCATGTAATTTGCATATTGTACAGGAACTGGCTTATCTAACCCATATTTAGCAAAAATAATTTGCTTTTGGTCAGGTGTTAATTTCTCTGGGTTTTTTAATGGAGAACCTGGTAACAACTTCATTAAGAAAAATGTAACAGTACAAATCAAAAATAGTGTGACAAACATGTAAATAAATCTCTGTAGCACGTAACGTCCCACAACTGCACCCCCCTATTAATTTAAAAAATATTTTATTTTTTTTATTTTTTGATAATTCTTTTGTAAAAATGAGAGCATTTGGACCTTTCCCCTATTGGATCTATACCACATACTCTTTAGTACCAATTATAATTCTTTAATTTTTTCGATCGATTTAACTTCTTGTCCATATTATTCTCAAACATGGGATTAATCATTTAATCCTTTTTTTTCATTTGATGTAAAATGGTGTAAATTTTTGCTTAAGCTTTTTTTTCCAACAATGTAAGCGTATTCGTAATGACGCTTTTGGTCAATATTTTTTTACTGGAAAATTCTAAATTATTATTCTAAACAGATTATTTCTTGCAATTTCTCCCTAATTAGTTGAACTGGGATCCTTATAAAAAACAGCTAATTTAGATATTTATTCATAAATTTGGTAAAAAAATGAATGCTAATCCAAAAATTAAATTTACAATTCCTGTATAGCAAATTTATTTATCGTAACATATCTCACAATCCATGATGTATACCCCCTAAGATGCTAATGCAATGTAGGTTAAAATGCAGAAAGTTAATATACAATTCTGAATTTTTATAGTAGAATTTTCGATAAGTATCGATTTTTTTCTACAAATTTTATTATACATTTTTATTAGAGTTTTACAACAATTTTGACAAATAAAATTAAATAATTTGTTAAAATAAAGAGAATTGTCTTAAAAATGCTAAAAATTTAAAAATATTTTGTAACGATTAGTTGAAACTGTTTACAATGTTATTATAGTATAGCATTATTAAGTCTACAAGATATAATTCTTTCCAACAGGAGGATCACAAATTAAATGTCGAAACACTATATTATTGTCGTATTATCTACGATAGTACTAGCAGCAATCTTTTCTCTTACCCAAGGAACATTAAACTTTTTCCTTCATTTCACGAACACGATATTCTATATCGGACTAACATTATTTGTTATAGGTGGTTTTTTACTAATCGTACAAAGTGGATTTTTTAATATCACTCGCTTTGGAATGCGTAAAGTTTTCGGAACGAGAGACCAACAGATGGCAGAGATGACTGGTGATGAATCACTTACTGTTAAAAAGGATATGATCTATAGAAGATATAGATTTTCAATTACAAAACCATTACTTATGGCGTCTATTACTTTAATTATCCTTTCTTTTTTATTCAGTTTTATCATTATTTACTAAATGATGTATCAACATCTTGAAAGTTGAATATAATTAAGATATTATCTATAGAAAGTATATATAAGCTATGAAGAAGAGTAGTACACAGATTTAGCATGTTAAGAGAGCTTGTGGATGGTGAAAACAAGTCATGCTCCCTGTCGAATGGACTTCTGAGCTTCGAACCGAACATATAGTATAAGTAGGCTTCGACGTAACTCAAACGATAGATGAGAGCATGATTTCATGCATAAGTGATTCCTTATTTGGAATAACTAGAGTGGTACCGCGGTTTAATCGTCTCTATGTAATAGAGAGATTATGCCGCTTTTTTTATTTTAATTAGCTTAATTTAGGAGGATTTTAAGATGCAAACTATTTTTAGTGGAATTCAACCAACATCATCTGGAGGTATTACTTTAGGTAACTATTTAGGTGCGGTTAAACAATTCATTGAATTACAAAATGATTATAACTGTTATTTCTGTATTGTTGATCAACATGCAATAACAGTTCCTCAAGACAGACTTGCTTTACGTAAAAACATTCAAAGTCTCTCTGCAATCTATGTTGCTGCTGGATTAGACCCAGAAAAATCAACTATTTTCATTCAATCTGAAGTACCTGCACACGCTCAAGCAGGATGGATGATGCAATGTATATCATATATCGGTGAATTAGAGCGTATGACACAGTTTAAAGATAAATCAACTGGTAAAGATGGTGTATCTGCTGCTTTATTAACTTACCCACCTTTAATGGCCGCAGATATACTTTTATACGGTACCCACTTAGTTCCAGTTGGAGATGACCAAAAGCAACATTTAGAGCTTACTCGTGACTTAGCAGAGCGTTTTAATAAGAAATATAACGATATCTTTACAATCCCTGAAGTTAGAATTAGTAAAGACGCTGCTAGAATTATGAGTTTAGCTGATCCAACTAAAAAAATGAGTAAATCCGATGAAAATCAAAAAGCTACGATCTTTGTTTTAGACGATCCGAAAGTAATTGAAAAGAAAATTAAAAGTGCTGTAACTGACTCTGAAGGCATTGTTAAGTATGATAAAGAAAATAAGCCTGGTATTTCAAATTTATTAAGCATTTACTCAGCATTTACTGGTGAAACAATTCAGGAATTGGAAAATAAATACGTTGGTAAAAATTATGGAGAATTCAAACAAGATGTTGCAGATGTAGTAGTAAATGGATTACGTCCTTTACAAGAACGCTATAAAGAAATTATTTCTTCAACTGAATTAGATGATATTTTAGATGCAGGAGCTGCAAAAGCAAATGCCGTTGCGAGTAAAATGATTAAAAAAATGGAAAATGCTATGGGATTAGGTCGCAAAAGAAAAAAATAATTCTGTTTTACTTAAAAATTAAAATAGTAATGGGTGTCTTATAAGTCAAAGGACTTTAGAGACACCTTTTTCTTTACTTTGAGGAAAAGGTCGAAGTATCAAGAAATCACTAAAAAACCCACAAGGCACTTTATATCACCTTGAGGGTCTTTTTCGTTTTGAGGTCATTTTAAATAACCTCTTTTAGTTTACTTTTTGTTCGTGTTCCATTTCCCATAGTTTTTCAAAGAAAGGTTGACCTTTAACGATTCTTCCACATAATTGCTCATGTCGCTCTGACCAACCACTCTTTATTTCGTCATATAATTGAGACCAAATGTCCTCAAATGACAAATCCTGAATATGTTGATACGATCTTGGATTCCACTCAGTGTACCAATACCTGATCTCCGAAGGATTTTTTGATGAATGAAGTTGATCTAACGCCATAAATAATAACTGCTTTAGTTGTCTTTCTTTTCTTGTTAGTCCGCTCATAATAATTGGCGACGGTGACAGTATATGATGTTCTTTTGTTTCATCATTTACTAAATTTTGAAGATTATAATGGCTCTCTTCAATCTCGGCTGTCATATCATACACCATTTGTTCTTGCCTTGGTATTAAACGACTTTTTCGAATTGGAATATTATACCCAATTGTGTCAATCGCAATAATACCATTACCGTCAGTTACTACAAAGCAATAATCTAGCTGAATACGCTCATGATTCTTTCTTACATAAGACTTTTGAAACACTTCAGTTAATAGACCGGAAGGAAGCTCTAATAGTTCATTTTCAATATACTGATATAACTCTGGAGTAACTTTAATGACTGGAACTTGGTCTAATAATTCAACACTATCATCTTTTCTCCATTCAAAAAAATGACAGACATTGTAACCATTTTCTTCACCTTCAAACCAATTGACCCATACATCATGTAAATACAACATTTACTACCCCTCACTTCACAACTGTATGTAACTTTCAGTATGGTCAGTGATTCACTAATTTATTCCATTTTCCACTGAATTACAAAAAGTGTTTTACAAACTGAATGAAAAATCGTCAATAAATTATTAAAATATCATAGATTAAAGCATCTCTGATACATTAATACTGCAATACATTATATAAGCTCTGATATGCCCTGGAATCGTTTGCATTCAAATTGAAATATAATGTATTGCGTTTTCCTTAATCTTTTTACTTGGCGTTCGTAAAAGGATATCAGTTGACCATTCAGTCTGCTCTGTACAACTTTTAACAATGTCATATCCAACACTGTAACCCAATAATTTTGGAATTCCGTTCCCACCATACAAGTACTTTGAAAAATTATCATCATTACTTGTTATCTCAAGTTTATCTATTAAATATTTTTTATAATATAATTCACATTGCTTGGAAGAATATTGATTTGTCCATGGTGCCTGAACTGCTTCTCCATATTTTTCTAAAACTGCAGTTTCGGCTAACCCTTCTAAAATCATTGCATCAAGTAATGTGACCTTTTTGTTTTTATATAACTTTGTCAATCTTACAATATGATGATACTCATGTAATAATACTGCTTTATGTTGTAAAATTCCTTCTAATGGGGACAAAAATAAACAAATACAATTTTTATGTGCGATTCCGCCCCTTTGATAAGTCGTGTTTTTAAACATACTTGCACTTCTATGACAAGGTAAAATAAATATAGGTATGTCTGGTCCATTAAATTCTCTTTTTAACTTCTCAAACTCTTCTGAAAGGCTTTTCCATATACTTTCTTCATCTAGTTGTTTCAGATCATCTTTACTCAAGGTTGACAGCCTCGATAAACCGTGGGAAAGAAGATATTTATATAAACTTTCCTCATTATATTTCGGAAAATATGGTAAAAGTTTTTTCATTACCAATTGTTTATCTTCAATAAAATCAACCCATTTATAAGTTGGCATTATCCCAAGTTAATCACCTCAATTTACTATTAAAGTATGATAATTAACTAGTGAAAGTTACTTTTTTTTACACTGTGATTTCTAATAAAAAAAAGCTTAGGTAAAGACCTAAGCTAGTGTGTCCAAAATTTAAATAAATTTTAAACTTATTTAGTGTATTCTTTAAATGCTAAAGTTACATTATGTCCACCAAATCCTAATGAATTAGAAATTGCTGCTTTTACATTAAATGGTCTAGCAACATTTGGTACATAATCTAAATCACATTCGCTATCAGTTTCTTGGTGATTAATCGTTGGAGCAATTACTTTATTATGGATTGTAAGTGCTGTAATAATTGCTTCAATTCCACCAGCAGCTCCTAGCATATGACCAGTCATAGATTTTGTTGAACTAATTGGTACATTGTATGCATGTTCACCAAATACTTCTTTAATTGCCATCGTTTCAAATTTATCGTTTAATTCAGTACTTGTTCCATGTGCATTAATATAATGAATGTCTTCAACTGATAAACCAGCATCATCAAGTGCCATTCTCATTGCACGAGCGCCACCTTCTCCTCCTGGAGCTGGTGCTGTAATATGGTGTGCATCACCAGTTGTTCCGTATCCAACGATTTCAGCATAAATCTTTGCTCCACGAGCTAATGCGTGTTCTAATTCCTCAAGGAATACGATACCAGCACCTTCACCAATGATAAAGCCATCACGAGCATTATCAAAAGGACGACAAGCTTTTTCTGGATCAGGATTTAATGATAAAGCTCTAGCAGCACAGAATCCAGCAAGACCCATATCAGTAATTGGTGCTTCTGCACCACCAGTAATCATTGCAACTGCATCGCCACGTTGAATAATTTTGAAAGCATCACCAATCGAACTTGCACCAGAAGCACAAGCTGTAACTGTACAACCATTTGGACCTTTAGCACCTGTTAAGATCGATACTTGTCCAGATGCCATATCAGGGATTAGCATTGGAATAAAGAATGGGCTTACTCGACGTGCACCTTTTGTTAGGAATGTATTAAACTGTTCTTCATATGTTTCCATACCACCGATACCAGAACCAATCCAAACACCAACTTTTGGAGCAATTTCTTCATCAATCGTAAAGTTTGCATCTTCTAATGCCATTTTTGAAGCTGCAATTGCATAGTGAGTAAAACGGTCCATTCGTTTAACTTCTTTTTTAT
The DNA here is from genome assembly GCF_002585125.1 of Bacillus sp. AFS029533. Lineage (NCBI taxonomy): Bacteria > Bacillati > Bacillota > Bacilli > Caryophanales > Bacillaceae > Bacillus > Bacillus sp. AFS029533. The sequence continues at coordinate 34,164 of NZ_NUQC01000034.1, read as the reverse complement.
CAATATATTTTTCAGGATCAAAGTCTTTTACTTCTCCTGCAACTTTAACCGGGAAATTTTCAGGATTTTTTCGAGTCAGAACACCAATTCCACTCTTTCCATTCATTAAACTTTCCCATACTGTATTTATATCATTACCAATAGGTGATACAGCACCTAAACCTGTAATAACAACTCGTTTTTTCATATCTAAAAATCCTCCTTCAATTAGATTATCTTCCGAATCGAAGTGCAATTGCACCCCAAGTTAATCCGCCGCCAAATCCAACTAATACTAATACATCGTCTTCTTTAACATTTCCTTTTTTATATTCTTCAACTAGTGCAATTGGAATTGAAGATGAAGATGTATTACCATGACGATCAATAATTACACTCATTTTTTCTTTAGGAAGCTGTAATCTTTCTCTTGCAGCGTCCATAATACGAGTATTCGCTTGGTGTGGAATTAAGAAATCCACTTCTTCTTTTGTTAATCCTGCTAATTTTAATACAGTTTCACATGAATCTCCCATTTGACGAACTGCAAATTTAAACACTTCTCGACCATTCATTACTAAATGATCTCCACCTTTATAAAGATGTTTACCACCTGTACCGTCCGCTCCTAATTCATAAGAAAGAATTCCTCTACCTTCACTTACTGGACCGATAACCGCAGCACCTGCACCGTCACCAAATAAAACTGCCGTATTTCGATCTTCCCAGTTAACAATTTTAGTTAACTTTTCAGCTCCGATTACTAGAATTCTACTGTATGTACCAGTTTTTACGAACTGAGCTGCAGTAACAACTCCGTATATAAAACCAGCACAAGCAGCACTAATATCCATTGCAGCTGCATTTTTAGCTCCAAGTCTTTCTTGAATTACACATGCAACTGATGGAAACGACTTATCTGGAGTAACAGTTCCAACAAGAATTAAGTCAAGTTCTTCTGCTTTTACATCTGCATCTTTTAAAGCTTCTACCGCAGCTTCATATGCTAAATCAGATGTGTCTTGTTCGTCACTAGCAATTCTTCTTTCTTTAATACCAGTACGACTAACAATCCACTCATCTGAAGTATCCATCATTTGTTCTAAATCATAATTAGTTAACTTTTTTTCGGGTACGTATGAGCCAATACCTAAAATTCCAGCATTCATTAATATCCCCGCCTTACTTTATTATTTTTATGTCTTCTTATTATTACCTGGTACTAATTTTATGAAATAATATGTACTTTGTCTACATTTTTATCTTTTTAAATCTAGGCTATGTAAAAAAGATGAATCATTTCATAAAAAGAATACCACTCAATTGGACGGACCTCAAAGCCAAAGCGAATTTTCAAACGAATAGTATTCTACTACAAAAAAGGAAATAGTTCAAAATGAACCATTTCCTTCACGCTGTTGAAAGACAATCTTGCCATTATTAACCATGTTTTCGTAAAGTAGCCCAAGTAAGTTTGATTTCCTTACAGAATGCTCGCTTTCCACCTTTCAATGGAGCGAGACTTTAGCTTCATCGGCACGTAGGTTCCTGTGGGGTCTTAAGCCCTCCCTACACCCCATAGGAGTCGAGCACCCCATTAGCTTCAATCAATTTTTTCATCAAAAAAGTTTTAATAAAGATGAAAATGCTGTTGAATTTGCTGCTTTTGCTTTTGTATACCATCCTCAAATAAAGTTGTATTAATAATAACAAAAGGAGTTGCATCAATATAATTTCTCATTTGAGTGAACTTTATTCCGTCGATCATATTTTGTAATCCGGTGAAATTCCCGTCCTCTGGTAAGAACATACTTTGTTTAGCTGTAATGATATATTTATGTTCTTTTAATTCCTTCTCAGAAATTATTCGAATTGCTTTCCCTACATCTTCTACAAATAGGATTTCATTCGAACCGTATACATTTTTTATGGATACATTTCTCTTTCCTAAGTCTTGAACAATCAATTCATGAACTAAGCCTGCGGATGGCTCCCAAGGTCCATATAAAGATGGAATTTCAATATAAGTAATATTGCAATCAATATTTTTACTCAATTCATTTACAGTTCTTTCTAAATCTGCTAATTCTTTTTTTGTAGACAATAAAAAGATAATATCCTTACTTTTGCTCATGATCTTGTTAAATAGTTTTTCTGTAAACTCTATACTATTAATTGAGCCTTTTAACTTTAGTTCGTCATAAAAATGACAAATAAAAATAGTATCATATTGCTCATTCTCTAATAAAAATTGCTCTTCATCTAAAAAGATAACCCTTGCATTTCTTCCGATTGAAAAGATTTTTTCTTCACTTATTAAATCACTTTCATTTCCTTTTTCCATCACAACGGCTGAAACATCGTTATATTCCATTAGTTGGCAAACCAACTCATATCCTATAAATCCACTGGATCCAATAACAGCACACTTTTTCATTATTAACCTCCTTCTTTTAGGAAATTTATTCAAAAAAAATATAGAGACTATAAAACATCCTGATATTTTTTTAAAAACCTTATTAAGTTTCTGCCACAATCAAATTTTTTCTCTTCTAATGAAATCAAAATCGAAATCGGTAAATTATTTTTATGTCGCTCTTCCTCTAAAAGTCTAATATCGCTTTTCCATTTATAATGATTTCTTGTTGTGGTATAAATTTTAATCGGTGAGATTGTTTCATAAAAAAAACATTCTCTATCTATAACCATATATATATCCGGCGCTTTATATGCTTTTAAAATTTCATGAACTGTTCTTTTATAGAACAATTTATTTTCTCTTTCTAAATCTAATTCATTTTTTAAATTTAACGATGGATTTAACAATGAAATACTTCTGACTTTTCCCTTTAAGTGGCCGAGTAATTTACAAACGACTAATGCACCAGTACCTTCTCCAATTATATGAATTGATGGATTCAAAATTTCTTTTCTCATAACTGAATGATATAAGCTTTCTGCTAAATCGACAGCGTCATCAGAACCCCAATTTTTTCCATACAAATTTGAAGTGAACACTGTGTACCCTTCATCTGTTAAAGTTGATAATAACTTTCTTTTATCAAAATGCTGCAATAAGCAACTATGTGCATTATCTACGTAATGAGTATTCCCACCGACATAGAGTACTCCGAAACCATTCGGTCTAATAGGTAGATGAATAACTGCATATTGATCCTCTTGTTTAAAAAATCTCTCAGTTACAGGCATTCCTATCACCTTATTATTAATGTAGTATTTTTGGGGAATTATAAAATAGGTATGAAAAAATTCTTAAGTTACTTTTTTTAATTAAAACTTTTTAATTATAACTTCAATTATCAAATTTCTAGGTATATAATATGATAAGAACTAACTAGATAGGAGTGATTAGAGTGCGTTTTATTATGACATTGTTCTGGAGCTTTGTTTTATGCCAAATGGGAGCTTACGTTTTAAGTTCAATGACTGGCGGAGAGTATAATTTCACAACTGCTTCAGTTATGGCTGTAGTATTATCTTTAGCTATTTCAGTTCTTAGCGAAGCGATAATCCCTAACGAACCTGTTGCAAAACACCACTAAAATCTATATATAACATATGTTGTAGCACCCAAAAACGTTCAACTTGGTATATACATATGTCATCAATTATAGATTTAGATAATTTATAAAATACTAAAATTTTGATAAATACATTCAATATTTTGTATATTGTAAACGCATAAAAGAGCGCCCTCGATCAATTAATCGAAAGCGCTTTTTTTATACATATTTAGTGTTTTATTTTTTTTACTCTTCTATGATCCACAATTATTTAAATTTAGATTTATATGTCCATTTTCTGTTATGGTTTTGTGTATCTGGAAAAACTTCTCCTGCCTGAAGTTTAATTTGTTTTGGGCGAGTTACGTTACTTCCTGTTTCACCGATTTCCACGTATACCCCATTATTTGGTGCTTTGTCGCCTGGTCGAAATTGATGTGCTTGTCCCATAATCCATTCCTCCTTCTTTTTAGGTTCTTATTGTTCCTCTAAAAAGAAAGTTTTTTCTTTTAAAAAGATGGTATCATTAGTAATTATTGGCTTTTTATCCAATAATATTTTTTCTTAAAGAGATTAACATTAAAAAATAAAAGGTGATGAATATGAAAACAAAACACTTAATTGCACTAGATTTAGACGGCACCTTATTAACGGATGAAAAAATAATATCCGAACGTACTTTAAAAGTGATCCAACAGTTAATGAATCAGGGTCACGAAGTATGTATTTCAACTGGTAGACCTTTTAGAGCTAGTAAAATGTATTATGACCAATTAAAACTTACAACTCCAATTGTAAACTTTAATGGTGCTTATGTTCATCACCCTCTAGATGATTCATGGGGAGTATATCACGAATCATTACCTTTAGAAGTGGCAAAAGAGGTAATTAGTTCTTGTAGAGAGTATGAATTAAAAAATATGTATGCTGAAGTAATGGATGATGTATACGCGGATAAACACGAAGAGGAGATCCTCCCACTTTTCCACTACTTAAAAGAAGATATAATCCACGGAGATTTAGTGATAAATCTTACTCAAGCGCCAACATGTCTTCTAATCGATAGTGAAGAGTCTCATGTTGCAAGTATTCGTGAGCACTTATCCAATGTCCACGCTGAAGTAATTGATCACCGTCGCTGGGCAGCACCTCATCATATAATCGAAATTGTTAAAGCAGGTATGAATAAAGCAATAGGTCTACAAAAAGTAGCATCTTTTTATAATATTCCTCGAAAAAACATTATAGCTTTTGGGGATGAGGACAATGATTTGGAAATGATTGAATATGCTGGTCATGGTGTTGCTATGGATAACGCAATTCATCAATTAAAGAATATTGCAAATCACACAACATTATCGAATCAAGATGATGGAATCGCGATTTTCCTCGAAGATTTTTTCAACTTAAAAATATAATTTTTCTTTGTCATTAATTTCAAAGATAACTAATAATAACCACTTATAACAATTTGCTAAATGAGCATTCTATAAAGGACTTCACCAAAGGGATTATCCACTTTTTGATATTGATCAATTACTATTGGAAATTCTTGAGAAGTCAAAAACAAAAAGCTTTCCTATTTAGGAGGGAATCATAATGGGCAAAAGTAATAAGTCTAAGCGCTTTATTCAACAAAGTTCTGATTCTGTTACAAAGTACTCTGAAAAATTCCCTTACCACTTTACACTAGCTGAAGCAGAAGAGCGAAAAGCTAGTAATAGCCAAAGCTTTAATGCTTAATTTAAAGCATTAAAAACAAAAAACAACCATTGGAATACTCCTTTGGTTGTTTTTTTATTTATACTAGTTCTCGGTTTCTTTGTTCTTTATTTACTGAAGAAGTTTCTGGTAGGTAACTGTTTGTGTAACTGGTTTAATTTCCCCATTAAGATTCTTCTCATTAACCTTTGATGCAACGAAATTTGCAGTTATTACATAATTACCATATGGAAGGTTTTTATTTACAAAATTAACTTGTTCTTCCCAAACTTGTGTTTTTCCGCTAGGAACTGCAACATTTGTAATGACTTGTGCATAAACCATTTCTCGAGATGATTGATAAACTACTTGTCCACTCTCATCTTTAATTGTAAAATCAACTGTTTGTGATGAAGGGAATGTAAAATTTGCAGGGATTTTATTATCATTACGTAATGAATATTTCATCTTTACAAGCCCGTTAGCTTCTGTAACTTCAAGTGTTGATAAAAGCTTTTCAACGTCTATCTCATTAATTTGACCTACAGTTTGTTTTGTACTTGGTGTTGGTTTTATTTCCTTGTCACTCTTAGCACCACAACCAGAAAGAAGTAGCGAACAAGCTAGTAAGAGAATCGATCCCTTTTTCAAAATAATCTCCACCTTTTTAATATCCTTACCCTAAATTATACCAAAAAGCTGAGAAATTACTTTAACAAAATATTCGAGATTAAAACACCTTCTCGCAAAAAAATTACCACTACTAGCCATCAAATATATTTCCAATCATATTCCATATCCTACTACCTTGTACTCTATAAAAAATATTTTGACTAGATATCGAACCGGTTAAAGAGTTTGAATTAGAAAATAATTTAACTGCTTCGGCAACTGGGCAGTCATTAACTTATCTTCCAATGAAGGTATATAAATAAAGATTAAAAATGATCATTGAATTTGAGAACAACAGACCGCTTCTGCTGTTCTCTTTTTTATTGATACTTAGTAAATTGAAACACACTAGGAATTTTTAACTTTAGACTTAACTTTCGTGTCATTTCTACTTACAGTTTGAGATGATTTAAATACGAATGCATAAATCTTAAAATTAAAAGAAAAATTAATTAAGTATTTATCTAATCATTAAAATTGTCTATTAATAATAATAAAGCTTGATCAATGACATATGTACTCCTTACCTATAATTGAAAGGGGAATTCACATGATGCATACTATTTTTCATTCATTTATTCTAATTTTAGCTGGCATTTTACTATTAAGAATAGCTGGAAGAAAATCAATTTCACAAATGACGTTGCCCCAAACGATTGTTATGATTTCGATTGGTACAATTATCGTTACTCCAATTATTGAAAAAGGCTTAACAAAAACAATTGTTGCTGCTACAGTTTTTGTATTAACTTTACTTGCATTAGAATATTTACAGATGAAATCTAATACTCTTGAAAAATTTTTTACAGGAAAATCAAAAATTGTAGTAGAAAACGGGAAGTTGAATGTTAAAAATTTAAAAAAATTACGTTTAACGGTTGATCAATTAGAAATGCGTATTCGAAATGAAGGAATTAATAAATTTGAGGATATTAAATTTGCTACAATTGAGCCAAATGGCTTATTAGGATTTGAATTAGCTGAGGATGCGAAACCATTAACAATTAAAGAGTTTAAAACACTAATGGAGTCGTACGGATTTCAACTTAACAATAATAATTTAAGCAAGAATACTCAAAGTTCTGCTTCAATTTTTAATGAATTAAAAGGAAAAGAAAAACCCGAAAATACTAAATTGAAATAAATCAAAAAAAGACTACCAAAATTAAACCTTTTTGCTAGTCTTTTTCTATTTAAATCTTTCTAAATTCACCTAAGACATCAACAGTTTGTACCACATTCGTAAAAGCTTTAGGATCTACCCTTTTTATAATTCTTTCCAAATCATATAATTCATAACGAGATAAAACAATCATTAAAATATCTTTATCTTGTTTAGTAAATGCTCCAGTAGCATTCATTTGTGTAATTCCACGGACAAGCTTCGCATGAATTTCTTTTCTAAGCTCTTCACCTTTTGTAGTGACAATCATTGCCGTTAGCTTAACATGACTTGTATGAACACTATCGATTACACGAGTAGTAACATATAAATTGATTAAAGTATAAAGAGCTTTTTCCATTCCATATAGCTGACCAGCTGTAATGATAATAATTGCATTAAATAAAAAGAAATAGGTTCCAACCGGTTTCCCTTTTGATTTTGAAAGAACTAAGGCGATAATATCCAACCCACCTGTAGATCCACCAAATTTTAATGTCATACCAATTCCGATCGCAGCAATTAAACCACCAAAAACTGCATTAAGCAGAATATCATTAGAAAAAATCGGTTTAATAGGTAAGATTTCCAAAAATAATGTCATAATCCCTACACTGAAGAAACTAAAAAACGTAAAGGAACGTCCAACTTTTTTCCATGCTAAGACGATAACAGGAATATTTAATAACGCTAAAAGAATCCCCGTCGTTGCAGTAAACGGAGTGTAGTCAGTAATAATATTTGAAAGTAACTGCGCTAAACCTGCAAAACCACTTGAATAAACATTAGCAGGAATTAAAAAACAATTCATTGCAAACGCATTTAAGAAACCACCTATCATTACGACAATCAGCTTAAATAATAGCTCTTTATTTCTTTCCACCAACTCTGCTTCCTCCTCAAAAAAATAAAACTTCTCTCTATAATAAAAAATTTGCCTCTGTAAAAACATCAGAGTTGTTTAACAAAAGCCAAAATGGAAAAACGAACACACATACATAATTAAGGTGATAAAGGCAAACCTAACATTATCATTTCTTATAAAGGAGCTTAAATATGCCTACTAGTGATAATGACAAAAAAGCAAAAGATAATAACGCTATAAGAGAAAAGAAAAATGCACAAGAAAGAAAAAATGCACAAGCTGGTAAGAAATCTTTTTCTAAAAGTGTCGATCATCTTTAATATTTAAAAAACGTTTTAAACGATTCAAAAAACATGTAGAATTTCATCCAATAGTTTAAGTATATTTAAATCTTTCTGAAAGACAATAAGAACTTTCTAAACTTGAAAAAGCCTTATTATTAATAAGATTCAAAAAATAAAACTGTTCAACTTTTCCAATAATTTCGGTATAAGTCGAACAGTTTTTTATGATTTTTTTAATAAAATTCCACTCTTAAAACTTCCTAAATTCACCAAATACATCAATTGTTTGAACGATATTTGTAAACGCCTTTTCATCAACGGATTTAATGACTTTCGATAGATGATATAGTTCATACCGTGATAGTACCATCATTAAAATTTGTTTATCTTGATTTGTAAAGGCACCTTTTGCATTAATCGCAGTAATTCCTCGCACTAACTTCGAATGAATTTCTTTACGCAGCTCGTCACCTTTTGTTGTAACAATAAAGGCAGTTACTTTAATATGACTAGTATGAATTGCATCAATAAATCTAGACGTTACGTATAGGTTAATTAGTGTATAAAGTGCTTTCTCCATTCCATAAATATAGCCCGCTGTTAAAATAATTAACGCATTAAACAGGAAGAAGTATGTACCAACTGGTTTTCCTTTCGAACGTGATAATACTAGTGCAACAATATCTAATCCACCTGTTGAAGCACCAAACTTTAATGTATATCCAATCCCCACTGCAACAATTAATCCACCAAATACAGCGTTTAGTAAAATATCTTTTGAGAAAAGAGGCGTTACTGGGATTACTTCTAAAAATAACGTCGTGATTCCAACGCTTAAAATCGTAAAATACGTAAAAGATCGACCAATTTTTTTCCATGCTAAAATGATGACGGGTATATTTAATATTGCAAGTAAAATACCAGTAGAAGCCGAAAAAGGTGTAAAATCATTTAATAAATTAGTAAGTAACTGAGCTAAACCAGAAAAACCACTTGAATAAACACTGACAGGAATTAAAAAACAATTCATCGCAAAAGCATTCATAAATGCACCAAATATTACTACAAGAACTTTTATTAACAATTCTTTTTTGTCATTCACCTACAAGCCTCCTAAATATTCATATGTTTAGTATGCCTGTAAATTGTAAAAAAATAGCAAAAAACCAATAGAAGTGGTTTCTTGCTGTTGAAAAACTCTATTGTCAATTAATTACCAAATTTTCGTAAAAGGANNAGCCTTCCCGCTAATCCCATAGGAGTCGAGCACCCTTTCGTTCCAATCAACTTACTCATCAAAAAAGTCTAACATTAAAAAGCTAAATTAGTATCCTTTACTTTGAGTAAATAAGCAGTCTATTCTGTTTATAGTCTTTAAACTTCTGAAAAAATACTAGAATTTGTTATTATTAATTGAATTAATAGTTGATCAAAAATGCATTTCATTTCAAATTGTTCACTTAATATCTGTTTTCCCTATTGTTCAAAATATGAAAAACTCTCAAATATAAAGTGGTTTTACTAGTTTTCGAAAATACCAATTAAAAGCTTGAGGTGAAATTTTAAGGCTAATTATCAATCAATATCCAAATATGTTTGTTAGATTTTTAATGCTTAATCCGAATTTATCTCTAACTTACCTTTTTTCTGAACAACTTTTACTGTCTTTTGATTTGATGTAAATAAACTGTTCGCCCCTTATAAAAAACCACTTCATTCAATGAAGTGGTTTCACATTCTAATTATTGCTCTTTCTTCTCAAACAGTTCTTTTGCGTATGTCCAACCGTCTTCTTGATAGATTTTATTTTCCTTTAATAATCTACCCATCGCTCGTTTAAATGAAGCCTTACTAATTTTAAATCTTACTTTAATATCCTCTGCGTCACTCTTATCCCAGTAAGGCATTGCCCCACCACGACTCATCATATATTCATAAATGTCATTTGCTTCTTGATCTAATCCTTCATGCACCCTTGGTAAAAGTGATACGTTAATACTTCCATCATCTTTAACATCAATAATGCGTCCGCTTACTCTTTCACCAATGCGAGGTTCAGTTTTTCTCTGTGATTCATGGATAAAACCTATGAATCGTTCATCAGTTAAAATATAAGAACCCACTCTTAAAGTACGATAAATGATTCCTGTAACATTTTTATTAAGCATACTAGGTTCAGCCGGAACAGAGAACTCTCTCATGACTGGTTCAGTAGCAATTTTAATTAATAGTCTACCTTTGTTTGTTTGCTTTAACGTACAAAAAATTTCATCGCCTTCTTCAGGCCAAACTTCTTGAAGAGGTGGAAGGTCACCTTTTTCTAAAAGAATATCTTTTGAAATGCCGATGTTTACAAAAACACCTACTCCATCAAGTTTATCGACTACTTTTGCAAATCCATAACCTTCTGTTGTAATGAATGGCATTTCCATCGTTGCAGAAAGTCTACCTTTAGAATCATGATATAAAAATACAGTTACTTCTTGATCTATTTCAACTTCACCAGATGCCTCATTTTTATGTAAAAATACTTCTTCCTGATCTTGGACAAGCATATACCCAATATCCGTTTCTCGACTGCAAACTAAAGTTACAATCTCTCCTGCTTGTAAACTCATTTTTTGTTACATCCTCTCTAAACTTTCAAACTAAAAATTATTATATCATGCATAATGAAAGTTTGTTACTTCGTCTATCATACACTATAATACAAGTATTAACGAATTGGAGGGATTCTATCTATGTCAAAAGAAAGTTCATTTGATATTGTTTCAAAAGTAGACTTACCAGAAGTCTCGAATGCGATTCAACTTGCTACAAAAGAAATCGCAACTCGCTATGACTTTAAAGGAAGCAAAAGCTCAATTACATTAGAAAAAGAAGAACTAGTTTTAGTATCTGATGACGATTATAAGTTAGAGCAATTAAAAGACGTATTAATTAATAAATTAATTAAACGCAATGTTCCTATTAAAAATCTAGATTACAGTAAAGTTGAGGGTGCTTCAGGTGGTACTGTAAGACAAAGAGCTAAATTAGTTCAAGGTATTGATAAAGATAATGCAAAAAAGATCAATACAATCATTAAAAATAGTGGATTAAAAGTAAAATCACAAATTCAAGATGATCAAATCCGTGTAACTGCTAAAAGTAGAGATGATTTACAAGCAATTATCGCTGCTGTAAAAGGTGCAGATTTATCAATTGATGTTCAATTTTTGAATTACCGATAAATATATACATAATGAAAAGAGGATGAAACTAGTCATCCTCTTTTTAACTTTTATAAATTTAATTAGCTACTTACTAACGTTAATCTTTCATTTTTTACACATGTACCACGGACTACTATTTTATATGGAACGATGATACTTTTTTCAGTACCATCTGGTTCTTCAATTTTTGTAATAATATTTTTTGCTGCTTCATTGCCTAATTGATAAATATTAATATCTACAGAAGTTAATGGTGGATTTGCTAATTCTGCAAAAATTGCATTATTAAAGCTAATAATTGAAATGTTTTTCGGGACTGAAATGTTATGTTCGCTTAATACACTTATAATTCCTAATGCTAATACATCATCAGTTACAACAATTGCAGTCGGAAGTTCTTTTAGTTCTAGCAATTGATTTACTGCTTTTCTTCCACCGTCTCTCGTAAATGAGGTAAATATAATTTCTTCTTCATTTACTGAAAGTCCGTTTAATTGCATTGAATCTTGGAATCCACGTAAACGGTTTTGAGTTACTAGAAGACTACTTTCTCCTCCAACAAACGCAATTTGTCGATGTCCATGTTCAATTAAATAATTCGTTACATCTCTAGCAGCTGCATAATTATCGTTATCAATATATGTTATATCATCAATTGAATGATAAGGCTTTCCTACTAAAACAAAAGGAAAGTTATTTTCGTTCAAATAATCAATAATTTTATCATTTTCCTTAGAGTAAAGCAGAATAATTCCATCTACTCTTCTACCTCTAATTGTTTTAATCACAGTTTGCTCAACTTCATCTTCATTGTTTCCTGTTATAAAATAAAGAGAGTAATCTTTTTGATTCGAATACGCTGTTACACCTCTAATTACTTCTGCAAAAAAAGGATTATGAAATGATGTATCTAGTGCTGGTGGCAAAACTAATCCAATAGATTTCGTAGATCGATTAGCCAATGACCTTGCATTTAAATTGGGATGATAATTTAGTTCATCCATAACTTTTCTAACTTTTCTTTTTGTTTTTTCACTAATTCTTGGGTTGTTTGAGATAACTCGAGACACCGTTGAAGGCGCTACATTCGCTTTCTTCGCAACATCCTTTATTGTAATAGTCATTTTAATTCCCCTTATTTACGAATGAATGTAAACGTTATCATTTCTTCTTTAGATGTAGACTCTATTTAAAAGATTATCGATACTTGAAATAATCCACATCTTCCTTCACAAGTCGATGCCCCGTTTATTATACTGGAATCTAGTGGATTTAATCTATTACTAATTTGCTTAGAATACTAAAAAGATCGCAATCATTTCAAGTATTCTAAGCTTAGGCAAACTAGTAATTATTTCTCTTCATTATTTCGTCTTCTTGCAAACCATAAAAAGATGATAAACGCTACAAAAATAGATGGAATTGCAATAATCACTCCAATGTTTAAACTAGTTTTAGGTGCAACTGCATAAACATTTGAAGATTCTCTTTTTAGGACGATATCAAATCCTTTTTTATTTGGACGAACTAAATCATCACTTAACATCCCTCTTAGTTCATTAGATTTTTTAACGACGTCAAAATCTAAATGAACCTTTTGATCAAGAGAAGTATTATTTATTGCTATGATTGTAGTTTCATCATTGTAATGTCTCTTAATTAAAGTCATACCTTTAGAATCATCATACAGTACTTCAAAATCACCATCAGAAAGTGACGGTAAAGTTCTTCTTAATTCAGTCAATTTTTTAATATATTTTGAAAAATCTTCATCAGTACGGAAATCCATTCCTTTTCGATTATCAGGGATGTTTCCACCATTTAGTGCAATTTCTGTCCCGTAATACGTCAACGGAATCCCTGGTGTTGTAAATAAATATGCAAGTGCCAACTTTAATCTTGAAGGTGGATACTGCCCTTTTGATACAGCTACTGAAACAAAACGCTTAGTCATTTCATCATCTACATAGTTAATCATTAATGTCGAGCCTAACTGCTTACTTAAATCCGCTTGTTGCTTCATTATGTCAGTTAATGATTGATTTTGTGAAGAAAATGTATTTGCCAAATCAGCTACTGAATCTACATTATAAATTCCATTAAAACCTAAATTTTTATATTTATTTAGATCTATATCACTTGTGGCATTTAAATCAGCAAATAAAATGAAATTTGGATCTTTCTTTTTTATTTCTTTATTAAATGATTCCCAAAATGAAACAGGTACATTATTTACTTCTTGTAAATTATATCCGTCAAAATTAGCTTGATCCATCCAATACTTGGCTGTTTCGATTAAGTAATTGGCTACTTCATTGTTTTCTTCATTAAAATCAGGTAACCCATTTATCCATTTCTTTTCTGAACTTGTACTATTTTCAGGATTAAACCAATCTGTTCTTTTAGCAAGTTCACTATTTGGCGAAGCATTATTTGTAACAAAATCAATATAAACTTTTATATTACGTTTATGTGCTTCCTTTACCAACTTCTTGAGTTCTTTATTTGTTCCGAACCTTGGATCAATTTTTCTAAAATTAACGACCGAGAATCCATCATATGAATTTGTGTCATTCTCAAAAATAGGTGAAATAGAAATAGCATTATATCCAAAATCCTTAAGATAATCTAATTTTTGGGTAATACCGTCCAAATCCCCACCCTGAGATTTATTTAAATCTTTCGGGTCTGTATTTTTATCATTCATAGGATTACCATCAAAAAAACGATCAACTAAAATTCGATAAATCATTTCTTTTCTTAAATCAGTTGTATTTTTTTCTGCAAAACTAATACTTGGTAACGTACTAAAAAATAGTACGGATACTAGTATTAAAATACCAAATCGCCTCATTTTTTCTCCCCCTGCAAGACACTCGCATGTACAAAAATTTCACTCTCTACATTATTTTGCAAAATATTACAATGAAATTCAAATGTTAAATTAAATTTCATAAAAATGGAAGCGATTGCACACACTATTTAATTATACTGTTACTAAATTAGATAGCAAGTTAATTCCTTGCAAACATTAATATTAAAATTTTACTAAAAATAAAGGGTGGGATCATGCAAATTGAATCAATATATCATCAGCCATATGATCAATATGCTTTTTCAATAGATGATAAAACCTATCGTTTAAGAATTCGAACAAAAAAAGGTGATTGTACAGAAATTATTTTTTATTTCGGAGATCCATTCAAATTTAATGATTCAGGTTGGCAAATCGAATCATCACTCTCCATGTATCTTGCATTTTCCACAGAACTATTTGACTACTGGGAAGTAAATGTAATCCCTCCAAATAAACGAATGAAATATCAATTTCTTTTAAAAAATGAGCAAGAATCTCTATTTTACGGTGAGGGCGGATTTTCAAGCAATTTTACCCCTAATGATCAGTCAAACTGTTTTACATTGCCATTTCTTCATAAAAATAATTTAATATCACCGCCGAGTTGGGTTCATGATACGATTTGGTATCAAATTTTCCCCGATCGATTTGCAAGTGGAAATAACAAGAATAATCCTATCAATTCGACTCCGTGGGGCTCTACTCTACCAACGAGTTCAAGCTATTTTGGTGGTGATTTAGAAGGTGTTATTCAAAAAATAGATTATCTTAAAAATTTAGGAATATCCGGAATTTATTTAACGCCTATTTTTGAAGCAAATTCTAATCATAAATATAATACAATCAATTATTTTAGAATCGATCCTACTTTTGGAGATGAAAAAGTCTTAAAAACATTAATCGAAAAATGTCATGAAAAGAATATTCGAGTAATGCTTGATGCAGTATTTAACCATACAAGTGCATCCTTTCCTCCATTTCAAGACGCATTGCAAAACGGAAAGGAATCCGCCTTTTTTGAATGGTTTCACTTTTTTAAAGATGAACAAAACAATTCAGCTTATGAAACTTTTTCTTTCGTTAAGGAAATGCCAAAACTAAATACTGAAAATAAAGAAGTACAGAATTTTTTATTAGAAATAGGTTCTTATTGGATAAAAGAATTTAACATAGATGGTTGGCGTTTAGATGTAGCAAACGAAATTGATCATTATTTTTGGAAACTATTTCATAAAAAAATGAAGGAACTAAAAAAAGATTTATTTATTGTCGGTGAGATCTGGCACCATGCAATGCCATGGCTAAGAGGCGACGAATTCGATTCTGTTATGAATTATCCTCTAATGAAATCTCTTTTTGCATATTTTGGTTATCAATCAATTTCAAAGATTCAATTCCAATACTCGATTAACGATTTAATAGCTCAATATCCATTACCTGTAATCAAAGCACTCTTCAATGTATTAGGTTCACATGATACACCAAGAATACTGACACAATGTAATCATAATGAAAAAAGAGTGATACTATTATATGTCTTTTTATTTACTTTCTTTGGAACTCCATGTATCTACTACGGAGATGAAATTGGTCTACAAGGTGGAAATGATCCCGAATGCAGAAGTTGTATGCTTTGGGACAAATCACAATATAATTTGAGTATTTTTAATTCCATAAAAAAATTGATTTTGATAAGAAAAAAATATCCAGTTTTAGAAAATGACGGTGAGTTTAATTGGGTACAAACTGACCAACCTGACATTGTTATGTATGAAAGAAAGAATAATCAATATCATTTTTTTATCATAATTAATAACTCAAGCGAAAAACAATCAGTTCAAGTACCAATAAATTTACGTAAGAAAAGAATTACAAATGTATGGAATGGAGAACAGTTTGCAACTGAGTCTGATTCAATTGGTGTTGATCTACTAGATACCGACTTTTTAATTTTACAAATAGAAGATACAGACTCATTTACTTGAATCTGTTGACTGTTGGGAAACACTCGATTTCCGGCTGCTTGCGGTGCTCATTACTTTCATAGGTTGCTCCGCTCCTCTTCAGCCTTCAAGCCTCGTAAGATAACAGTTTTCTATCAGTCTGACATCAACCTTTCAAATACAGACTCATTTATGTGGGTCTGTATTTTTATTCACTCATTTACGTTATGTTAGATTTTCTAACAAATACGATACATGTTAGCGTTTTCATTATAATTTTATATATTTTTTTGGGATTTTCGTGAAATTATTATTGAATTTTGCATATATTCTGAATATGATAACTTATATAACATTTAATGTTATAAAAACTAACATTAAAGAAATGGGGAATGAAGATGAATGGTATTCAAGCTGCGGATAGTGTATTTCTTTTTATTTCAACTGTTTTAGTCATGATTATGACACCTGGTTTGGCACTTTTTTACGGCGGTATGGTTAAAAGTAAAAACGTATTAAGTACTACAATGCATAGCTATTCTGCTATGGCAATCGTATCAATCCAGTGGGTGCTAATTGGTTACTCTTTAGCATTCGGTCCAGATTTTAATCATTTGATTGGTAACTTTTCTTGGGCAGCATTAAAGGATGTTGGTTTTACTCCAAATGATAACTACAGCGCAACAGTCCCTCATAATCTTTTCATGATGTTTCAGCTAATGTTTGCAATTTTAACTCCTGCTCTTATATCAGGCGCCTTCGCTGAGCGCATGAAATTTTCAGCATTTCTATTATTTACTCTTTTATGGACAACATTTGTTTACGATCCATTAGCTCACTGGGTTTGGGGCGTGGATGGTTGGCTTCGTAATCTAGGTGCTTTAGACTTCGCTGGTGGAACAGTTGTCCATATTTCCTCCGGTGTTTCAGGCTTAGTTCTGGCTCTACTTCTTGGCAAAAGACGAGATTTCGGATCTACATCACCTCATCATTTACCACTAACTGTATTAGGCGCAGGACTATTATGGTTTGGGTGGTTCGGATTTAATGTCGGTAGTGCCTTAACATTAAATGATGTGGCATTAACTGCATTCATTAATACAAATACTGCGGCTGCTGCAGCTTCAGTTGCTTGGGTGCTAGTGGAATGGTACGTAAATAAAAAACCTACTATTTTAGGTGGAGTTAGTGGTGCCGTAGCTGGATTAGTTGCAATTACACCTGCTTGCGGATTCGTCACACCTCTCTCTTCAATCGTAATTGGATTTTTAGGTGGAGTCATATGCTTTTTAGCAGTAACATACTTAAAATATAAATTCGGATATGACGATGCTTTAGACGCATTCGGTTGTCACGGAATCGGAGGGACATGGGGAGCTATTGCAACAGGATTATTCGCCACAAAATCAGTAAATAGTGCTGGTGCAAACGGACTTTTTTACGGTGACATATCACTCCTTTGGAAACAACTACTCGCTATCTTAGCGACCTATCTTTTTGCAGGAGTTATTACCTTTTTAATTGTGAAAGTTATAGGCTTTTTCATCCGCATCCGCGTCGATCAAGAGGAAGAAAACCTCGGCCTTGACTTAAGCATTCATGGAGAAAAAGCATATCACGACGCAAGTATATAAGGAGGGATAAAAATGACTGCAAAATTAACAAAAATTGAAATCATTACTCGGCCAGATAAATTTGATGTTTTAAAAGATGCACTTTCAAAGGTAGGAATCACAGGAATGACCGTAACGAACGTTTTAGGATGTGGAATGCAATCAGGCTATACAGAAGTGTATCGAGGAAAAAAACGAACAATCAATTTACATGAAAAAATAAAAGTTGAAATAGTCGTATGTGATGTACCTGTTCAAGCAGTAATCGATGAAGCAAAAAGAGTGTTAAAAACAGGAAAACCTGGTGATGGAAAAATATTTGTATACCCGATTGAAAACGCAATAAAAATCCGCACTGGTGAAGAAGGAAGAGACGCATTGCAAAATGATTATTAAATTATTAAAACCTAGTCGTTATAGATGACTAGGTTTTTAATTGATTAATTATATATTATTACACTTACACAAATGATTTAAGGTTAATGCACCTATGTAACGAATTTAACTGATACCGTGCGTTTTATCGATACAATTTTTATTTGGAATTCAACGATTTTAATTATGATTCTCATTTGTCATTTTCGATTCCACGATTTTAATTGCGATTCCCATCTTTTATTTGCCATTCCACGATTTTAATTGCGATTTCCATCTTTTATTTGCCATTCCATGATTTTAATTGCGATTCCCGTCTTTTATTTGCCATTCCACGATTTTAATTGCGATTCCCGTCTTTTATTTGCCATTCCACGATTTTAATTGCGACTTCCATCTTTTATTTGCCATTCCGCGATTTTAATTGCGATTCCCACTTTTATTTGCGATTCCACGGTTTTAATTGTGATTCCCATCTTTTATTTGCCATTCCACGATTTTATTTGCGATTCCACGATTTTATTTGCGATTCCCATCTTTTATTTGCCATCCCATGATTTTAATTGCGACTTCCATCTTTTATTTGCCATTCCGCGATTTTAATTGAGATTCCCACTTTTATTTGCGATTCCACGGTTTTAATTGTGATTCCCATCTTTTATTTGCCATTCCACGATTTTAATTGCGATTCTCATCTTTTATTTGCCATTCCACGATTTTAATTGCGATTCCCACTTTTATTTGCTATTCCAAGATTTTATTTGCGATTCCCATCTTTTATTTGCGATTGCATGGTTTTAACTCCGATTTATTTGCAGTTCCCCCTCTCCTCTAGCTACTTTATTTAAACATACAAAAAAGAGGTGAAAAAGATCACCCCTATAATTTAAGCTTTCACATTAATATTGAATTTTTTAAACCAAACATGAATTTGATATAAATGAGCTAATAGCTGAGGTCCAGACATTAATTGTCCGTACCATGGAACTTGAAATGCTTTTCCTTCACTTTCAACTAAAGCATTTAATTGCTCTTTATCAAGAAACTCATAAAGAGCTGAGCTTTTATCTTTTAAAGCTTCTTTTAATTTTTGAACCACTAATTTTGTATATACCGGGTTATGCGTTTTTGGATAAGGGCTTTTTTTGCGGTATAAGATATCATCTGGTAACAAACCTTCAAGTGATTTTCTTAGGATACCTTTTTCGCGATCCCCATACATTTTAAGCTCCCAAGGGATATTCCATACATATTCCACAAGTCGGTGATCTGCAAAAGGAACACGCACTTCAAGGCTCGCTCCCATACTCATCCGATCTTTTCGATCTAACAGTTGCGACATAAACCATTGACGATTTAAATAAAACAGTTGTCTTCTTTTAGCTTCTAATGGACTTTCTCCTTCAAGGATTGGCGTTTCTTTTACAGTCTCGTTGTATCGATCTTGAACGTACTGAGCTAAATTCAACTTCTTACTCCATTCGTCTTTTAAAAGCTTTTGACGGAGTTCTGTTGATCTCATCCAAGGAAACGCTGGTCTATTCAAGTCATCTTCTCGGTGAAACCAAGGATATCCACCAAAAATTTCATCAGCACATTCTCCTGATAAACCTACTACAAAGTTCTGTTTAATTTTTTGACAAAACCATAATAATGAAGAATCGACATCCGCCATTCCTGGAAGATCACGACACTCTGTAGCCTCATCTAAATATTGAACCAGTTCTTCGTTTGTAATAACACATCTTTGATGATTTGTGTTAAATGTTGAGGACATTAACTCAATCCAAGGTGCATCTGAATTTGGTTGGAATACACTTGAAGTAAAATATTTATCATTTTCCTCATAATCGATTGAATATGTGGTTAATTGTCCTTTTCCTTCTTTAGCGTAATGATTAGCAGCGATTGCTGTAATCGTACTAGAATCCACTCCACCTGATAAAAACGTACATAAAGGCACATCGGAAACTAATTGCCTTACGATTGCATCTTCAACATAAAAACGTACTTTTTCAATCGTTTCATCAACTGAATCTGTGTGTATATCGCTTTTAACATCCCAATATTTCCATATTTTAAGTCCATTTCTTGAGAATGTCATAGCATGACCACCACGGAGTTCTTTAATTCCATCAAAAACACCATTTCCAGGCGTACGGGATGGACCAAGTCCAAATACTTCTGAGAGCCCTTCTTCAGTTAATTCAGCCTTTACCCCAGGATTTGCTAAAATTGCCTTTACTTCTGAAGCGAATAATAATCTTTTATAGTCCTCTTTATAAAATAAAGGTTTAACTCCTAAACGGTCTCTTGCAATGAATAGACTTTCCTTTTCTTCATCCCAGATTGCAAAGGCAAATATTCCATTAAATTTGTCTACACATGCTTCCTTCCACTCAATATAGCTTGTTAGTAGAACCTCAGTATCTGAATGCCCTTGGAACGTGTAGCCTCTCTTTAAAAGTTCTTTTCTAATATCTTCAGTATTATATAACTCGCCATTGTAGCAAAGCGTATACGTGAAGTTACCTTTCGTTTTACGCATCGGTTGTTTTCCACCTACTGGATCAACTACAACTAATCTTTTGTGGCCAAAACTACAATGATTCGACGTCCAAATATTCGTATCATCTGGACCTCGTTTAGACAATGTTTCAGCCATTTTTTTTGTCATTGAATTTACATTGGATAAGTCCTTTTGAAAATCTGCCCACCCAGTTATACCGCACATGTTTTTTTCTCCTTTCTGGGCTATTTCCCTATAAAACTAAAGTTAATTCTATATCGTATTATTGTTTTTAAAAATAGGTGCGTTAATCCTCAAAAAAAGTTTGTAACTTATCAATATTTGTCCATACGTTTTTTTAATTTTTGCATAGTTATAAAATAGTTAAGTTATGTCAATAAATGAAAAAAGTAGCAGCTTTATTAAAATCGAAATAAACGCAGCTATTATGATTTATAAATCCTAATACCGGTCGGAAAATAGAGTAAAATTTTTAATCCATTTAAACAATATTCGAGATTCAAAAAAAGGTTCGAACGAAAAAAGATTCTATTAAATACTTAATTTTATGATTCAATAAAATGTCCGAATCACTACTTTTCACTTGAACCTATGTAATTTAACAATGAACAGCAGAACGCTTGTAACTGGAGGTTACTTAATGCAATTTAAGCACCGATCACAATTATTTCAAAAGCAACCTCGCGCTTTTACTATTGGAGCAATTGAAGAAATAAATGATGAATGGGTCTTTTTCGATGATGAAACCGATGAGGCATTTTTACTTGAGGATCTTATCGATGAAGATTTTGAAGTTTCTATAAATGAAGAGTGGGTTCCTGCTTCTTTAAAAAATGGTAATTTTCTTATTCAGTATTCCAGAAAGAAAAAATTACAAAATGGCGATATCCTTCGTATTCAAAGAAAGCTTTTATATAGCTTCGATTCACTATTAAAAAATTTGACCGATGAATCATTTTATACTTTAGCGTACCTACTAAATACGCATAGTTTTTCCTTATACGATTGCTTGTACTGTCACAACTTCCTTTCATTTCAGCCTGAAGGTTCACCTTCAGAAGGAGTAAATTTCATCGTATTTGATAATGGAGAACTTGTTTGTTCAGTATATCACCAATTTAGAATTTCATCTGAAGAACAAAACCATCGATTTGAACTTACGAAAGCAACAGGTAACCGCTACCTATTAACTCAACTTTCATAAATACAAAAAAACTGTCACAAGAAATTTGTGACAGTTTTTTATTAAGCAAAGAAGTGAAAACCTTGTGGTAATCTAAATCCTAAATATAATAAAGCTAAAATAAATACTGTAAAAATAGTTGCAGGAACAACCATTTTACGGTGTTTCTTAGAAGACACTGTGAAATATTCAAACACACCTAACATAAGAATACCAAGTGTCATTTTTACGTTATAAAGCATCATCAAATTAGACGGCATATTTTCTTTATTTGAAATGTGAATAAATAAATACAGTCCAGTTCCTAAAATAACAAAGTATAAAAGACGTAAAATCATATGGGCAACTTTCACATTCCAACCATTTTTGTATCCGTGCCCAACAGTTAAAGCTAAAATAATAGCGATTACCCACGATGTAATATGTAAGTGAATCATTTCATTTCCTCCCAATTATATATTCTAAATAATCATAACATAAGTGCTTGAATAAGGAAAAATCTAGATGAAATGGAAATGGAAAAGATTTTAAAAAATTCACAAATTGTTCAAAATATAAGCTATGATTTTATACCCATTAACCGTTTTCGAAAACATGACTTAATATTCATTTTTAAAAATCATAAATTATATTAATCTAGGATTGTAATCTACTGTCGAAAATAAATTCAATATCATCTATAGCTCCTTACAATTCGACACTCCGTATAGTTTATCCTACAAAAACCTTTCAATTTCCACTATTCCAAGATGGAATGCAGATGAATATTGTAGTATTTTGTAAGTTTTACACTTCTTTTAGCGAATGTCTTCTCATATGAAAATGATTTTGTATAATAGCATTACATACATCGTGAGACCTAGACATAATTCCCTATTCTTGAACAAAGTTGGTGACTAAATTGCTGCTTCATGTTATAGAGAAAAAAAGGGCCCGAATGGTATATTATGCGGGACGATATGGCTTTACGAACAAGAAAACAGTTTTATGTAGCCAGGAATTGGACAGGCTAATGAATATGATCTCGACCTTTACCTCTTCTAAAAGGAGAGCCTAATAGCTAGCTTGCGATTAGTTTATGCTAATTGCTGCTAGTATTTTTTTTGGTTATAGAAATAGATATCCCATCTATTTTATTTTCCCTTTCACCCTTTTCTTCCTATTATTAAAATTAATACTTCTTAACAATACATAGTCTACAATCACGTTTTAGGTTAAATGGCCATATAATACATAATCATAAAAAGAACAAAGGGTGTACAGTCATGCCTGCTTATGTTGGAGTAATAAATATCGTCAGTATCGGTAGTAGCGCTGTAGTTAACGTGGGTGATGCATATAATATCATACCTAAAAGTAGTGCTCAAACGTACGCCGGTGCTGGTTCGTTTAATACTGGTGATAATGTAACAGTTTATAACAATAAAAGTATTTCGACCGTATATGATCAAGACCAAGTCGATCAACCAATGGTTGGCAACATGTAAAGGAGGGTGTCGTTTGAATATATATATACATCAAACTATTATTATTAATCAGCTTAAAACCGGTGGGATCGTAAACTCATCTGTTTTTCAAATTGGAACAACAGGAAATATAAATGCAAAAACGATAACGAATAATACTGGAGATTATTTAGAGGCAGCACCACCAATTACTGAACCAGGTCAAATCGTTCACACCTCGCAACAAACATAATTTTATTCCTGTAGCAAATTGAAAGCGAGGGAATTCTATGAATCAACTAGAAATAAGACAGACTCAAATTGAGCAATTACTATATGAGCAGTCCCAAATAATAGAACAATTAAAAGCGAAAGTAGTTCAGCTTGAGGCTACTGTTCTTGAACTTTCTAAAAGACCTGAGACAAAAATTGATAAAATTGAATATAAATTTGACCAATTAAAAGTTGAAAATTTAAATGGCACCTTAACAATAGGGCTGAATCCACTTCAAGCCCCTACATTTGATGATTTAACTGTAGAAAACCAGCAAATTGATATTAAACCAGACAATAATATGAAAGCTTTGAAATCATATATAGAAGAAAGAATTAACTTCCATTTAAAGGAAGAAGCATTAGAAACCATCCTCCAATTAGAAACAGAGCTTAGAGTTGCTGTAGATGATTATTATCGTCAAATGATGATTGATGATATACGAAATCAAATGGATATTAGGATTCCTTACTATATTGATTTATATAAAAATAAACCAAACTTCGCTGATAATCCACTACGATATTCTGAAGAAGTCGTTTTACACATGTTAAGAGATATTCGAACTGCCTATAGTGCCTTTTTACAAAACTTACCACATAATATTGGAAAGGAGAATAAAGGATGAATTTAAATGTAACAAATTGCAATTTACAGGTTGATGAAATAAAATTTACAGCCATTTCATCTTCATCATTATTTTTGGTTGGAGATGCTCATAATATTTCACTATCTTCTATTTTTGACACACCACCAGAATCATTAATTATTGGACCATTTGTACCTTTATCTGTAAGTTAATGTTTAAAATTGATCCAAGATTTCGTTTAGCCGCAGTAGAAAGATATGATGTAAATACTGTACTATTTTCGAGCATTTTACAGTTTGGGGATGTATTTTCAATGAATGCGGAGTCAAACGCTCTTGCACTTCAAGAAGAAGGAAATGTGTTTGCTGATTTTAACAGAGATATTTTTGAAATATATCCAATTTTTAAAATCACTCCAAAACATCTTCAAGATGTTCCTACTGTAAATTTAAATCGAGTAAATCTTAATCCAACAATCCAAGTTGGTTCAATCAATTATAATGGTATAAGCTCAGCCAGCGCTTCCGTTATCGGCTCAGTTCATGATGCCACAATGTTATCCCGAGTACATCAAATACGACATTTTATTTCAACACCTACAATACATTACCAAACTCCAGGCTTTCATGCCCAACCGACTTTTTCTCAACTAATACAGCCAATGATGACGCAGCCTATGCAACCCCTTCATCAGGATGTACTTGTTCAACCAGTTTCGCCAGTTGTAACGCCACACACTGTAGTCCCTGTAGCACCTGTAGTTCCAGTACACACAGTAGTACCAAGCGTGCCTTCAGTACCTGTAGTAACAAGACAAAAAGAAGAAATATCAGAACCAAAAATTAACGATTAAGAAAGGAGAATATTTCATGCCAACATTTCTTGGAGCAATTGTCATCACAAGCAATGAAGGAAATATAAATACAGGAGATCTTAATAATATCTCACCAAAAACGCAAACAAAATCATATTTTGGCTCGGGCTCAGGTAATACTGGGTTTCTACCGGCAACAATAAACGGTGCAAGTGCAACTAATACGTTAGATGCTGATTTAGTAGATCAAAATGAAGTAGCGACTCTATAAATCACAAAAAAAGCGATGCAGATGCATCGCTTTTTCCTATAACTCTATAATATGACCACCATCGAAAAAGTAGAGATATTTAGCTTTAACCATTTTATCCATCCCCGCTTCAATTGCCTTTGAATAAAGATCGAGTTGAACACCATATCTTCTAATTGCTTCTTGCTTCAAGGCATCTTTTGTTGCAAATGCACCAGTTCGATCGGTTTTATAATCAATTAATATAACCTCGTCTCCATCAATTAAAAGTAAGTCAATGATCCCTTGGATTAATACAACTTCCTCTTCATCTTCCCAATCTTTATAAATTTCATTTGTTGAAACACCATAACTAAATGGTACTTCTCGAAGATTTTGATTTGAGTTTGCCACTATTTGACCAAGCTGTGATTGACAGAATTCAAAAATCTCCAAGCTATTTACAGCTTTCCCTTGCTCTTGGGTAATTAATTCTTTTAAAACCATACTATTTATCTGATCTATGATGTCTTCATGAGATGAGACAAATTGATAATCTAAATTTTGCATAACAGCATGGGCAGCAGTTCCTTTTTCAGCTGAGTTCATTTTTTGTTCTGACATAAATTTCGGTCTTTCAAGTGGAAAATCTTTTGTTTTAGTCGCTGTAAAACTTTGACTATATGGATCTTCCTCTTGCATTTTTCTTTTTAATTCTGTAACAGATTGTTTTGGTCGGTATAGAGTTGATTGTGTATGATGATATTGCCAGTTTAATTGATTTTCTAGTTTTTCATGAAGCTCACCATTTTTAATTTGAATCGGTTCCTTTGACTGGAAAGCTTGAAATACTTCTACTTTATCATTTTCTACTTCTTCAGCTTCCAATGATTGAATTGTAGAAGCATCTACAATAGAATAATTCCAGCGACATGGGTAAAACTGAATTTCATTTTCTGTGTGCCACAAATCATCGTCGAGTCTAATTGCATTACTAGAATCGTGCCGAATGATCGAAGGACCAATCCAATCAAGATAACTTTTAGCACCACTAATCATGTTTAATGGCAGTAGCCATTCTTTATGGTTTTCAACTTTCTTCCAACTTTCAATCATTTTTTGTGCATCATTTACTTTACCTACTAAAATAAGTTTTTCTCTTGCACGAGTTAATGCAACATAAAGAATTCGTAACTCTTCGGAAATTAACTCTTCATGTTCCTTGCGCTTGATTGTTTCCTTCAAAAGGGTTGTATTAGTCGTACGATAAGCAGGATGTACAAAATTCATACCCAAACCTAATTCCTTTTGTAAAATGAATTTTGCTCTTAAATCCTGCATATTAAATTGCTTAGATGTATTCACGACAAACACGACAGGAAACTCTAATCCCTTACTTTTATGGATTGTCATCATTTGAACGACATTTTCTTGATCACTTAAAATACGAACCTCATCTAGCTTTTCTTCTCTTTCTTGCATACGATCTAAAAATCTTAAAAACTGAAATAGACTTCTATAATTTGATTCTTCTAATGCTTTAGCACGATCAAATAACGTAATTAAATTTGCTTGCCTTTGTTTACCACCTGGTAAGCCTCCGACAAAGTCATAGTATGTAGATTCCTTTAATACCTTCCAAATAAAGATTGAAAGTGTCTCCCTTTTAACGAGTCGTTTCCATTCCTTTATTTGTTCAAAGAAATTTACTAATTTAATTGAAAGCTGTTTATGACGGTTTTCATAATTATTTAGATAATCTTGACATGCATCGTAAAATGAACCATTTTTATGATTAAGTCTAATCATCGTTAATTCCGGTTCCGAAAGTCCTACAATTGGAGAACGTAGGACAGATGCAAGTGGAATATCTTGAATCGTATTATCGATTAGCTTTAATAAATTTAAAAAGACGGCCACTTCAATTGTTTGAAATAAGTCCTTTGATTTCTCAGCATATAGCGGTATACCTAACGCTTTGCATTCTTCTATATACAAATCAGCATTCGATAATGAACGACCTAAAATAGCAATATCATTATATTTTACTGGTCTCATTTCTCCAGTCTTTTCCGTTACTAAATATTCACTTTCAACTAAATCCTTAATTCTTCTTGCTACGTACCTTGCCTCAATTTGTTCAAGCTTTTCTTCTACAAGATCATCATCTTCTTGTTCACTGAACTCAGGCTCATTTTCTTCTTCATCCGAATTCGTTAATAAGATTAATTCAGCAGCGCAATCTGAGTATTCAGGATAGCTCGCACCTAGCTTTAACATCGCATCTTCATCATACTCAATTCCACCAATTTCTCTTCCCATAATTTGTTGAAAAATAAAATTGGTTGCATCTAATACTTCCGCTCTACTTCTAAAGTTTTTAGAAAGATCGATTCTTAAACCAGTTCTTTCATTTTTCTCTTTTTCATATAAATTGTATTTATTTATAAATAGTTGTGGTTCTGCTAATCGAAAGCGATAGATTGATTGCTTAACATCACCGACCATAAAAAGATTACCAGAAGCTCCCGTACCTTTTGTGATTAATCTTAAAATCGATTCTTGTACATAGTTCGTATCTTGGTATTCATCTACCAACACTTCGTTAAACTTTTCTTGATATACTCTTGCAACCGATGAAGGTACTAATTCTTTTTCGTCTTTTTCCTTTAAAATTTCAAGTGCATAGTGTTCTAAATCATTGAAATCTAAAATTCCATTTTCTAATTTTGCTTCTTTAAATAATACGATGAAACGATTAACAAGTTCAATTAACTTTTCAACTAGGGGCTTTAATTCACTTATTTGTTTTAATTGAACGTCAATGCTTCGATTAAAATACTTGTCTCTTATATCATCAATATTCTTTTTAACATCTTTTCGGAAATTCGCTACTAGTTCCTTTTTCTGTTGATCACCCTCTGTCTTTTTAATAGTGGGCAATCGATTAAATACTATTTTTTGTAGACCAACATTAATTTCTTCCCATGATTTTTCTGAGGCATGGAATAAACATTCTAAATTACCATACTCCTCTTTAAAAACATCAACATATTTAATTGGGCCATCAGGGCTATCTATTATATCCAATGCTTGTTTATAAGTGTTAATACAAGCAAACAAATCATCTTGAATAAATTTCTTAAGTTCTTGAATAAAAGGGATCTCATCAACTGGTTTACCGACTACATTATATTGGTGAATGAATGCATTTAAAAACTCACTAGGGTTTGGGTTCGAAATTGCATGACGATATAGCTTTAATATTAATTTCGGTAAATCATTATCATCTCGATCACTAGTATATCGATCAACTAAATCAAAGAAGACTAAATTAGATTCATCACTGTATTCTGACTCCATCAACTCTTCTAACACTTCATCCATCAGTAATTGAATCTCAATTTCTTCTGCAGTACGGAAGTTTGGATCCAACTCTACCATATAGTAATTTGATCGAATGACTTCAGTACAAAAAGAGTGAATAGTTGAGATTGAAGCCTTATTTAACAAAGAAGCTTGTTTCCTTAAATGATCAGATTCAGGATTATTTACAAGTTGTTTCTCTAATGCAATCCCAATCCTTTCTTTCATTTCCTGGGCACTTGCTTTTGTAAAAGTAACAACAAGTAATTCATCGACATTTATTGGATTTTCATCACGAATGATTTTTTGAATAATCCGTTCAACAAGAACAGCCGTCTTTCCAGAACCAGCAGCAGCGGCTACAAGAATATCTGACCCTTCGAAATCAATCGCTTTTTGCTGGTCGACTGTCCATGTTGTTTTACTTGCGTTATTTTCTTCTTTACTCATCTTTATTCACCACCTCGATCATTTTTTGTAATGCTTCGCTATCTTCTAAAGGAGGTAGAACACGATATTCATTTCCTTTTACATTCGCATCAAATTGACATACTGATTGGTACGAGCAATATGTACATGGTATTTTATCCTTTTGCTGATATGGATTTGCTTCTACAAAACCGTTGTATATTTTCTGACCAGCTTCAGTAAATTTTTGCTTTATATAATTCGTCATCATTGGGTATTGTTCAGGCTTTACCGTTTTTGAATACTTTGCCATGTATTCTCCGGTTTTTTTAAGCCTAATCGGCACAATTTTTGAAGTGCTTCCGTCTTGAATTAATGCTTCATCCATTAACGTATTACTTTCTCGATCTTCTAAAAGTAATCCATTCATTTTAAACTTTTTAAAGATTTCATCCTGAATTTCATCAAATTCGATATTATTTTTCACTTTAACAATCGGATTTTGAACATGGAAATAAAGAATACCAGCCGGGTCCGCGTGTTTTCCAAGTAATGTTGTTGAATTTGCTACAGCTATATCTAAATATGTTAGTAACTGTAAAGCAAGTCCGTAGTATACATCTGATAATTTTAATTCCTTTTTCGTTGATTTATAATCCAAAATTCGTAAGTAATCGCCTTTTTCACTTGTTGCTTTATCAATTCGGTCAATTCGGCCATTTAATACCATTCTTCTCTTCCCATCAATCGGAAGTTCATAAGAATTTAACTGTTTCCCCATACCAAATGGTACTTCTAAAGCAATAGGAACGAATTTACCTGCATGCTCTTGTTGACTTAAAATTGAGGATACTTTCGCAATAACATCCTTCATTTTTTTCTTTAAAAACATATATCGATTCGTACTTAGCAAAATCTCACGTTGAAACTTTGGAGAGATTTCATCAACTACTTTTGCTGCTAATTCATCACATTCTGAATTCGTTAAACTACTCCAGCTTTTACCGGTCTGTAAAAGATTCTCTCCAATAATTGTTAAAGCACTGTGGAATAATTGACCCATATCAAATGATTCAAACTTATAAATTTCACGTTCTTGAAGCTTAAGACCATATCGTGCAAAATGGGCATATGCGCATTGATGGAAAAGCTCAATTCGTGATACCGATCCACTCAATTCTTCCCCATATAATTCTGTACTTAAATCTTCTCCAAGATCTTTCGCGACATTGTTATACATTACGCTACTTATTACTTTATACAGTTTATCTTTTGAATCAGAGTTTTCTCTTAAAACATTATAAAGCGTCCACCATAAATCCATATTCGTTTCAGTTTCCCTAGTCGACCAAACTTGAAGCTGAGATACTAAATTCGTTAAAGCTGTACCATAATTTGTAATAGATGTTAACTGTTCTTCTACAGAACTAAAAGTTAAGTCTCCACTTTCAAATCTTTGATGTATATTTGGAAAAATCGATTTTATCCTTTGAATGAGACTTGATGGGGCAAGACTTTTTCCATCATCACTTGTTAATGGATAACTAATGATTAACTCATGACTTGCACGATTAATTCCAGTATAGATATTAAAATTTTCAACAAATAATTGGTGCTTACTTGTTGGTGCTACTTCCACACCAAATGATTGTAAAAACTCTCGGGCAGTATCGCCTAATAGTCCGTCTTCACTAGCCTTCCTTGGAATAACCCCTTCATTTACACCAATGATATAAGCACACTTTACATTTTGTAGTCTTGAATGATCAAAATCAGCTATGTTAACTTGATCTAATGATGCCGGAACATTCGCAAATTCAAGTGATTGAAAACCAGTTTGAAGAATTTCAAAAAATGTTTTACGTGACAGTTTTTCTTCTCCAATTAATTCAACGCATTCATCTAAAAGCTGAATAAACCCTTTCCAAACTTGCTCATGATCTTTGCTTTCAATTAAATTGGATCGATTTTCAGCATCATCCTTTAAACGTTGAAGCTTCCTTGAAATATCTAGCGATTCAACAAATTCAAACAAGGCTACACACATTTCTCTCGCATTTTTAGCTTGCTTCAGATTGCTTTGAAATGTAAGAATTGGCTTTACTAATAAATCTCTTACTGAATTGATTAATGCTTCGAACTCTAACTCCTCATTTGTGATTCCTCGATCAATACCTTCAGTTGAGCGATACTTTCGATACTTCCATGGCTCTTCAATCGTCCACCTTTTTCCTTGCTTACCATACGCTATGCAATAATTCTCAAATAACTCGAGCTGTTCACGATTCTTATCACGATTGCTTTCAAATGGATAAACTAGCTCCGTTTTATAAGCATTGAAAACCGATTCATATCTCCAATTCTTTTGAATGATATCAAAAGTAGCTTGTAAAAACGTAAATAATGGATGCGTTAGCATTGAACGCTTTTCTTCTATGAAAATGGGTATTTGGTACGCATGAAAAATAGTTGAAATCAAATGTGAATATGAATCTCCATTTCTTAAGAAAATGGCTATATCTCGATATCGATATCCTTGATCGCGCACCTTATTAATAATATCTTTCGCAATCCCATTTACTTCGGCTCGACGATTAGATGCCGACATAATCTTAATTCCATCAGATTCAAACGAAGGCTTAACTGGTCTGCTATCAAAATTCGTTTCGAAATACTTCAAATCATTCGATTGATTTCTAAAATTATGATGACAAATAACAGGTTGCTCTATTGTTTGCTTCGTATTTAAAGCAATCTCTTTAATTTGTTGATATAAAAGCGCTGGTTTATAAAATAAATTTAATTCATGCGGTAAAAAATCATCATATGGCCGGTCGATTGTTAGAGAGAAATTTACCTCACTACAATATCTCATTAGCTCCTCAACTACATTTCGCTCTTGAGGTGCCAAGTCATAATATCCATCAATATATATAATACTGTCTTTTATATAATCACTTTTAGGTAATTCTTGAATCAACAAATTTAAATAGTCTTCTGAATCAAGATACTTATCTTTCATATATGTATTAAAAGCATCAAACACTATTTGAATATCATTTATCTTTTGTTGAATAAAGATATGATCCTTTGAGGAATCTTGCTCCATTTGTAAAATAACGGATGATAATTCATCTGAAGAAACTTGAAAACCTTTAAACTCTGCAATAAGGCCCGTTAGTTCCTTATAGAATCCTTGTCGATCAGCAACGTGATGAAAAACTTTCAATTCTTCTTTCTTTTCCTCAATAATCTTTCGAAGAATCATAGAAATTCCAATTTCGCCAATATGAATCCGACTGATTCCACCTGTTTCTTGTAAAACCTTCCAAGCTAATCGAGTAAAACTAAAAACTTGGGAATTAATAATTGCTTTTTTTTCCTGCCTTTTAACTAATTCATATTCCATTTGAAAGGTCATTTGGTCAGGTACAATAAAGATGATATTTTTTGTTTCATTCTTTAATCTATCCGTAATTTCATTTAAAATGTGATGCGTTTTCCCACTTCCTGCACGCCCTAATATAAATTGAAACGACATATATCCTCCTCCTTAATGTATTAGAATAATGGTTATTATTTAGTAAATAATGGTTAAATGTGTACCTAATAAGAAAAGCCCCCATAAGGAGCTTATTTGTTAAAATTCGTATTCAAACTTGAAAGTGGCCAATAAAGTAGGTCGACCTTCCCTACAATTTTATCAATTTTTACAAATCCAAACAAACGACTGTCATAACTTTTTGGTCGATTGTCCCCTTCAACAAAAACATAGCCTGGTGGAACTTTCGTTTTACCTGTAACTTCGTTTAAATTAAAATCAGCTGTAAAAGGTGTTCCTTTTAAAGAACTCTTGTAATCATTTAAATATGGTTCATTCCATTTTTTATCGTTAATATAAAGCTGATCATCTTTATATTCAATTGAATCTCCAGGTAAACCTATGACACGTTTAACATAATCTTCTTGCTTATTTGCATGGAATACAATTACGTCAAATCTGTTAATATCACCAATTTCATATCCAAATTTATTTATAACTAGTAAGTTTCCATCCTTTAAAGTTGGCATCATAGATTCTCCATCAACTACATATGTAGAAAATAAGAACGTTCTTACAATAAAAGCAATTGCGATCCCAATAATGATCGCTTTTCCCCAGTCAAATACTTCTTTTCTTAGCATAAAGTTGCTCTCACCCTCCCTGAGTCAAATGATCTATTGCTCATCAGATGATTGAGACGAACTCTTTTTCTCTGTTGTTTTTTCTTTGATGTCCATACGTTTCTCAATCACTTTTCCAACAATCCATAATACGAATATAAAAATTCCTATGTACAATGCTTTTATCGGTTTTTGAAACACTGAAGTTAAATCTTTCCCTAAATAACTAATCATCGCGATCATAGTAAACTTTCCAAGTACTAATGCGATTAGGAATTGCGATATTTTAATACGTGACAAACCTGCTACTATATTTATTAAAAAAGATGGTGAAAACGGAAATGCAAACATAATAAAAATTGGACCAAATCCTCTTTTTTCAATCCACCCTATTGATGATTCTACTTTCTTATGCTTACTTACAAATGAAAAAAATCGTTTCTGACCAAATTTTCTAACAACATAGAATAGTAAAATGGAACCTAAGCAAGAACCAATCCATGAATATAAAAAGCCTAATAAAGGACCAAATGCTGCAGCATTAGCAAATACAAAAATGACCAAAGGTAAAATTGGACAAATTGCTTCAATAAAAGGGATTGATATTCCAACTAATGGACCATAATCTTTGTATTGTTGAATGAGATGTAAAAAATGTTCTTCTGTAAAAAAAGCCTTTAAGTCAAAAACGTTCATTTAAATATGAATCTCTCCTTAAGCCGTATTTCTAAATAGATATCCTTACTGTTAACATTATCACATATAACTATTTATTCAATAATAATAAATGATTCTAACTAGTATTTTTTGTAATAATTTGACTGATTATCTTATAATTTTTTTTTACTAATTTGTTCCTAATGATGCTTAATGAAATTCTAATAAACTATCTTTGAATAAATAAAAAAACTACTTCACTAAATTGAAAAGTAGTTTCACGCTGTTGAAAAACAACTTTGTCAATTAAATTAC
>NZ_NUQC01000033.1:0-35090 GCF_002585125.1 Bacillus sp. AFS029533 | reverse complement strand
CTCCAATAGTTGGGATCATAAATACCTATTCCCATTTCAAGCCAATTAGATGGTTTATGTTCCCAATAGAAGCTAACTGTTCCAATGACATTTCCATCTACCTCAACAATCCATCTATCCTCTTGATTAACAACAGAATCCTTAGTTTTCAAATAGTCCTCAAATGTGACAGCTTTATGTTCAAAATATGGTGCATCCCATTTCTTCCACTCTGGTGAACTCTCTTTATACATCAATGTCCAAAGTGAAAATAAGTCTTCTTCATGAATTGGTCTAATTCGTAATGGCAAATTATTCAACTTATCTGCTCCTTCTCTAATAATATTTTGGTAGATATTAAAATGCCAAAATTAGTTCAAAATTTTATTCAACTTATGCATGCGTTAGTTGAACAAGAATTAATTATTTAGAATTTATTCTTCATCTTTTATTCCAAATGATTTACGACCTCTGAACATTGCATACGTAGAACAATTCATAAAAAGTCCACAGATTAAGATAACCACCAAAGATTGTAATATAGTTGCTTTTGCAGTAATTGATAAAACCAAACCGCCTAATAGCCCACCAAAAGTATCAATTAAGATGAATTTTTTTATGAATTTTTTCTCTTTCTTTTTTATCCTTGTTTTTATGACTTGGGATACAATAAAAAAAATTACTACATAAGGAATAAAAATAAACCAATATCCGTTCATTTCAATCAATTTCCTCCTACAAGGTTCTTAAATCAATATTAATTGTTAAAAGGAAATTTGAAAATGGTAATAAAATGAATTAGAAAATGTTCTTCAACTAAACTAATGTAAGTACAATAAAAAAGGACTACCAATTGCAGTCCATCGTTGTTGAACTAACGCATGCGTTAGTTGTATAAGTCAATTTAATATTTCATAAATGTTGTGACGCTTCGCTTTGATACTACTCTACGAGTTGTAAGTTCATTCATCCAATTCCTTTTGTCAAATTGATATTCTCCCAATTCATCTTTATATGTAAGCTGTAATAGGTTGATCGTTCTTGCTTCATTCGGATTATTTATCGATTCTGGTAATAGTTCTTTACCATCACAGTATTCATACACCTCAACTATATCACCTAACTCCATAAATTCTTCTAAAAAGGATATAAAGGAGAGCTTTTCATATCCAAAAATCTCATAAACATATGGCAAAGTTAAAGGCAAATCAATACTGTATTCCTCACCTGAACTAATATTCAAAATGTGTCTTTCAAATACATATTTTAAATCTTCAATCCGCTTCATTGTTGCAATAATGATATGGCTTGACATACAATTCCCTCCCTTTATTTAAAATATTATTCCAGTAGCAAAGTTCCTATTCATGTTTAACTAAACAGTCATTTAGTCCAATAAAACATGACCGACGAATCGTCGATCATGTTGTTCAACTAATGCATGCGTTAGTTGAACAAGAAATATTAAATTAATCACTTATACTTAATGAAAAAGTTAAAAAGCACAGAAGTTAATCTGCGCTTTTATTACTACCATGTCAACCTACCACTAGTTTTTTTTTATTTGTGAATTAGTTCGTATTTTTCAATTCTGATTAAATGGTTCATTCGATTCCGATATTTTCGATAATCGTCTTTTCGAACTTCCTTTACTTCTTTATCATAATGAACAGATTTAAAGCCCTTGCGATATTCAAGAAGTTTTTCTCTTCGAGGATCTTTATAAATTTTCTTGTGGTTTTTATTCTGTTCATTTTTCCAGTTTGAAACTGTTTCTAAATCTAACATTTCCTTCCCTGCTGCGGGGATTTAGATTATGGCAATTGCCATTGGTGCCAACCGCAACTAATAGAAGAACACTTTAGGATTATACAAGACTTTTCCTCCTTATACATTGAATATTTATCTTAATATATTCAATTAAACATTAACTAATTAAACACTTCGAATGAATTTTTCTTATTGAACTAATGCTTGCATTAGTTGGATAAGGAATTTTCTGATATTGTTTTATTGAACAATTTCATGCATTTCTTTTAATACTTTTATAACTGCATCTGGACGATCAACATGTATAGCATGACCAGCATCATCCACAATTATATGCTTACTATTTGTGGACAACTTTACAAGTTCTTTTTGAAATTTAGTCCAGTAAGCCCAAGACTCGGGTGTATGGTAAGGTTGTGTACCTCCAGTAACAACGAAAAGTGGCAAGTTTCCAAATGAACTAGATTCTCGAATTTGCTCAAGACTTTCTTCAAATTCATTTAATGAAGCTTCAAATCTAAATTGACCATAATATTCTTCTTTTACTTTATCTGAAAATAATGGTGCCATAAATATATTCTGATCCTCATGAACTGAGTCCAAAAGAATTACCCCAGCAACTTCTTCAGGATATTCACTTGCAAATAACCTAACATTTGCTCCACCAAAAGAGTGTCCAACTAATACATAAGGTGGTTTCATACCTACTTTTTGAAGTAAAATACGAAGGTTTTCAACATTTTGCTTACTATGACGGGGTCTATCATCTTTTTCACTTTCCCCAATTCCCGCTCTATCATAAATAAACATCTTCGCAAACTTTGATACTTCATTTCTAATTGTTTTCCAGTTATTTAGATCCCAGCCATATCCAGAATCAAATATCATCGTTACATTTTCATTTTTTTCTCCAAAATACTCAAAATGTAACTCGATTCCACCGATATCTACTTTTTGCTTTGCTTCATCTTTACTAACATCGATCATGATTCTTTTCCTCCAAAAATCTAATAGTGCTAAAAGTGATAGAATTTCATATTTATATATATCAATATTCTCTTTAATATTAATATTTTCCTTGTTCAATTCTCCTTAAGCATTATAAAAAGGGCTACTGTAGCAGCCCTTCTTGTTGAAATAACGCATGCTTTAATTGAATAAGGTTTTGAAACTCAAAAATGGAAAAATGTATAATTAGTAGCAAAAGTTATGTATGAAACAACACACAAAATTAACAGTGTTAAAGTCTTGCGATTTAGAAAAAAGATATAAAAATAAATTAAAGTAAAACTTACAAATGATATTATTTCTGGAATTCCTTTAAAATGTTCTCTAAATTGTGAACCAACAATAATTGATGCTAATAGAAGATAAAATGCTGTGTTATTAGTTTTTTGTTTCATAATAACCACCCTATAGTCTTCAATTAAATACTCTTACATAACTAATATTCGTCGTAAAATCAATAAGACCTTGTTCAAATAACCAGCCATTTTGTTTAATAAGGAAAAGGAGCTTGGTTCAAATGATTGACCCAAATTGATTTTATTAGAACGCAACATAAAAGGGTGTTCTTCCTCATAAAGTGGTATTTTTATTTATTCTTTGAAATTTGACCTCATAATTCCCTCAATGTCTCCTACTGTAAATAACCTACCTCTTATCTTTGCTCTTCAGGTTTGCAATTCTCCACCTATAGTTTATTCCAATTGTGCATCTATTAGCTTTTCTAGGCTCAATTATATAATATTAATCTCTTATATAAAAAAAATAATGACCCAAATTAAAATAGGGTGATTTCTATCTACATAACACAAATTTGTTGAAGTACCTTAAAGTAATCATCATTATTTCTCCATGCATACGAAGCATTATTTAAATGAAATGGATTGTGCCCCGACCAAAAATGTAATCCCAAATCAACTAAATAATTTGTACCTTCTCCATCATTTAAAGAATACACCAAATTAGAATTTTCCTTTTTAAAATACCAATCAAATGGTCCATGTAGACGCTCAGTGAAATCGATACGATTAAAAATTATAGGAATAGCA
Organism: Bacillus sp. AFS029533; assembly: GCF_002585125.1. Classification (NCBI taxonomy): domain Bacteria; kingdom Bacillati; phylum Bacillota; class Bacilli; order Caryophanales; family Bacillaceae; genus Bacillus; species Bacillus sp. AFS029533. The sequence goes on along the minus strand of NZ_NUQC01000033.1, from coordinate 31,287 downwards.
GCTATATAACAAGCCTTTTTATAGTCTTTATGATCATTTTTAAAATATTTTAATAAGAATTCATAATGGTTCTCGTGTTCTGGGCAAATAAAGTACATTAATTTCCCTCCTTATTAAAAGCCGCATGATAAATTAATTAAAATAGTATATGTGGACAGCATCTGTTTCATGATTACTGACTATTTATTAAATAAAATGAGATAGATCAATAAACTTATATTTAAAACACAAATATTTAAAGGGAATATTCTTTATATATCGAAATTATGTTTAATAAAGCTTGATTCGGAGGGAAATTATGTTACTTGACCTGGGTGAAAAAATGCGGGAATTACGGCTTCAAAAAGGGTATGGTTTAAATGAATTTGCTAAAATACTAAATATTTCACCGAGTTACTTAAGTCAATTAGAAACAGGAAAAACGGAGAATATCTCATTCTCCCTACTTCAGAGATTGCAAGAAGAACTTGCCTTACTTCCTCTAAATATTGATGAAAACTCAAGAATTAGTCGTCTATTTCAACAATTAGACTTGCTAAGAGAAGTGGACGAAGGTTCTTATGAATTTGTTTTATTTAGTTTAGAATCAAATATTAACTGGTTAATTGAAAAGAAAGTTAGATAACAGTAATCTCAGTTTTTGCATTTTTATTTAGTATTAGTTTATTAAAGAAAATAGCATGCGGATTAGTGTATTATCTTGTATCTAAGATACAGCAAATTATTAAGCTACGATTCCTTCATCTGAAACATTTTTTTATTTTGGAAACTACAATTACTCAGTGGCTGATTTTACAAATAGACTCTGTTGTAAAAGACATGCTACATCTGAATTAAGTATAACGCTCAGTTCATTGGTGTTTCATCCTTACTTTATTTAATCCCATCCTTTTCCAAAAGTTCAGCTGCAACATATTTGGCTGTCAGCTTTAAAAATGGTTTACACATTTCAAACTGTTTTCCTGAGTATAAGCATTTATATTTCTTTTTATCTACTGGCTGGTTCCATTCTGAATTTCTATTTAATAATACATTTTTAATACTCCTTAAAATTTCTTCTTTATATCTTGAAAAGATATCAACTGATAATGTTGAATTCATTGCATCTAAAATTTGTTCATCATTAAAGGGTAAATTTGAAACCATTATTTCTTCAGCATTTACTGCTTTCTCTTCGAAAAAATCAAGTTGAGTAGCTCCATCCTCTTTTTTTGAATTATTTTTTGAATTATCTTTTGACTTACTTTTTCTGGAAACAGTATTATTTATGACGCTTTCTTGTAGAGAAATTATTATTTGCTTGATTAAATTCAAATTATCATTAAAACTTGACATACTGTTTGTTATCTCGATTAATTGATTTTCAATTGCTTTTATTGAAACGAGTTCCTCTGCTTGAACTTGAAAAGAATATGTAATTTTTTCTTCAATAGATTCTATCTTTTCGCTTAACTTTCCAATTGAACTTTTTATTATTTTTGAATTATTAAGTAACTCAAGCATTTTAGGCTTCTTTTCATCGATAAAATTCAATAAGTCTTCCTCACTAATATAATAACAGTGATCTTTCTTCTCACTTTTTATTAAATTTTTGCTGACCCATCTAGTTACAACTTGTTTTGATCGAGAAATTTCAAATTGCTCTAATAATTTAAACGCCTCGTCGACAGTGTAATATTTCATTACTCATCTCCTTATAAACGATTTTAACTAAATTAATTTTATGAGAGGAAAATTAAAAAATTGACTAATTTAATGCCTGTTAATACTAAATAAATTTCATAAATTACAAACAGTAAGAGGTGATAAATAAAAAGTACCCAAAAATGATAAAAAGGTAGCAATTATCTTCAAAAGATTATTTCATAAGAAATCCTAATAATCTAAATCTCTATTTTATGAGTTGCATTCCTTGCAATTGTTCCATCATCAAATTTTAAAAACCATAATATTTGATCGATCTGAAATGGAATCCATTCTGACTACAAAATAAGAATGATAGGTCAAGATTCATGGTCCACATCAATAATACAAAAGTAAGCCATTGAAATTTCCAACAGCTTACATTTGTTATTTCTTATATCTTACTTCTGAAAGTCATATTGATTAACGAGTTTAAGAAAGGCATGATACGTAATTATTATGTTTTCTTTACGTAGCACATTTCAAATCATTTTCTGATGCCCATTGTACCCACATTCAAATAGATCAGTTTGTAACCAATTATTAGTATTTAGGCTTTCGTTTTCTAATAAAATCCTTTAATCAATACTCCTTTTCTGCTACTTATGCTTAAAGGTTTTTTATAATATCTATTCACCTTAAGAAATCATTAAAAAAAGATTTATTCGGACAAGTACCATTATTTTAGCTATTTCACTGGAGTAATATTACTTTGGTAAACTGTAGTCGACGCCTTCCTCACTCTTTCGACGGCATCTTCTATAATCCTACTAAAAATTAGATATAATTTCATTTAACCGAATAATCTTAATAACCGCTTGTCTTTAACCGAGTAATCTCTATAGCCGAAAATATTTAGTCTAACTATTCACAATTTTTAAATCAGTGGACAAATCCCCTTGAAATCAATGGGTACAAGCACTTTTATTGTTTTTTTTTTCGGTAATTAAAATTGAAACCGATCGGTTTCCATCCTATTTACCGATAGGTATAAATATGGCTTTCCTAATAACCGAAAAAAACACCCTCTAATTTTTTCTAATCTAATAAAGTATTACTCAATTAAGCTAGTATACAGAAATTAGTCATACTGATTGTTCGTATTTATTCCTCCTATACAACTTGTCCAGTTGGATCTCTTTCGGATATTTATTTTATACTTCAATTTCCTACTTACGAAAAACGGTTCACCCCCTTCGTAATTCGTTGTTACTATTATCTTTTTCATTTTTTTTCATTTTTTTAATCATTTTTAACTTAAGAATTGATAAAAAATAGATTTTTGCAAAAAAATAAACCAAAAGCTTCATTAGCCCTCGGTTTACGTAGACACCTTTTAATTAATTACATCTAAATGCAGCTTGCCATCTAGATCCACATATAAAACAGAAATTAACTCCAATATCATTTTTCTAAATTGAACATGATCATCATCTTCTGTTGATGGATATCCTTTAAAATGGATTGCGTGAGGACCTTCTGCATATGTTATTGCTTTTTCAAGCTGTTGTCGTTTTTGTTCTAATTTTCCAAGCTGATTGTACATTAGTTCTCTTTCTTTTTTCTTAAATAATTGATAATGAATTAGAGACTCCAAGAACAATGCATTTTCCTCATTTTCTTCTAGATCCTTCATGAACATTTCCTGAAGGAACACTTCCATTTCATCAATTTCAACGCTTACCTCGCTTGTTTGCTCTTTTAATTGACTAATTGTATCTTCGATGTTTTGTTGGTCAATTATTAATTGATCTGTTGCTTTATGTAAAGCCTTCTCTTTGCTGGATGCCAGTAAGTTCGGTAATAATTCACCTTTAAAATAATCGTGAATCTTACTTGCTATTAAACTTAACGAGCATTGATCGGAGTCACAAAAATAATAGAGATCACCATATTCTTTACCACCAACAGTCTTTTTCTGATTTTTCGTTTTTAATAATCGCTTACAATATTGACATCTTACAATATCCTTTAAAATGAATGGTGTATTGTACCGTTTTGGATTATGCCCTTTACTTTTCTTTTTTTCATACAATTGCATTACATATTCCCATTCTTCCATTGGAATAATAGGAATAATTGTTGGATTCCTTGCAAATTTCCACGTTTCACGATCAGTCAACTTATTCTTTTTCAACCGATTTGCAGTTATATATCCTGCATAAAATGGATTTGTAATAATCATTTTGATTTTATCCTTACTCCATTTTTGAACACCATCATTTAGCTCAGTTTGTACTTTTAAGACGATTTCATTAAAGCCATAACCACGTTTAAACCAATCAAATATTTTAATAACAATTTGTTTTTCTTCTTTCACAAGAGAGAATGTTTTTGTTTGACAATCATAACTATAGCCATAAGGAGCTTTTCCGCCAGTCCATTCCCCCCGTTCTTGCTTGCTTCGTAAAGTATCTGACGTTCGTTCACGAATGTAAATATATTCCATTCTCGTCATACCATCCTTTACTGCACGCGGAATTACCTCCATCGACGTATACAATTCCCTATCCGATACACTAATTACTGGCATACCTAGTTCATTCATTTCTTTTCGAAACTGTTGATGTTCTACTGTGTCACGTGCAATTCGGTCATCCTTATAGATCGCTACAAAATCAAATTCTCTCATTTTCGCAGCAGCTTTTAATTTTTGCAATTCGGCTCGTTCTTTAAGTGGTGTTTTAACAGCTGATACCCCTGCATCTATGTATTGATGATTTTCCAAAAAGATACAATTATGTTCAGCTAAAAAATTCTCAACAGCATTTTTTTGCATTAAAAAGTCTTGTTTATCAGTCGAATAACGTGCATAAAAAGCTGCCTTTCGATTAGGTTGAAGTACCTCATGATAAGTTAACGGTTTTTGTGTCATGATTATACATCTCCTTTGCTGTAAAAAATGGATGTTTAAACTGAAAATCAATTTCGTATTTTCCGATATGAACACTTTCAATAATATCCGTATAAAAAATGTCCAATTCATCAATTGATAATTTCTCTAATAAATTTTCTTTAAATAGCTCATATGAGCCTTCAATTTTACCCATAAAGTCATTTATTTCTTCTAACTTCTCAAAATAAAAAGCTATTTCTTTCTTAATCTCTTTTAATTTACGGTAACACGCTACGAGATTATCTTTATGAAGTTGGCTTTTACTTTTAATAAACTTTTCCGTTCGCTTAATTGCTTCATCTTCTAATCCTTTGACCAATTGAATATATTTCTCAATGATCGTATTTAAACGATTTACGTTTGCTTTTTGCTGCCGCTTATAGAGCTCACTAAAATGGTTAGAGAGTAGATTTCGAAAGTAAAAGTCAGATTGAACTTTAATATTCTGCTCAACATCATCTACAAATGCTCTTGTTTTACATTCCTCGTTTTCACACTTTACAATCCGATAGTTAGTACTACTCACCATTTGCTTACTTAAAACTAAATTCGCTTTACACTCCTTGCAATAAAGGAATTTTAGAATAGGACAGCGAAATTTAACTTTACCCTTTTTATTTTCGAGAATTTTTTCAAAAATTTCATTTGCATCAAGCCATTCTTTTTCTGTAACGATGGCTAAATCGTCGTATTTTCTCTCATATTTCTCGTTACCAAATTTCATGATTCGAGTGCCTGCATACATCATGTTACCAATGATTTCTTTTATTTGTGTCTCATCCCAAGAACGCTTTTCTCCTTTTTTGGTCTTTCGGATAAAGTTATTTTTCTTTAATTGTTTGGCAATTGAAGATGTGCTCTCATGATTATCATGTAAAATTGTATCAAAAATAGCTTCGACAATTTTAATTTCCTCTTCATCTTTCTCGATTGAAGGTAACTTATTTTCTACTTCAATTTTTTTATAGCCAAAAGGGAGATTACCGAGTTTAATTCCTTTTGTATAATTCGCAATCCTTGTTTCGAGAATTCGAAGCGCAATCTGTTTCCCTTCGTGCTCAGCCATTGCACCTAATATGGTTTCTAAATACTCACCAACAGGTGTGTACATCATCGGTGCTTCATTTTGTGAAGTAAAATAAACTTTTACATCATGCGTTTTAAACAGTTCGTACAATTCCAAGTGTTCTTGCACATTTCTTGCCAGTCGATCACGTTTATATACAACAATCCCTTCGATTAAGCCTTGCTCAATTTGTTTTTTAATTTTATAAAGTCCTGTTCTTTCTTTTAACCCTAGTTTCCTTGCAGACATATCAATGTCTTCAAACTCTTCATCAATGACGATCCGTTGCTTACTGGAGAAAGTTAGCGCCATTGCTTTTTGCATTTGAATCGAATTTTCTTGTAAATTTGTTGAATTACGATAATAGGCTACTGTCTTTTTCATTGTTCTTTTCACTCCTTTCATATTCAATATACGTTTGTCCATCTTTTTTAGACGCATTCGTGATAAGCATTTCTTTTGCTAATTCTACATATAGGTCGAACCACTTTGTTGCTGCACGTTCATCATAGACATAGCGAATTGATCCTATTGATAATTCATGTATTTCATGTTTTTTCATTTGATAAATTTCCTTTCAATTTATATAGATAGTATGACCAGCAAACAATTTGTTATTCTTAATTAAAAATAAATTGTTTTTATATAAAAATAATTTGCAATCTCCGCATACGCACTAAGTAAAAACCAAAAAAGACAACTGCCAAATTTATAGCAATTGTCCGAATTTCATCATACAAATGATGGAATGAAAGTTTTATTTTAGACGTGTAAAACGCTAGAGTGCCTAAAAATCATTACCAAAATATTATTCGACCTATTAAACAAAAGTGAGAAATCAAAATAGCTCCAAGGTAGGAACATTCTTGTAAACTATAGATTAAAATTTGGATGAATCGCTACTACACTAATTGAGCTGTGTAGAATCATAAATCCTAGTAGGAAAAATGAATATTATGGCTTCATTGCTTTGCGGTTTGTTTTATCATCTAGCTACTAAATTAACGATTTGTAATTTTACTAAGTAATGCATTTTTCAAGTTAAATAATAACAATAGATAGAAGGAAGAAAGCGCTATGTATTTCATTTGAACAAGAAAAAAAGCTGCCGAAGCAACTTAAGTGATCCTATTTAATTAATCAATTTATTTTCTTTTTATCCATGCTGTATACAATGACCTTAACTTTTTCATCCCCAAGTATAGACAAAATATCCTCTGATTTTAGGTACTCATTGATTTCTTTATCAATTTTCATTCCTAGTTCTTTTGCTGTTAAATCAGAACTTTGAATGGAAGTACTGATCATAATAATTAATGGCTTACTTTTATACCCCACTCCTTTAACCTTGTACTCTTTTTTTGACAGTAGCCCTTCAGCAATAGCAGGAATAATCTGACTTCCTTTATCAGTTGCTCTAACTTCTACCGTTACTCTCGTTACTTTAATTTTATATCCAGGATAATGATTTGATTCAGCAATTTCCTTCGCTATCTGTTCAACATCCCGTTTCACTTCGTTATAATACTTTTTTGACCCTTCCATATTAATAAAGATTGTATCTTCCGTCGGGTCAGCTTGAACCATGTTAAATGGATAATTTAAGTTGGTTAATTTTTTCGTAATCTCACTTTCTAGTACTGTTTTTTCTTTCTTTTCCGCTACGTTCAATTCATAGTCTTTCCGTTCTTGATATTTGGTAATGTTTACGGAATAGGAATTGTAACCCTTTGATTGAAGAATTTCATCTACAGTCTTTTTAATCCCGTCTTTTACCTCATTATAATATGACTCTGATTCATCTACCCATATATGGATTGTTTTCGGTGAATATGTGATACCGAAACTACCTATTTTATATCCTCTCTTTTTCAGCTCTTCCCAAATCATTTGCTCTAAAGGTTTAGACTTAAAAATAAGGCTAAGATACGGTATTTTTGAAATTACTTCTGCCATCCCTTGTAATCCAGTTAAGTTACCTTTGTTCAAAGTAGAATAATAATAGCTATTCAACCTTTACTAGTGTGTTTAGTAAAGAAAAATAAAAAACTGGTACCAATTTTTTACCAGTTTTTTACAATAAAATATATCCAGATGAATAGAAAAAATAGAATTAAAATTGTTCAAAAAGAGTTTATTTATTAAAAACGATTATATAATTTTTTATAATCTTAACACTACTTCTCTGTGCTTTTTCCTTCTTAATTTTTTTATCAAGTCTAGAACTGTATCAATATTATTTTCTTGATCCTGGAACTCATCTAATAATGTATCATTCTCAGGAATTATTGAAGAGTGATACATTGTACCAATAAAATAATACTTATAATAATTGGATCTATCGAATTCTTCAACTTTAAGGTCACTCAGTTTATAAACTTGATCGTCAATCTCAAGATACCCTGAACTAAGGTGATGAGCCTCAACTAAAAACTCATTGTTTATCAATAATCCATAATAAGTCTCGTTCCCGTTTATATTGAAAGGTTCATTTTCTTCTGTTTCCATTATTATCAAGTCATTATAACAACTTTCTGTATACAACCATAAACCTTTTATTTTTAATTCCTTATTATCTAGCATAAGCTTTTTATTTCCCAAATATCTTAAACTACTAAAATTATTATCTCCTCTACCTGTATTAAACCAAAGTCTATGTTTAAAGTTCTTTTTATTAATATTTTCAACAAATCTTTTAATATATTTTTCATCATCAACATACTGTACCCCTATAGATACATTAGGACAAGTAGCTCTAATCGCATCATTTAATAAGTACATTTCATCAAATGGATCGACAGCTTTCCTTGAATCTTTGATTTCCTTAATATGCTCAAAAATTTCATCAACACTTTGATATCTATCTTTAGGGTCGTTATAAAGGCACTTATTCACTACTACTTCAATAATTTCAGCTTGTTCTGAATTAAAAATTTCTGTAACTCTTCTCCTATTTGTTCCTTTGTGAGTGCTTCCAAATACATACCATTGGCAAACTTGTCCAAGAGCATATATATCCATTGAAGGGGCAGGAATTACCCCCTTTTCTACCTGTTCAGGTGCAGAAAACTCATAATTAGCCAGCCTTTCACTTTTTTCAGTTTTTGCTTTCAATTGATACATATCAGAATTATAGCTTGCAATCCCAAAATCTGTTAAAACAAAGTCAATATTTTTTGTCACCAAAATATTTTCAGGCTTTATGTCCCTATGTATAATTCCGTTTTCGTGTATTTTTTTTAAAGTCACTAACAAAAAGTTAAATAATCTTGCAAATGTCTCTTCTTCAATATCCAATGAATCAGACCTTAATACTTTTAAGGATTTATCATATCTTTTCATAATAATTGCTGGAATACTAAGTTCTTCATTTAAGAGAATATCCTCAAAATTTATATAGTTTACTATATTGCGACGATCCACCATTAAATTGACATTAAAATACTCAGCTTTAAAACGTTGAAGCTTTCTCATGTTATTTTCAACAAGAAACTTTATTGCCACCTCTTGGTTGTTTTGGATTCCACCGTATACTAGACCGTTTCCACCTTGTCCTATTTGCTTTAAATCCGAAACTTCTCCTAAAGACAAATTTATTGTTCCATTACTTTGTTTGATAAACTCACTAACACTTTTTGCTAGGTTTTTACTTCCATTTTCTTTAGACAATTGAGTCACCCCTGTACGAATTAACATATTCACTTATAATACAAAATTACTAATCCTATATCCTAGTACTTTTCAATGTTGAACTGAGCCAAATAAGTATGTGGATCTCCAAATTTAACAGCTTCAATTATATTAAGGATCCATTTTATTAACTTCGCTTCTATTAATAAGTCTGAATTGATATATTATTTCTCAGAGTAAATTGATTGCTTTAATAAATTGAGTACCCTTTAACGTCTACAATGAGAAATATAATAAGTATTTTTATGTTCTACATGAATTTCTGTTCAATGATGATAATTCCAATTATAAACAACTTCTCCAAATTTGTACTTAATTATTGTTAAGTCTCAACTCATCACCTATTTCTACATTTTTACCAATGAAAAAAAAGAGTCTGCATAAGCAGACTTCATATAATTCAACTAATGCATGCGTTAGTTGAATAAGGTTACTAATATCCAAAATGAAACTGGTGCTAAGACAAAGAGTAGAATGAACAAACAAATTAAGACTCCTCTTTTTTCAAACCACGCTTTTATAATCACTTGTCTTATCTTTTTATTAAAAATGCTAATTCCTATTAAAACCAATAAAGCAATTAAATCGCCGAATTTTGTATATTTTAGAAAAGGTATTGTTAATGCAATAATAACAACTAAAAATACTTTTCCTGATGTTTTCATTGTCATTTTATAAATCCTCTCATACCAACTTTTTAATATGATTATATCATTAATCGTCTTATCCTTATGCAACTAAACTGCCATTATGTTGAATAAAAAAGACCGACTTTACAGCCGATCATGTTATGCAACTATCGCATGCGTTAGTTCAATAAGTTAAATACTATATGATGTTTTTCTTATATCTAAAACTTCAGCTTTTGAACAATAAAAATGTAATCTATCGTCTTCAAAATCCGTCACTTCAAGACTTAAATTCTCCCATCTCCGTTCGCTAATGTCTATTATATCTAACGATATTTGGAGAAAGTTTCCACCAGCTTCAAATTTGATTTCTTGAGGATCATAAAACCTAATAATTGTTTTATACCAAGTTCCAGTTCTTTCAATTACAAATTCAATATCAAGAACAGCTTTCTTTTCAAATGCCTCTTTAAACATTTTTAAATGAAAATCAGTAATTAATTTAACATCAAAAAAAGAAAAATCGCTTATTTTTCTTTTTTCTAAGTCTATATTTTTATTCATTTTTACCTCCAGATGAACCACTTAAATAATAACACCCATTATCAAATAATATTGAACTAACGCATGCGTTATTTAAATAAAAGCTATGTTATTCTTCTAAAGAATTATTTAATAAGTCTAAAAGAAAATCTCCAAAGTTCTTCGCAATAATTTCAAACGGTTGTTCCTTTAACGGAAGTCCACTGATATACGAAACAACGGGTGCATTATCATCATTATTACTTTGTACTTTTGAACAATCTAAGCAGAAATACTCTCCATCATCAGCGAAGTAAAAACAAATTAAATTATCTGGCAAATTTTCTTTTTCCCTAAATTCTTTGGTAATCCAAATCATATTCGGGATGCCCGTCTCCTCTGTTCCTAGACCATATATTTCTTCTCCAAAAATATCTCCCAAACCATAATTCTTTAAAAACTCTCTATAACTTTTAGGGAATTTGACTTTTAAGTTACTTTCTGCATCAATAATTGTTTGTTCATCGATTTCACCAATAAAGTCAGCTTCTTCTAAATTAGCTTCTATGATTTCTAGTGCTTTATCTATCGACATTTTGTTTTCCTCCATATTAACCCATTTTTACCTATATTTTATCATTACTCCTTATGTAACTAAACTGCCATTTTGTTAAATAAAAAATGAGCCACATTAAGTGACTCAAGTTATTCAACTAAAGCATGCGTTAGTTACTTAAGTAAAAATAAATTACTCTAATTCTTCTTGAATGAATTCTAATTCTTCTTGGATGATTTCTAATAAGAAATCTCCAAAATCATCTGCAATAAGTTCGCTAAACTCCATCCCTAAATTAATAGAAACCACAGCAGGTTCATTTTCTCGATTAAGTTTATTAAAATCTAAACAAAATCGTTCCCCCATACCTGTGGCATAAATAACAAGATAGTTTTTTGGCAAACCAGCATCTCTTCTTAATTTGATTGTGTACCATATAGCATCTGGAACAGAAGAGTTTATAAAATCTTCATCAATTACTCCATATACTTCTTCTGCGCCGAAATCTCCAGCTCCATAATTAATGAGAAAATGGCGATATATCTTTGAAAATTTTAACTCTAACGTAGTTTCTGCTTTTTCAATTAAACTTTCTGAACGCTTTCCTACAAAATCGGCTTCTTCTTGATTTTGCTCGATTATTTCAATTGCTTTTTCATAATTTGACCAACTCATTGTGCTCCTCCAGATGTTCATTTGAAATTAATATACCATATTATTTTAATTTCCTTGTTCAACTATACTGCCATTTACTTCAATAAAAAAAACGACTAAACAGCCGATCATGTTGTTCAACTATCGCATGCTTTAGTTGAATAAGGATAAATTCTTGTTAAATTATTTATCGCTTAAAATACTACTAAATTTCCTTTAGGAGGCTTTCCACTTTCCCAACCACATGGAAAATTGCCACCCTCGTAAATACGAAGTAACTCCAGAAAAAAAGTTGGTCTATTTTTACAGTTTTTATATGTATGCTCCATGATTGCTCCTAAAACGTCCCATGATACAGTACCAATAAAATCTTGATCCAATTGATTCTGTTCTTTTATTAAATTAAGTTTCGGAACTATTTCCTTATTTATAAAACTACGAGCCTCGGCTGCAATGTTGTTCCAATTAGAATATTCTTTTGGGTATTTATTACGTAGAAATGCAGCAAGGTCATTATTTACAGCCAAGGTAATGTTCTCCCATGATAACTTTTTGTAATGCTTTTCTGCTTTTTTCCATGAATTAATGTAAGTAGTATTTAATTTAACATCATATTCTACTGATTCCCCACAGTTTACAAACCATTGGATATCATTAATACGATTTAGGATATCACTGTCTATTTTCATAAATTCTAATATGCCTCCTGCTTACGTTATAACTTATCATGTTGTACAACTAAAGCATGCGTTAGTTGAATTACAACTCGTTTTCTTCAACAAATTCAAGAAAAGAATCTTGTAAATCTCCATTTAATGATTCTTCTTGTCCTTTAATCTTCATTTCAATTTCAAAATCTTCATCGGATATAGAAACTACACCATCTAATATTCCAAAAACGGAAGAAACAGTATCTATTTGAATTTGTTCAATAATTTTAAAGAGCATCTTTTTATTATCTTCTGTGAGTTCTTTAAAGAATTTTAGTGCATCTTTCCAATACGTATCTGTTACATCTTTAGTTTCAGTATTAACAAATAAATCCTCGTATTCTGAAAGCCCCTCCTTAATTACTGAATGATAGGTGTTTTTAACGAACTCTGCATTGTTCATATTTTTGCTCCTTTATTAAACCTTGTCTTCTAAATTTTATAACATTTTACCTTTTTTAACTAAAGAATTTAGACAATTCTTATTCAACTAACCTGCCATTTAGCCACCCATGCAGCGCGAGCGCTGCACCACAGCGAATGAAAAAGATATAAAACCGTCAATACTGCTTCTATGGCTGGGTGAGGAAGGTCGATGAACTATGGTGCCATTAGAGCCCAACATTTAGTCTGACTCCAACGATCACGGTGCATCACAGACTGTCGCTCCCTTGCGGGAAGCACTCATGGTAGATTAATCCTATTCTGATTATTGCACCAGCCTCTATTTTTTGAGCCATAGGAAGGATGAATTCAATGGAAGTTATCATTGAACGAGTTTGCGGAATGGATCTTCACAAGGACAACATTACTGCCTGTATTATGACACCAGAAGGAAAGGAGATTCAAACGTTTTCAACGAAAACGATATATTTAATAAAATTGATGGATTGGATAAAGTTACAAGGATGTACTCATGTCGCAATGGAAAGTACAGGTGTTTATTGGAAACCCATTGTTAATTTAATTGAAGCTGAAGATCTAGAGTTCTTTGTCGTCAACGCACAACATATGAAAGCTGTTCCTGGACGAAAAACTGACGTAAAAGATGCGGAATGGATCGCCCAACTTCTCCGTCACGGGTTACTAACAGCCAGTTTCATTCCCGATCGACAACAACGAGAATTAAGAGAACTAGTTCGATATCGCAGAAGTATAATTGAAGAACGATCTCGACAACTTAATCGAATTCAAAAAGTACTGGAAGGTGCAAATATTAAACTAGGCTCTGTTGTTTCAGATATTATGGGTGTTTCAGCTAAAGAAATGCTTTACGCTATTGCAGATGGAGAAGAAGATCCTACGAAACTAGCAAACATGGCTCGTCGCTCATTGAAACGCAAAAAAGATGAACTTGAGCTCGCTCTTCGAGGGTATGTTAATCCTCATCAACGTATGATGTTGAAAACAATATTAACTCACATTGATTTTCTAACAAATTGAAAAACTCGATTCAGAAGTAACCCAGAGAGTAAGTTCTTTTCAAGAAGACATAGAACGACTGGACTCAATTCCAGGTATCGCTACACGTATGGCTGAACAGATACTAGCCGAAATTGGAACAGATTTAGAGAACCAGTTTGGGAGTGCACCCCGATTATGTTCCTGGGCAGCATTAGTTCCTGGACATAATGAAAGCGCTGGTAAAAGGAAATCAACTAAATCAAAAAAAGGCAACAAGTATTTAAAAGCAGCCTTAACTGAAGCCGCACATTCTGTGGGTGCATCCAAAAACTACCTTGGAGCAATGTATCGAAGAACAGCAGCACGAAAAGGTAGGAAAAGAGCAGGAATAGTAGTAGCACATGCCATGTTAAGAATCGCCTATTATCTTCTGACTAGGAAAGAAATGTACAGAGACTTAGGAGAAGTTTATTATGACAAACAAAAAGAAGTATCAATGGTCCGTTATTCAGTTCGAAGACTTGAAAAATTAGGGTATTCTGTATCGATCGAAGAAGTCTCTTAATCCATCAACCACTAATATATTTTTTTACTGTTGGACGCTTTTTAAAAATAAAATAAAGACGTCTTCTTTAGTTATGTACTTTTTTACTTGAATACCGTAAGGTTTTTTCATGGTAGTTCAATAAAAAAATCGACTTTTCAGCCGATCGTGTTGTTCAACTAATGCATGCGTTATTTGAAGAAGATTATGTTGATTTAAATTCATTTCTTTAATTTCTTTAACGCAAAAGCTATATAAACTAATGCAATAGTATTGATTAACTCTAAAAGTGGTCTCAATTTAAGCACTATATATGATAAGAAACTCATTTTTTTCATCCTTTTTATTTTAGTTTTACTTTCAACTAACTCTGAAAGTATATTTATTTAATATAATTCTATCCTTAGATTAAGAACCCTTTTTGTTCAACTAACCTGTCTAGTCAAATTTTTCTACAAATTATAATTCAACACTTTCTCTTTTTCTCGCCTTTAAACGCTTATAAATTGGATAGCCCACCATATAATATCCTGAGAATGATAACAGTACTAATGATAAACCAGTCATTGTTAGGATACTGTATCTATACCAATTACCAAAGAAGGATCCATCATGTAAAGTAATGATGAAAGTCGAGTAATCAGGGTTTTTAGATAAAACCTTGCCTGTGCTTGCATCAATCTGAACGTCTTGGCTATTATTAAAGCGAACCTGGTAAATGTTTAAACCAGGTCTATATTCTATCCTAAAAATATCTTCAACCGATTTGGCACCTGAGAGCCCTTGAGATGTCGCAATTGAAACGACTTTATCCATTGTTATTGCTTGACTTGGACTCGCCTCTTTCCCTAGTTTTAACTCATCTGCAACTCCTAATGGTATCATATAAACTAGCATGAGCCCTGTTACTGCAATAAACATAAAAAACAAAGATAAAATTAATCCAGACCATTTATGTACTTTTCGACTAAATTGGTACAGCCTTAATGATTTTGACATTCTCCTCACACCTTATCTTAATTTTTATTTCTAATATTAATGTTAAATAGTGGTTCGAATCTAGTTAACATAAACATTCTCATAAGCAAAAAAAAAGGATCTATGTTACCAGATCTTTTTGATTCTTATGTAACTACCGCATTGCTTTAGTTAAATTATGTATAATAAACTAATGTCCTAACTCCAATAAAAAAACACCAATAATTCCAGTCCAAACAGAAAATTTAAACTTATTAAAATGTCCTAATTTAAAAAAGTCTTCTTTTACTACTCGTTGTTGGTCAGATGATTGAAATGCTCCAATAAATATTCCTGAAAGAAGTAAAGAGATTATACCTATAATAAAGCATATTTTTACCAACTCATCATCTTCCTTTCGTTGTTTTTTACCGATTATTTCCATATAGTTGATTTCTGCATTAAGCTCCTCATTCCTTCAATATTAAATTGGGTTATTTTAGCCTTGATTTAATAGTATTAATAAGTTCTTAAAGTAAAAAGTGTCTTTAATTAGTGATAATTAACCCAAAAAATATACGAATCCTTATTCAACTATACTGCCATTTTGTTGAATAAAAAAAATCGACTAAACAGCCGATCTTGTTGTTCAACTAATGCATCAGTTAGTTACATAACAATTTATATGCTAAAATTCAATTCTACTCCATATTTCATTACCTTTTTTCGTTTGTTCAAACCAAAAATCTTCTATTATTTCATTCCTTTTCTTGTTTTTCTTTTAAAAGATAGTAAATTTTACTAACGTACCACATAGTTATAGACGTGAAAATTAATATAAGAGCCAAAATAGTTTCGTTCATAAGAAACTCCTTTTCTTTTTATATACCATACATATAATCATCAAATCCCCTAGCAACTCAATAATTAAAAGCACCAAATCCAATAATATAATTCCATCTATGTAAAATTCCAAATAAGAATTTCATTAATTCTTCTAGTATTTAAGCCATCAATATTCAACAACTGTAACAGTTACTTGTTCTTGGTCTTATTTTTCTTCATCATATAACCACCATATGTTTTTATTAACTTAAATACTCTTTGATTATCTCATATTATAAAACCTTAGTTATTGGTAAATCTTGCTTATTGAACTAACGCATGCGTTAGTTACATAAGAAATATCAGGCTAATCACTACAATTCTTACTATCCAGGTCACATTAGAAAGATATTTTTTCGCCTTTAGATTTTTAATATCCCCATCTAATGGAACTAATTTTATCATGAATTTTCTAAAAAAATGATAACAACAGAACACAACAAATATGTAAATTAGAAAAAATAAATTTTTATAGTGCCATGTTTCAGAACCTAATTTTATGAATGTAATCGATAGTATTAATACTAAATTTATAAATACCTCATCATAAATTTTTTCGAAGAATTTCATCTTTTCCATTTGATTTACTCCCTAACATATTAGCTAAGCAAAAACACACCTATTTCTAATGTAACATCTTTATAAAGGAGCATCTATATTCATCTTAAATTGGCTTAATTTAACAAATCCTTATTCAACTATACTGCCATTTTGTTGAATAAAAAAAGCCGCATATAAGCAGCTCGTGTTATGCAACTAATGCATGCGTTAGTTACATAAGGATATCATTTATTTTTACTATTCGATTTGGTAATTAACTTACAAAGATAGCCTACTATATATTCTCTTTTTGTAGATTCTTCAATATCATTATTTTCAACAAGGTCATTAATTCCTTGATTAATTACTTTCCATAACGGTGTATTTTCAAATTTCTCATATGGATGTGACATGCCATTTCCTCCAGGTTTCTTAATGTAACTAATGCATGCGTTAGTTGAATTAGCGTCATAGACTTGGATTATCTAGCGAACAAAACAATTACCACCATAAAATAGAAATTAAATTACATCCCTAAAATGGAAATGAACTTAGTTGAGACACTTTTTTCCTTTATCCACAATTGAAAATCGCTAATCATCGAGGTAAGCTGCATTATGTTTGTATCATAGTTTTCCATAAATTCTTTCTCGGAATAGACGAATGGAAACCCTAAAATATTCTTCAGTTTATGAGCATTAGGATTATCAGATAGATATTGTTTCATCTTTTCTAATTCCATAATAATTACCTTCCAAGTTTCAATATCTATTTCATTAAAAGCATAATAATCAAACTTCTTATAGCTTTTTTCGAAGGCAGGCATAATATATCCGAAGTTTTCTTCTGTAAAGAAAATAGAAGAATTATTCCAACATTCGCCTTTATACTTATCAGGAAGAACTTCTATATAACAAGAACCTTCTAGGGTACTGGCATCATAGATTATTTCAATCATTTAATCACCCCTTTAAATATCAGTCGTTTATGTTGTACAACTAACGCATGCGTTAGCCAACCATGAAGCTCAAAAATCGGAGCTTCACAACAGTGAATGAAAATGTGCTGTCTCCGACCATACTGATTCTATGGCTGGGAGATGAAGGTCGATCAACTATGGTGCCTTAGAGCCCGTTGCGTTAGTCTGACTCCAACGACCACGGTGTACAACAGATTGTTGCTCCCTTACGGGAAGCACTCATAGTAGATTAATCCTATTCTGATTGTTGCACCAGCCTCCAGTTATAAGCCTAGAAAGGGAGATTTCAATGGATATTATCATTGAAAGAGCGTGTGGTCTTGATGTTCATAAAGACAATATCACTGCTTGCATTTTGACATCAGAAGGAAAGGAGATTCAAACATTTTCCACCAAAACTGTTTTTTTATTAAAGTTATTGGATTGGATTAAGGAGAGTAACTGTACTCATGTAGCAATGGAAAGTACTAGTGTTTATTGGAAACCGATTGTTAACTTACTAGAATCTGAAGGAATTGAGTTTTTAGTTGTAAATGCACAGCATATGAAAGCACTACCTGGTCGTAAAACCGATGTTAAAGATGCGGAATGGATTGCCCAACTTCTGCGCCATGGACTCCTTAAAGCAAGTTTCATTCCAGATCGAAATCAACGAGAGTTGCGAGAACTTGTACGTTATCGCCGTAGTATTATCGAAGAACGCGCCAGACAACTTAATCGGATTCAAAAGGTTTTAGAAGGAGCCAACATTAAACTAGGGTCCGTTGTATCTGAAATTGACGGTGTTTCATCAACAGACATGCTTCGTGCAATTGCAAATGGTGAGGATGATCCTGATAAACTAGCAAACTTCGCTCGTGGTACATTGAAGAAGAAAAAAGAAGAGCTTAAATTGGCACTTCAAGGTCATATACATCCACACCAACGCTTAATGTTAAAAACGATATTAGCCCATATTGATTTCCTAACTGAACAAATTGAAATGTTAGATCAGGAGGTAGCCCAGCGAACAAGTCCCTATCAAGAAGATATAGAGCGACTCGATTCAATTCCTGGAATCGCTAAAAGAACGGCTGAACAAATCCTAGCTGAAATTGGTACGGATGTTGAAAAGCAATTCTCCTCCGCACCACGTCTATGTTCGTGGGCGTCCTTAGTTCCTGGACATAATGAGAGTGCAGGTAAAAGGAAATCTAGCAAGTCTAAAAAGGGAAATAAATATTTAAAATCAGGATTAACAGAAGCAGCTCATTCAGTAAGAGGGTCCAAAAACTATCTAGTTCGAAGACTAGAAAACTTAGGTTATACCGTAACAATAACCGAAGCCTCCTAATCTATTATTAATCCATAAACACCAATGATCCAGGCGCTCCTCTAATTTTTAAAAAACGAATGAGCTGCGTCTAATTTAGTATTGCCTTTTTTTCGAGATTAAAGAAGTTTATTTTCATAGTAGTTGAATAAGGAATGTACAACATTAATTTGTTGAATTCGCTATTTTCATAAGTTTATTTTTGGATAATCTTGTACTCCCTTTGTACTTTATTTCCATTTCTAATTCCTTTTTATTATTTCTCCAATTTAATAATTGTTCCTTGGAATTTTCGCGATAATAGAATTTAGTTCCTGGTATCAAATTTTTCTTGTTCCATTTACTATCTTTATATGAACTAACATTTTCAGATGCAGTGACATTAATCTCTTCTTTAGAATTTTTATAGACTAACTGAATTATGTCGCAGTTTCTCCCACAACCCTTTGTAGTAGCATAACTTTTAGTATATTTAATCGGTAAATAACTAGGTCTAACATGTATGTCTACTAATTTTTCAGCAAGTTTTATTGGTTCTTTAATTACTCCCGAACCAAATATTAAAACAAACAATATTGTAAAAAGAACATAATAAAGTATTTTCTTTCGTTTCATAAAACAATTTCCTCCCAAAGCAAAACATTGTACATATAAATGAATTATTAATTTAATTATACCTAATATACTCAGTTTATGATTTAGGAGATTTTTGACTTTTTATATAAACATTTATAGTTTTCTTATGCAACTAAACTGCCATTTAGCTTAATAAAAAAATCGGCTAAAAAGCCGATCATGTTGTTCAACTAATGCATGCGTTAGTTGAATAACGAGTTGTAATTATTATGTTATCTTTGCATTTTTAAATAACTCAGATAATGAATTAGCAATTAACCTTTTTGTTGATAAAATTTCCTCTTGTTGTTCACTGACATCATGATATATCTGATATACTGGTGGGTTTTCACCTTCCTCCAAAGATATATAAATTTGATCGCCTGTTCCTAAAGCATCATACCCAATGCACAAATAACCTTTATCTAATAAAGTAATGCCTGGATATAACTCAGTGGATTCAGAAATTATCCCCTCTAAATCTAGGAATCCCATATCTATGTAATCTTCATCATCTTCTGAATCTATGTATTTTGTTGTAATTTCTAAACCATAAATAGGGACATTTCTATAAAACTGTTTAAGCCATTCAGGAAGTTTGTTCCTAAATACTTTATTTAAATGATCAAGTTTATTTAAGGTAAATCTTTCTCCAATTTTCCCATCACTTCTAGCACGTTCGAGTAATTTTAGCACGGAATTTTCAACTTCTGGATTCACCATATCACATCCATTCTGGAACAATTTTTCTTAATTTTATCACTTTCCCTTATGCAACTATACTGCCATTTAGTTGAATAAGAACGGTGAATGTCTACCTTTTCGAACACAGTGTTGTCGCTTTTGACTATAAATTTTGATGAGATCCAGTTCTTGAAATCAGTGACCGAGGCGATCCAGTTCAAAATCATTAATTTATGACCATGTCATAAAAAAAAGACCGACAAAATGTCGATCACCTTATGCAATCAACGCACCCGTTAGCGTAAGTACATTACTTCACAATCTTAATCTCCAGACCGTGACATTTAAAGTTATGATTAGGATTTTTCGTAATCTCTTCTTTCTGAAATTCATACATGGCAATTTTATAGTTAATTTCTTCTAAGTGTTTTATGCTTTCGTCAATTTTCTTCTGCACTTCCAATTTATGTTGCTTTAACATTTCTTCTCTATGCAAAAAGGTAGAATTTCCTTGTTCGTAAAGTTCCTTATATTCCTTAATTTTCGAAAGTGGCATTCCTGTCTCTTTAAGACAACGAATAAAAGAAATCCAATCTAAAAGTTGTTCGTTATAAACTCTTCGACCTTTTTCATCACGAGATACATCTTGCAGTAGCCCTTGCTCTTCATAAAATCTAAGTGTCTTTGCCGTTATATTTAAGTTCTCCACTACATATTTCATTGGATACAACATTCTTTTGTCCTCCTTTGTTACAGTTACTGTAACTAAGAGAATATCATAAGGAAGAATATTATATCAATAATCTTGTGTATAATCATTTTAATCATTTACTCTTGACTTACCCTAACGTTAACTAATTATACTAAAGTAGAATTTCTAATGGGGAGAATTGTGGCTCATCATGATAACAATAATGCAGTAAGATAAACTTTCATCATTAGAAGAATTTAGGATAGAGAGGTTATTGAAATGAATCAAAAATACAGTAAGTTATTTGAATCTTTCACATTCAGAAGCGGAATAACAATCAAGAATAGAGTCGTTATGGCACCTATGACAACATGGTCAAGTAATGACGACCTTACCATTTCGGATGAAGAGGTAAAATATTACAAACAAAGAGTAAATGGAGTAGGACTCGTCATTACAGGTTGTACTCATGTTTCACCTAATGGGCAAGGTTTTACGAATGAATTTGCTGGATACAATGATGAATTTACTCCAAGTTTACGAAAATTAGCTGATGCAGCGAAAAGTGGAGGCTCACCTGCGGTACTTCAGATTTTTCATGCAGGTAATAAAGCCCTGCCTGGATTGGATGCAGTTAGTGCGAGTGCATTGCAACCCGAAGTTACTAATTTAGGTTCAACTTCAGAAACAAGAGAACTTTCACATGAGGAGATCTTGTCGATTATACGTGCTTTTGGCGACACAACAAAAAGAGCGATTGAAGCTGGATTTGATGGTGTTGAAATTCATGGGGCTCATGGATTTTTAATTCAAAATTTCTGGTCACCAGCGACCAATCAGCGGACGGACCAATGGGGAGGATCACTTGAAAATCGTTTGCATTTTCCATTGGCGATTATTGAAGAAATTAAAAAGGTAATTGAAAAACATGCTACAAAACCATTCATTTTAGGATACCGATTTTCACCTGAAGAATCCTCCAAAGAGGACGGATTACGTATGAAAGACACGTATGAATTAATTAATTTCCTTGTTGAACAGGATTTAGATTATATACATGCTTCATTAGATAATGTGTCTTCAAAACCAGTAGATAGTCAAGATGAAAAAACACGGCTTGAATTGATACTTGAAAAAGCAAACGGTAAGGTACCTGTGTTGGCTGCTGGTTCGATAGTAACACCAGATGATGCTCTTAAAACTATGGAATTAGGATTGCCGTTAGTCGCCATTGGTCATTCGTTAATTATGAACCCTGATTGGGTTGAAAAGGTTGCAAATGGACGTGAAGCCGAGATCGCTTCTGAGTTGAATGTTACGAAACTAGACCAGCTTAATATTCCAGAAAAACTTTGGAATGTTATTCAAGCAATGCCAGGTTGGTTTAATATTGGTAAATAAAGAAGTAGTCCTATGGACTACTTCTTTATTCTTTACTTTTAAATATATTGAACTAACCTGCCATTATGTTGAATAAAAAATGGACTGCCGAAGCAGCCCAACGTTATACAACTAACGCACTGCGTTAATTCAATTACCATGCCAACTATTCCATACACTTTTGAAATATCCCGACAATAAACCCTTTCCTTGGAATCTATCTTCGAGAACAGCTCGGACCTGCTGAAATTCATATTTATGTTTTCCGTATGTATTAGGAATGGAACCCATATAAGAATATTTATACACTGGATCATTTGGACAAAGATCGTATGCACGTTTTAGCATAGATTTACCTTTTTCTTCCCAATACTCAAAGTCACCAAAATAATATGGAAAAAGTGAAATCATATAACCAAAACACCACAGAAAATCCTCGTTCGCCATAAAATTTTCCAATCCAAAATCCGTGATCTGACGTAGTACAGACTCTAATTCATCAAAATCTACACCTTTAATACCTAAAGGTCCTTCTTCTACTAGAACAAACCAGCAAAAGAATCCAAGGCGAATAACAGTTTTTATGTCATTACGATTTTGGTTCCAATGTTTAACCAAGATAGTTTTTGCTTCATTCCATTTGCCTTGACTTTCTAGGGCATCTACTTCAGCCCATTTCCAATTAATCACAGCGATTTCACCTTCAATCTTGAATATTTGTTAAAATGACTTCTAATGGATCTTCAACTAACGCATCAGTTAGTTGTATTAATTTATATTAGTAATTGTTACTTACTTTTTAATGAGTACTCATATTGTCATAATAGCTAACCAAATAAAAAATAAGCCAAATAATATAGTTATCACCTTTACTACATGCCAAGGTAGGTATCCGATAATTATATAAACCAATTCAACTAAAATGCTACTTCCTTCTCTACCTTTTATGTTACCTCTTTTAATTACTTCATGTTTAGATTTATTAAACAGAATGCCTAATATTGTAACAAAACCTCCTATTAAAAAAGGTATATATGCACCTGTATCAATTATATTTTTAATCAAAATAGCACTCCTAACATGTATACTTCATCAAAAATTATAACATCCTTATTCAACTAATCTGCCATTTACTTCAATAAAAAAAGCCGCATATAAGCAGCTCGTGTTATTAAACTAATGCATTAGTTAGTTGTATAAGGAGTAACGCATTTTACAAAAAATAATCCTCAGCTAAATTTTTAATTACAAGATAACCCCAAGTTGAAAATGTAGAGTATTTCTCCCATTCTTCTTTGTTTATTGAGCGAATTTCTTCGTACCCTTTCATTAATTTGCAGGATTCAGAAAAGGCACTTTCTGATTTAAACATATCAGAATCGATACCATCTTCTTCTAATGAACGGTAGCCCAATACCATGCCATCTACACTTGTTTCATGGATAGTTTTTATATGGACATCACCTTGCCTTAAAGTCTTTTTTCCTGCAATTGATTCTGAAGTTGGTAATTCATCACCTAGCCAATCCATTAATCCAGCTAAAAAACCACGCTTATCTTCCTTTGACACTTCGATTACACGACCACATGCAAATTTGTTGTTCTTTAATGGAATTGCCCAGTATTGTCCTGGAATTAAAAACGAATTTGACTTTGGTAAAAATGGATAAGATACTTTTCGCATTTTATCTATTCTCCTATAGCATAATTTCCCCCATTATATCATGATTTCTTATTCAACTAACCTGCCATTTTGTTGAACAAAAAAGAGCTGCCGAAGCATATTCACACCTTTCTTCCCCCTCCTTTTACAACAATATGAAGAAAATGAATACCTTTTGTCCATAAAAAAATCCATTGAAAGTCCAATGGATTTTAATATTAACACAATAATTCAATTCACTAAAAAATTTATTAAATATAAAACACCTTTAACTATTAACCATCTATATATTTTTCATAATCTTCCATTTCTTGATCGTTTAAGAGTTTGCCATTCAGATAAACTTTCTTCCAATCATAGACATCTTTATAAAAATAAACATTGAAAAGGATACGAACCGTTTCATTATAGCTATAATCGTAACCCTTGAATTCCACCACATAATATCGATCTCTTTTTTCAATCACTTTCCATTGTGGATTGTCGGTATAGTCCTCTAATGCAATGCCCTCATCAGTTCCAGCAACAGTATTTACTATGTTAAGAGACGTTGGTATATAAGTTGCTACCGCTACAATCACAAAGTCTAAAAATAGCAAAAGGCAACCCAAACCGATCATTATACCAACATGGGTCCCACCCTTGTTTTGAATATAATAATCTCTTCGTTTCTCAGGCAAAGATTTTGTTTGCTTCAAAAGTTTTGAAATGTGAAGATAATACAAACGATTAGCATGCCATCCCAAAAGCAAAGAGATTATCAAAGGAATTACCCAGTAAATAAGAACTTCCAACCAAAGTGGGCTATCGATAATTAAATAGGTTACAGTCCATAGAGTCACTATGAAACTTAGTAGTAAAAACACCTTATACATTTTTCGATAAGCGAACCAAAACAACGTAAAGAAAAAAGCCGCCCAATTCCAAGTGTTTTTCTTTGCTGGGTCTGAAACTAGATCCCATTTTAAACCATAATACGATGTATTATTTTTCACCACTTTTTCATATGCCTCTAAATGATGTTCCAAAGTTTTTTCTTCATTGAATTTCTCATCATAGTCAGAGGGACACACATTATCATCTCCATTCTCTCATTAGTCATTTCACTGTTCCTATTTCGTTAATAATGGCTTAAAATACTTAATTATTAGCCTTACATTATATGTTTTCTATCGTTAAACCATACTCTTTTGTTTCGACCCTTGTTTTTTATTTGCGATGTTTTATGACCCCAATTCATAAGAAAAAGCAAGTTTCTTTTGAAAACTTGCCTATACTATAAACCTTATAATTTTCAATTATACTGAATCACTCTCTAAGATAAGTATTTTACTTGTACATACCCCTCTTTACCGCCAACTTTTACTTTATACCATAATCCATTTTTCATAATAATTTCAACTCACGTTGTACAACTACTATGAAAGTAAATTAGTTCAAAAATAGAAAAATGACAATACTTAAGAAAACCCTGCTCAATCGTTAAAAAAAAGAGAAGAGCTTAACTAAATAGCCTAGTGATTACGGTTGACTGGATTAAGGTCAATATCAGTATAGACAAGTCCAATCTATTTTCATTCACTGTTGTGAAGCTCCGACTTTTGAGCTTCATGGTTGGCTAACGCATGCGTTAGTTGAATAAGAACAATTAGTTAGATATTAATTATCGATAAAAGTTCTTCTTGTGCAATTAGATAATCTTCACCTGATTCTTCATCCAAAACAAAGAAACGAGTACTTCCATCATCATCTATAAGAGCAAGTGAAAGATCCATTACCAAACATTTGCAATATGGATTTTCAGAATCATTAAGTTCATAACCTGACTTAAATTCAAAAATATACCTTTGATCTTCTTCAAGAATATATTCTTTATTTTCAATTGTTAGTTTCAATGTCATCTTTCTCATTATTATGTTCTCCTCTACTTTTAAGAAGATATTGGGTCTTCATTGCTATACTATTGAACTAACGCATGCTTTAGTTTAATAAGATTGTAAATCATGCGTTATTTTAATAAAGTAGTAAATTAATATATATATAAACGCAAAAACAATCGGAATAGTATTTATCCATTTTGGAATTTTCGTATTAAATTTACCTAAAATTTTCCTCAATAAGTCATTACATAATTGAAATAGATTTATTGTCAAAAACAGTATCATAAAGAAATAAAAATTATTAAATTTGATTCCATATAAAATCAAAGATAAAAAAAATCCTAAAGATAGAAATTCAGCTAGGTCATATTTTCTAACAGTGTGTTCTGATAACCATTTTACATAGCTCTTTAATAACGACATTTTCCAGCACCTCAAATTTTACTTTTAGTTCTAAAATTTTTACATTCTAATTTGAAATATATTACTTAATTGTAAAATTCGCTAGACTTTTTTCAAAATCCTTGTTCAACTAAACTGCCATTTACTGCAATAAAAAAACTGCAATTAAGCAGCTTGTGATTTTCAACTATTGCACCCGTTAGTTAAACAACAGAAGGTTTCTTAGTCAAGAACCGCTCCAATAGTATTACGGTATTAAATTACCTATCATAAGGTTCGAGCTTCAAAATAAATTCTTCAACATCCTTGCCTCTTGCGTTGGAAAAACCCTTATCTTCAGAGATGATTTTAAACCTGCATTTTTCCAATACCCTAATGGAGGCGAGGTTATCTTTAGCGGCACGAGCATAGAGCGGGCGTACCTTAATATACTCCAGAAACTCTGACAACGCTTTAGTTGCAATACCATGACCCCAATATTCCTTCCCAATCCAGTAGCTTACTTCGTGTTCGCCGAACTGTTCAAAGTTCGAGACGTGTCCAGTGACAATGCCATTGAATAATATAGTCTTAATTGTGATAGTCTCGTCAGCGATAATTTTTTTCCAATGGTCAAAAAATACGTCCTTATCAGTGGGGTCTTTAGCTGTAAAGGCAGCCATATAGTTCGCCGTTGAATCTAGTTGTTGTTCGAAAAAGATAGGAAGATCTTCCTCTGTGATATCTCGTAGCTTCACTTCGCTTTTGCTAATGGATTCCATATAATTCACAAGCTCCTTAACATATTTTTGAATATAAATTCTTCCAAGTTTAGAGAAATTCCTTCTTCATCTAACCTGCCATTTTGTTGAATAAAAAAATCGACTAAACAGCCGATCTTGTTGTTCAACTATTGCATGCGTTAGTTGCATAAGAAACCGAGTATTTTTGTGGCTTATAAATTTCCAATCACAAACTCTTTACGAAGTAACCTTACCATTTAATTATTTAACAACTCAATTTATTCGAATTTTTCTTACAATAATTTCCATTTTGGTTTAAAATTATGTTAATTAGATTTTAAAATTTGAAGGGATGATGGAGTTGAAAAAGCTTATTTTTGCAATCATTACACTAGGATTTCTGTTTGGACTTACATGGATTGTTTCAGATTTTATGCATGGTAAAATGATTGACTATGCGTTTTTTGTAGGATTGGTAGTAACGATCATTATCCGATTTTTCACGAGTAGTGGAGGATATGCATCCAATAGCCTTAATTTAAGCACTCAAACACAGACTGGTATGAAAGTAACGGGTGAAAATGATAGTCCTTTTACAGTAACTCAAAAATCATTTTCATTACTGGTATCTTTTACTTTTACAATCGTTTCTTTACTCGTTACACTAGCTTATTATTGGAAAGAATTTTGAAGTAAGGAATGAGGTTAAGATCAAATGAGCATACGCTTTTATCTATGGAAAAAATTCTACCAATTACTATTTACTATCATTTTGATTGGAATTATTGTAGCATTCTCAACTAGTTTACATGCGTCAAAAGATGAACTATTTCATTCGGTTTTAGAACAAATTAAAACCTTTGGTCATAACTTTCTTCATTTAAACGAAATGACGATACAAGTGGGTATATCCTCAACAGAAGCACCATTATGGGGCTATCTAAAACAACCGTATGTCTATTCGTTTATCATTCTATCAACTTCTTTTATCTGTATATTTACGCTCGGAATCTTGTTTTCGTATGGAACCTATCTGTTATCACCAAAGATGCGAAAAGTCGTCAAAGAATGTTTATTTCTCTTACAAAGTATTCCAGATGTAATGTTTATATTCGCAGTTCAATTATTCATCATTTGGTTGTATAAAAAAACGAATATCCTCATAGTCGATCCCGTTGCTGGTTTTGAGAACATTTATGTATTACCGATACTTGTCGTGTCCGTTTTACCTGGAATAATGTTATTTCAAATGACGTTTTTAGCCATAGAGGAAGAAAGTAAAAAGACATATGTCGAATTTGCAATAGCAAAAGGGTTATCCAATGGGTGGATTCTATTGAGGCATATTCTACGAAATGTAGTTGTAACTCTATTTTCCAATTCACACTTTTTATTTTGGATACTCATTTCAAATTTATTAGTTGTTGAATTATTATTTAATATCCATGGCTACTTTAAATTACTATATACTGTATCAAACACGCCTGATGTATTTTTCATCTGCTTAATCGTTTTATTTCTGCCATTCTTCTTTATTGAAGCGGTTTTTAATCTTGTCGCAATAAAAGTAACTGGAAAGGAGCAATCTCAATGAATAAGAGTTGGAAAAGGCTACCATTCCTTTTTTCATTACTTTTTCTAGTCGGTTTGGTTATATTCAGCTTTCTTTATACACTTGTATTGAAAGATCACATAAAAGATCCCCCAGTCCTTTTGTATGATGGAAATGGGAATATGACAAAGGCTCGACCATTTCCTCCTAGTTTTGATTTTCCATTTGGTGTCGATCGTTTTGGTCATAATCTATTTTGGTCAGTAATAGACGGTGCTAAATATACAATATTAATTGGGTTGAGTGTAAGTTTACTACGTGTTGGTTTAAGTGTTTGTTTTGGAATTATTTATGGTATCTATTTGCAAAAAATGCGACAATTTTTCACAACATTTGAACGCGCATTCCGATTTATACCAGCTATTCTATTGGTCTTGTTGTTCTTCGATGTAAATTTATTTGGTAATTCGACAAAAGGTTTTTCCTATATTGCTTCAATCGTCATTTGGCTGACAATTGTTGCATTGCCATCTCTCGTTCATGTAGTAGGAAATGAAGTCATTCACTTTAACAGGGAAGATTTCATTACAGCGTCTAGAGCCATAGGTGCGACTAAATTTCGAATTATTCGAAAACATGTAATGCCATTTCTACGTACTAGAGCATTACTTATGATTGTTCAGCAAATGATAAGTGTATTGTTATTACTTGTTCATTTGGGTATAGTCCGAGTATTTGTAGGTGGTAGGCATATAATTCAAATCGACTCTGTAAGTAAAGTTATTTTACCTTCCACAAACGAATGGTCTGCGTTAATTGGTGTTTCCTACCAAGAGTTAATGCTCGATCAATGGATTGTCTTTGGACCGAGTATCGCATTTATTCTGACATTGTTGGCTTGTAATGTAATGAAAAGGATGTTGGAGGGTACTGAAGAAAAGGTTGTGGTCCCAATAGCTGGAAAAACACACTCAAAAGAAATTAAACAACTAAAGAAATCGGACTTTACTTTTGCCGAAGCTGTGGTAATTAATAAGGGCATAAAAGAGTTTCAGTAAAAAAAAGGAACTTCGCACGAAGTTCCTTTTCAATTTGTGAATTATCCCTTAATGCTGAAATTAGTAATTGTTCTCTAAGAAGGAATAAAAAAAAGCCGCATATAAGCAGCTCGTGTTCTTCAACTATTGCATCAGTTAGTTGTATAACAATGTTATTTTATTAATCAAAATAATTATTGAATTCATTACTCTTATGAGAATAATGTTTCTTATTATCAAAATGTACGTTTTTAACATTCATACAGAGACTTAAATCACCGTCGTTTACTTTAGTTCCATAAAATGCCAAGTTTCTTAAATTAGACAAATTTTTAATAAAATTTATATTTTCCATATCTCCACACTTAAAAAGATCCAGCTGATAAAGATTATTTAAATTTTTAATCACAGAAAAGTCCTCAATATTTTTACAGTTTTCTAATTCAAGCTTTCCTAAATTATTGACCTCATCAATATCACTAATATCAGTTAAAGTTCTAAGATAGTATAATTGTAGATTTTTTAGTTGTTTGAGATTACTTATTCCTTTTAATGTCTTTATCCTAGATTGAGTAATAATTAACGTTTCCAAGCGAAATAAATTCGAAATTTCTTCTAAATCACGAGTTTTAGGAGCGTAATCCCAAATGCTTAACTGTTTTAAATTTAATAATTTACTCAATCCTGAAATCTTATTATGCCAAGTAATATACAATTTTTCTAATGTCCATAAATTTTCTAACTCTAATTTAACCTTTGCTTCTCCAGTACCCAGTTTTTTAAGATTCTTTAAACTATATAATTTCGATAAATCCTCAATAAAATGGTTATCAATATAAATTGCTTCGATATTTGGACATTCACTTAAAAATGATAGATCCTTATATTTATTAAATTTATCGTTTATTTTCAATTCCATGATTTCATGATCATTTATTAATTTGAAACAATTCTCTAAATTATTTTGATTTAAAATAACACATTTTGTACCATCATTTGATTCAGTAACTTTAACGTCATTAATACGATAGCTTTTCAAATAACTCACCTTTCCCAACAATATAGACTTCTCTGATATTGTCTATAATATCACTTTCTTATTAAACTAAACTGCCATTTAGCTGCATAAAAAAACGATCCTTCGTTATTGAAGAATCGCATGCGTTAGTTGTACAACGAATATATAATAACTTCTAAGTTAAAGGATTAAAAATTACAGGCACACCTAATTCAATTTGAACTTTTTTTGCCAATAATGTACCCTTTTCATTATGTTTTACTTTCTTATCCTCTGGTAGTGCAGGTGCTTTAAACAAATCTACTGATTTTTGATAATCAAGTACCCATGAAATTAATTCTCTGTATAACTCTTCAGAGATTTTGAAGTCATCAATATCAAAATTCCAATTACACTTAGCACACCAAATAGGATCAGCAAAATCTGCTTCTACTCTATATAATTCATCATGACTACATTTATTTTTAAATATAATAATACTCTCCTTGTCTCTATTTATTGTTTTTCTACTATTATAGCTAAAGTAATTCAATAAACTAACGCATCAGTTAGTTGTATTAAAATAAAAATATTATTAAAGGATTTTACGAAATATTAAATAACATATCTATACCTA
>NZ_NUQC01000032.1:0-49609 GCF_002585125.1 Bacillus sp. AFS029533 | reverse complement strand
GGCTAAAGAATCTCGCCCCATGGAAAGCGAGTATCATGTAGTGGAAATCAACATCCCCCTACTCCTTTTACGAAAATTTGGTAATTTAATAGACAAGGCTTTTATTCAACAGAGTGGAAAAATAATCTGATTAAAGATTCTTTTTTTATTGCGCGTTGAAATTGACTACATCCTTTTTTATGAAATAATTATTTTCTCTGACTATAACTCTTTAACAAATCTTCAATTAAAATGCCATTAATTTTCAATCCTGTTAAATTGCAATTATTGATTTCGACATGACTTAAATCACAGTCGGTAAACTGACTATTTGTTAAATTGCATTTCTCAAATTTAATAGAATTTGAGTAATCGTCAAGATTTAGATTTTCCGGAATGACAATATTGCGGAAGATTGTTCCAGCTAAATGAACATGATTAATAACTAAGTCTCTTAAATTACCATTTGTTATTTTTGTATTAGATAAATTAACATCTGAAATTCGAGTTCCGAATAAATTTACGTCATTCAATTCGAGGTTTCTCATGTTTGCATTTGTAAATTTTGAATTCGCCAAGCTTACATTATTAAAGTCTAAGTTTTCAGCTCTTACTTCATTAAATGTTGAAAAAGACATATCTGTTTTTTGTAACTCAAATAATGCAGTCTTCCAATTTGACATTTCTTCTCCTCCTAAAGCTTTGATAATTGAATATATTTAACTTTATTCCTGAGAATTCCTTCACTCTTAAACATTTTTAATATCGACAAATAATTGAATCAACTTTTAATTTATAACTTATACTATATTAATATCTTTAATCGTTATGAAATAGTTTGACTTTTCAATATGTTTTTTATAAAATCTTTTTAACATTTAAATAAAAGCAATGAAGAGGAAAAGTAGAATAATGTTATTTTTTACAGAGAGCTTCGGTAGCTGAAAAGAAGCAAGAATACTTATTTGAACAATGGCCTCGGAGCTTCGTACTGAACGTATATGTCATATTAGTAGGCTACGACAAGAGTTGGCACTTGTTACCAAAGCCACAGTATATAAGCATTTTTATGCTTTTCGTACTTGCAAAGACAAATGTATGCAAATACTTTGTGAACTAAGGTGGTACCACGTGGATTGTAAACCTCGTCCTTATCTTTTATAGATAGGGGCGAGGTTTTTTGCATTTATAAATTAGGAGGAATTGGAATGGATATTTTTATTGGAGGAGCTTGGCCTTATGCAAATGGATCATTACATTTGGGGCATATTGCAGCTTTATTGCCAGGTGATATTCTAGCTCGATATTTTCGTTTAAAAAAAGCAAATGTATTATACGTTTCAGGAAGTGACTGTAATGGGACACCTATTGCTATTAAAGCGAAACAAGAAAATGTAACCTATAAAGAAATTGCAGATCGTTACCATCATGAATTCGAGGATAACTTTAAGAAATTAGGATTTACCTATGATTTTTATACTAGGACAGACGCAGAGCATCATCATAATACTGTACAAGAAATTTTCTTAACTTTATTACAAAATGGGTTAATTTATAAAAATGAAATTGAACAATGCTATTGTGAAGAATTTGAACAATTCTTACCAGATCGTTATGTAGAAGGAAATTGTCCAAATTGTGGTCAACATGCGCGTGGAGATCAGTGTGATTATTGCTCTGCTATATTAGATCCTTTAGATTTATTAAATAAAACATGTAAGTTATGTGGAAATCCTCCATCCGTAAAAAACACAGAGCACTTTTATTTTTCATTAAGCAAATTACAAGATGAGCTAAAGGAATATCTTGATTTTCCTAAATTGAGTGGAAGCTGGCGTTCGAATGCTATCCAATTAACAGAACGGTATTTAAATGAAGGGCTTCATGACCGAGCAGTATCAAGGGATTTGCCAAATGGAGTAAGCGTACCAGTAAAAGGGTACGAGAAGAAGAAAATTTATGTGTGGATCGAAGCAGTGTCTGGTTATTATTCGGCAAGTAAACAATGGGCACTTAGAACGAATCAAGATGACACTAACTTTTGGAAAAAAGAAACAAAATCATATTATATTCACGGTAAAGACAATATTCCGTTCCATTCAATTATTTGGCCAGCTATTTTAATTGGTTTAAAAAAAGAGGCTCTTCCAACTCATATCGTTTCAAACGAATATTTGACGCTTGAGAAGAAAAAACTGTCCACTAGTAAAAACTGGGCTGTATGGGTACCATATCTAATCGAAAAATATCATCCAGATTCAATACGATATTTTTTAACAATAAATGCTCCAGAAAATAGAGATACTGATTTTTCTTGGAGGGAATTTATTTATAGTCATAATAGTGAACTATTAGGCGCATATGGGAATTTTGTAAATCGTACATTAAAGTTTATTGAAAAATACTATAATGGTGTAGTTCCAAATGGGGAAATTGAACAATCGATAAGAATTGAAATTAAAGGGCTTTATAAGTCTGTTGGTTCGCATATTGAATCGGCTAACTTCAAAAAAGCTATAGAGGAAGTATTTGAATTTATTCGATCTGCAAATAAATATTTTGATGAAGCTGCGCCTTGGAAACAAGTTAAGGAAAATTTGATTGAGTGTCATAACACAATGGTGAGTTGTATATATGCTATTGCCAACCTGGCGCAAATCTTACATCCAATCCTACCTTTTTCGAGTAATGTAATAAAAGAAATGCTAAATTTAGCAAACTTCGAATGGAGGGAAATTTCTCCGGTTTTAGTAAAAATTAACGAAGTAAGGCCTCTTTTTGAAAGAATTGATGTAGGTAGAATAGAGGAAGAATTAGAACTGTTAAATAACCAATCAAAAAAGTAATAAAAAAAGCATTAATAATCAGTGTGATCATTAATGCTTTCCTTATGGAAAAAATATAAAATAAATGCTGAAGATTTTAATATAGAACGCTGATAAATTCAAAGGCTGTAAATATAAAAGATCCAAAAATAATGGTTGCTCCTGTTGAAGTGAAATATTCATCAGGATCAATGATCACAGATGTTGTATGCCATCCATCAATATCAGGTGTTGCTTCACCAGTTGTACGTGGAGCAAATTTAATATAAAGCATGAGTAATAGAGAAAAAAGACCGACAAACGGTGCAGTAGAAGAAAATGGCATATCAAAATAAAGTGCAATTAAAAATGATATAAAATATAAAACTATTATTGCTATACTTAACTTTAAGAATTGTTTAAGCCAGTAATTGCGTCGATTGATTGGTTGGTCACGCAATACTTCTTTCATTTTCTGTGCATCTTTGTATCGGAAATATAATCCGACAGGCCATGCAATTAAGAAGCATATTAAGGTAAAGGCTAAGCAAAGTAAAAGTTTTCCTCCGAAAGCTGTAATGAATAATGACATATTTTCCTCCAAAATTTTAATGAATAATATTATTTTATCAAACTTTTAAAATTAAAAATATTGGAAAAATGAACTTTCATATAGAAATTGTAAACGTTTTATTTAATTAGTTTATTAATGTATATTATTAAATAATTGAAGATAGGGCACTATTCTAATAATCTCATAAAATTAGATTAATGTTTAAATTGATAGTAGAGAATGGAGTTACATAAAAAAATGAGGTGAGAAAATGAAAAATATTACAGTATACCATTATGATGCTTTTAGTAAAGAGCCCAATAAAGGAAATCCAGCTGGAGTCGTTTTAGATTGTGATTCTTTGACTGATTATGAAATGCAGGATATTGCGAAAAAAGTGGGATTTAATGAAACTTCATTTCTATTAAATTCGAAAGTTGCTGATCATAAAATTCGTTATTTTACACCTGGGCATGAAATGGATTTATGTGGTCACGGGACAGTGGCAGTTATATATGCATTAGTAACTAGAGGGCTAATTGAGTTTAAAAGTGAGTTAACGATCGAAACAAAGGCTGGGATTTTGCCGATCAAGATTCATCATTCGAATAATGAAATCTACATAACGATGAAACAAAAAACACCAGAGTTTGTAGAGTTTAAAGGCTCCATTGATGATGTAGCGTCCTCAATTGGTCTTAGTGTAGAAGAAATCGATCAAAGTCTACCAACTCTTTATGGAAGTACAGGTGCCTGGAATTTACTTTTACCGATAAAAAAATTATCTTCGTTTGAAAATATGAAACCTAATAATCTATTTTTTCCTAGTATTTTGACTGAAATTCCAAAAGCGTCCGTTCATCCATTTTGTTTAGAAACATACGATTCAAATGCAGATTTTCATGCTCGCCATTTTTCCTCTGCATTTTCTGGAACGATTGAAGATCCGGTTACAGGTACTGCCTCTGGGATTTTAGGAGCTTATTATGCTAAATATATTCATAATGATGTTATTGATACTCTGGAATTAATTGTTGAACAAGGAACGGAAATTCAGAAAGACGGACGTGTAAAAGTAAATGTAAAAAGAGTTAAGTCGACTTATGATATAGAAATTACTGGAAATGCTGTTTATGTTAAAGAGATGGAATTTCAAATATAAAATGAAGAGGAGTACAGTATGTTTTTGAGCGATGAACTATATGGACAATACAATATTGATCAAGTACTTGTTGAATTAATAAAGACAAAACCAATTCAGAGGTTAAAAAAAATTCATCAAGCTGGTGCTTCCTTTTTAGTGGATCAACATTTTAATGGAACTCGATATGGACATTCAATTGGCGTAATGTTGTTAATAAAAAGGTTAGGGGGTTCTGTAAAGGAACAAATTGCTGGATTATTACACGATGTTTCACATACGGCATTTTCTCATGTTATTGATTTTGTTTTTGACTTAAGTGAAGAAAATTATCATGAAACAATCTTTGAAAAAGTAATTTTAGATTCGGAGATCCCTTCTATACTTGAAAAATATCATATAGATATTAAAGAAATTTTTGATATAGATAAATGGGAAATACTTGAAAAAGAGCTTCCGAAGCTATGTGCAGATCGAATAGATTATACTCTTAGAGATATGCATACATATTTTGGAACACCTAAAAATGAAATTGAAGCATTTTTAAATTCATTAATTATTGTAAATGGAGAAGTCTGCGTAAACTCTATTGAGATGGCAGAGTGGTTTACAAAGATTTATTATAAGCTTGCTATTGATTATTTTTTAGGTCCGATCAGCATCTATTCTTACAATTCACTTGCAAAGATTATAAAACTTGCATTACAAAAAGAAGTTATTAATTTAAACGATTTATTATTGGATGATATGCAGTTTATGAAATTAATGCAAAAAAGTAATGATAAAGAAATTCTAGAATTAATAAACAGTTTATATGAAAAAGTTGAGCTTGAAGAAAACGATCAGGATTATGATATTCATCGAAAAGGTAAAAGAAGGATTATCGATGTGCCTGTATCATTAGACGGAAAAACTGTTCTACAATCATCTCTTTTATCAGACAACATTGCAAAAATGAATAAGATCGCAATTGAAAAGTCTGAAAAAGGAACATTTGTAAAAATTAAAAGATAGAGTAAAAAGAAATTTGAAGTATGTAAATTAACTAGTTTGAAGCTAGGGGGATTCCTTTTGAAATCAGAGCTAGAACTTATGGAAATGCATATTAACGTATTATTTAAACACAATGAAGTTGGAAAAATAACACAAATAAATGAACCACCATACACAAGCGCACCACGATTTTATATAGGAAGCACCAAAATGGGAAATGTGAAAAGGTTTTTAGATTGTCTTAAAAATGAGGAACTAATTGAATTAGAGAAATCCTTAGACACGGACCCTAGTATACCTTTAGTAAATATCATGCAGATTTTAAGTAAAACTCATCAGATAGATCGTTTATGGATAGGGCCGGCATATGTATTTCAAACAGTTGGCAAAGCATCATCGAAAGCAATAAAAATTACCCAGGCAAATAAACAATTTTTATTACCAAACTTTCCTTATACATATGAGGAGCTAGAATTTAAAGAGCCTTGTTATGCAATTATTGAAAATGACATAGCCGTGTCGATTTGCTGTAGTGCCAGACAATCAGCCGAAGCTGCTGAAGCAAGCGTATATACACTCGAGGATTTTCGTGGGAAAGAGTATGGATTAATCGTTTCAAATGCATGGGCTGCGGACATCCAAGGACAAGGACGAACTGCTTTGTATAGTACCTCTTGGGATAATTATGCATCTCAGGCAGTCGCACGAAAATTAAAATTAGTTCAATATGGAACGGATTTACATTTTAGTTAAAAGCATCTATATTTTAGTGCAAAAGCATTACTTCTAAAGTTGAAGTAGTGCTTTTTAATTGAAATATAAGTGTATTATTAAATGAAAGCTTATATAATTAATGAATGATATTTAATCAATTTAGTGTAATAAATCTGTTTGAAGGAAGGGAAAGTGATGGAGAATCAATTTTCAGTTAAACAGGCAAGTTTCCTAATATTAGTAACTTTGATTGGAATTATTAGTTCCGTCATATTACATATCTCGCTAGTTTTTGGAATTTTACCAGGGTTAATTTTTTTAATTGTATTAAGTTTAAAAAGAGGATATGAAGTTAGAAATATTATGAAGTTAAGCTATCAGGGGATGGGAAAAGTTAAAATTGTTCTCTTTATCTTATTTTTAATTAGCTTTTTACTTCCATCTTGGTATTTATCAGGAACGATCACATCGATGGTTTCGATTACTTTACATGCAATAAATCCACATCACTTTTTTGTGTTTTGTTTTCTAACGACGATGATTTTTTCAATGATTTTGGGTTCGTCGATTGGTACATTGAGTGCCTTAGGAGTTCCTCTTATTAGTAGTGCGATACTACTGCATATACCTGTGGAAATATCGGCCGGAGCGGTAATTTCGGGTGCATTTGTTGGTGATCGAACGTCACCTTTTTCAAGCGCACATCAACTTTTAGCTAATATACTTGAAACAACTGTCAAAAAACAAGGTAAAGCGATGCTTTTTACATCAATTACTGCTGTAATCGTAACAATCTTATTTTTCAGCGTAATGGATTTAAAGTTTGCGAATGGAATTATTCAGACACATCACGAAATCGTGAGCAATAAGAATATTTCATTCATTCAATTTATTCCACCGATTTTATTAGTTGTACTTGTTTTATTTCGAATCAATATTATTTACTCGTATGTCATAAGTATTTTGTCTGGAAGTTTAATAGCTTTGTTTAATGGAACTTCTTTTAGTAAAATTGTGAATGCTTTTTGGCACGGAATTAATGGACTTGGTGGAGGGCTAAGTCATATGTATAGCTTGTTATTGTTCATTGCTGTAGCAGGAATTTATAATGCGTTATTGGAGGAGCTTAATATCATTCAGCCTATGTTGGATAAATGGCTTCAAACTTCGACTTCTATGCTATCCGATTCTTTGAAAACAATTGGTGCTACTGCTGTGATATGTGTAATAGCAGGTAACCAAACGATGCCAATTATTTTAACAGGGCGCTCTTTTTTAACGCATTGGTCAAATAAATATAACAAAGAAGAATTGGCTCGGATAATGGCAGATACAACTTTATTATTTCCAGCTATGATCCCTTGGAATGTTCTTGCAATCATGAGCAGTACAGTCATTAATACGAAGTTACATGAGTATTTACCTTATGCAATATTCTTATG
Source organism: Bacillus sp. AFS029533 (assembly GCF_002585125.1). Lineage (NCBI taxonomy): Bacteria > Bacillati > Bacillota > Bacilli > Caryophanales > Bacillaceae > Bacillus > Bacillus sp. AFS029533. Next base: position 41,983 of record NZ_NUQC01000032.1, on the reverse strand, counting down.
GCTTCTTCCATGCTTAACGATTTTCGTCAATGTATTTAAAAAAGTTAAGACATACGAAACGAAGTATGAGGTCAGTTCTTAATTAGGAAAATTGTAATTATAGGGAAAAACATAGAAAAAGAGATAAATAGCTAATATGCTATTTATCTCTTTTTTTCATACAACACTAGCAGACTGTATTTCCTTTAATTGTCTAACAGTAATGCTGTATTTTGTACGTATAGCTTCTAATTCCATAATAGCCACATCAATGTATTCGGGATCGGCATAAATAAAATTAATTTCTTTTAGCTCTAAAAGTTTTTGTAAGCTTCTTAACTCATTATGTAAAAGTTGTGATGGCGTTTCATCAATTAATTGGTTTTTAGTAAAACGTTGAAAGAATGATTTAAAATTGACAGTTTTTTTTCTAGTTTGTTCTTGACCCGTTATTAGTGTTGACATTCAGTAATCCTCCCTAAATATAGAAAATATCTACTATTTGAAGACATAGGCTTGTCCAACTTAATAAACTTGAAAGAAACTTAAGAATTGGTTGTTCTAAATCTTATTACAGCGTTGGTAAAAATATTCATGTGAATTTTTAAAAATCAATTTTTTTTACTAAAATTGATTCTCCAGAAAAAGATGGTTTAAAAGTAGAACGATTTAGAAAAGCTTTTAGTGTATTTACAATTTAACGTTTTGCATCATTCTGTTACACTAAAGGAACATAAAGGTTTTTCTTTATGCAAAATGAATTTGAAATAAGTGAGGTCAAGATTTATGGAAAAGATTGAAGTAGGCGAAATTCTTACACTTAGCTATGATGAAGGAGACGAGCAAGATTACGAAGTACTAGGCTCAATTACGATCGAAAGTCATGAATACATAGCAGTAGGTTTACTAGAAGAAGTAGAAAAGGAAAGTGAAGAGGATATTGACGTTTTCTTCCTAAGAGTCGAAGAAGATGGCGAGTTTTACGATATAGAAACAGAAGAAGAGTTTGAAAAAGTTTCAGCTGCTTTTGATGAAGTCTTAAGATAATAAGATCAAAAAAAGTAGGATTAAAGCATTGGAATACGGGCAAAGGTATAGGCAGTATTTCGTAATTTTAATAAAAGAAGAACACTTGTAGATCATACAAAGTGTTCTTTTTTGTATGTTTATGTAGAAAAATGAAGGTTTTATTAAAAATTTGGGGTACAAACTATTAAATTTTCGGTATACTACAAATAGCAATTATATTAGGAGGAAGCTTATGAAATTTTCATTTAGAAATTACGCTTTCCCTTTGATTTTACTAAGTAGTATCATCATAGGTTCAGTCATCGGTTATAATAATGAAGGCGTAGGAATTGCCCTTAAACCAATAGGGGATTTCTTTTTAAACTTATTATTCGTAGTAGTTGTACCGCTTGTATTTTTCTCTGTAGCTTCAAGCTTTGCTAATGGTGGAGGAGAAAAATTCGGTAAGATTATGCGAAATATGTCAGGGGTATTTTTATTTACAGGTATTATTGCAGCGATCATAATGCTTGTTGTTATGAAAGTTTATCCACCTGCACATGGGGTTCATATCCCAATTGTTAAGCCAGATGCAACTGATAAAGTATCAGTAGCGGAGCAAATTGTAAATACATTTACGGTGAATGATTTCTCAGGCTTGTTTTCAAGAAGCAATATGTTAGCAATTATTGTATTTGCTGTATTAGTTGGTTTAGCAACGAATAAAGCTGGCGATAAAGCAGACATTGTTAAAAAATTATTATCAAGTGCTAATGTAGTAATCATGAATATGGTTAACTATATTATGTATCTAGCACCGGTTGGACTTGGAGCTTATTTTGCTTATCTTGTTCCAACATACGGAAAGGAATTACTAGGTTCATATGAGCGAGTTTTCGTTTTATATTATGTAACTGCTATTCTATTTTATTTTATTGTTTATAGTATTATTGCTTATATGGCCGGTGGTAGTTATGGATTTAAAATTTATTGGAAAAATGTATTACCTTCAACGTTAACCTCTTTAGGTACTTGTAGTAGTGCGGCAACTATTCCAACAAATTTCGAGTCAGCTGAAAAAATGGGCGTATCTAAAAACATTAGAGAGACCGTTATTCCATTAGCTAGTGCATTACACAAAGATGGATCTGTTATGGGTGGAGTAGTAAAAATTGCCTTTGCCTTTGGTGTATTTGGAATGAATTTCTCCGGTTTGAATATTTATCTTGTAACAATTGGTATTGCTTTACTAGTAGGTATGGTAATGGGAGCAATTCCGAATGGTGGAATGATCGGGGAAATGTTAATTCTTTCTCTGTTTGGATTACCGGTAGAATCATTACCAATTCTTGCGGCAATTAGTACGATAATTGACCCACCTGCAACAATGTTAAATGCGACAGGTGATTTATCTGTAAGCATGTTAGTTGAGAGATTGACTAACGGGAAAAAGGCTGCTTAAAAAACGAAGACTGGGAATCTCCCAGTCTTTTATTCTTGTAAGAGTATTTTCCTTGTCTTCTCATTTTTCAAGTTTCAGTCATAATACCGCCATTTACATGGAATCATATCAATAGATACAAAAAAACACATAGCTTAATATGTGTTCTTTTTTCTAAAGATTATTTTAAGTTTTCAGGGTTTAATCCTTTTAATTCTTCGATTACGAAAAGACCATCTTTACGGATTAAAACGTCATCGAAATAGATTTCTCCTCCACCATATTCAGGACGTTGGATACATACCATGTCCCAGTGGATATTTGAGTTGTTACCGTTGTAAGCTTCATCATATGCTTGACCTGGTGTGAAGTGGAAGCTTCCATCGATTTTTTCATCGAATAAGATGTCTCCCATTGGGTGTAAGATGTATGGATTTACACCAATTGCGAATTCACCGATAAAGCGTGCACCTTCATCTGTATCAAAGATTTTGTTAATACGCTCAGTGTCGTTAGCAGTTGCTTCAACAATTTTACCTTCTTTGAATTTAAGTTGAACATTTTCAAATGTAAATCCATTGTTAGGAGATGGCGTGTTATAAGAAAGTGTACCATTTACTGAATTACGAACAGGTGCTGTAAATACTTCACCATCGGGAATATTCATTTCACCAGCACATTTAATAGCTGGGATATCTTTAATTGAGAATGTAAGATCAGTTCCAGGACCTTTAATTTGAACTTTATCTGTACGGTTCATTAATTCAACAAGAGCATCCATTGCTTTGTCCATTTTACCGTAATCTAAATTACATACATTAAAATAGAAATCTTCAAATGCTTCAGTGCTCATTTTTGCTGATTGAGCCATTGAATCAGTTGGGTAACGTAGTACAACCCATTTAGTTTTTGGAACACGAATTGCTCTATGTACTTTTTGGCCTACAGTTTTACCATGGATTTTAGTCTTTTCGTCTGGTACATCAGAAAGTTCATTAATATTAACACCTGAACGTAATCCGATATAAGCATCCATATCTTTCATAACATTTGCTTCGTATTCTGCTACTTTATTAAAGTGTTCTTCAGTAGCACCCATTAATAATGCGCGATCTACTTTATGATCCTTGATTGATACGAAAGGAAAACCACCAGCAGCATATGCTTCTTTAACTAAAGCTGTAACTAATTCAGTTTCTAGCTTAAAGTTTTCAATTAAGATTTTCTCTCCTGGTTGTAATTTTACTGAGTAATTGATTAAGTTTTTAGCTAATTTTGAAATACGTGGATCTTTCATTGAAAATTCCCTCCAATAATTATAACTATATACCTATTGTAAACTATTTAGTCAGTTTTGTTTACTAAAGTATTCTTTTTTTACTAAAGAATTTGAAAACTTGTTTTACGACTAGTTTAGTGTTTGGTAAAATTTGTAGTATAATACCAAATAAGTGATTAAATTTGTGGAAGGCTATGAAGGAAAGGGGTTTTTTCGAATGGATTTAATTTCTATTAGTGCATTAATCGCAGCAGTTGCATTTGTGATCTTAGTTGTATTTATAAGTCGTACTTTATTCCGACTAGAAAGGGTATTTAGAGGTGTAGAGTCTACTATTGCTGAAACACAAAAAGATTTACATAATGTTTGTGTTGAAGCCGTTCAATTAGTACATACTTCGAATCATTTAGCAAATGAGGCTAAAATTTTTGTGAATAATTCGAACGAACTTACGAAAGATATGCGTGAACGTGCAAAATCCCTTGATGTATTAGCTAAATCAGTCGAAGAAGTCGGAGTTACAATCTCAGAAATGAATGAAAAAGTACGAGATACTGCTAATAATGTATCGAATACGGTAAAAGTTAGTACTGAAAAAATGTCCCAATTGGCAAATTGGGGAAATACAGCAATGGATTTATGGGAAAAGTACAAAACGAAGCGTGAGGGAAAAAAGAGAAATGGTAAATCGAATATCAACGATTCAACAGTTTGATGAAATAACTAACAACGAAGAGAAATTTGTATTTTTAAAGCATAGTACAACATGCCCAATTAGTCATGCAGCTTATACTGAATTTTTAGCATTTGCATCTGCATATGAGAATGTACCATTGTATTTTTTACAAGTTCAAGATGACAGAGAATTGTCTAACTATATTGCTGAGAAAACGGCAATAAAACATGAATCTCCTCAATTATTTATTTTTGAAAATGGAGAAGCAGTTTATAATACTTCTCATTTTTCAATTAAGAAAGATTCAATTGAAAATGCTTTACTAAAAAAATAAAAAAACTGCACCTTAAATCGTAACTTAAGGTGCAGTTTTTACGTTGTTTGAAAAATTCATAAACAGTTCGATACTCAGACTGATTGAAAACGTTTGTCTTTCGAGGCGCGAAGTTACCATTGTTGGTAATGAGCACCGCAGGCAGGTGAAGTAACGAAGAAAGCGAGCGTTTGGCGGGCAGTCTGAGAATTATTCTACGTCAAAACCAGCAGCTTTCCACGCAGCAGTACCACCATCAATATATGCTACATCAGTAAATCCCATTTTTTTAAGTAAATATGCTCCTAAAGATGCTTGGCCACCTGCACCACATGTTACAAGAACAGGGCGGTTTCGATCCGCTAACTTAGGCTCGCGTAAATGTTCTGGTAATTCTAAATCTGCACGGATTGGTAGCATGCCAAGTGAGATATTCAAACTGCTTGGTATTAATCCACATGCACCTGCATCAGCTGCGTCTTGAACATCAATTACTAATGTTTCAGGATTAGAATTAATTTTTTCACGAGCATCAGCTGAACTGATTCCTTGTACATTGTCACGTGCTTCTGCAACCATTTGTTTAAAAGTTATTGCCATTATTACTCCTCCAGTATAATGAAATTAGAAATCCCTAATTTTGGAAATCTCAACTATACAATACACCGAAAGTCTTATGCAATTCAAATTGATGGAGAAAATCATATGATTTATAGGAAAAAAGTAATGAAAATTTTAAATTAAAACAAGGGAAATGAAGTTCCGCGCAGAAATTAATTAAAGTTAAATTATTTTTACATAAAATCGAGCGTCGAAAGAAGGAGTAAATATGCCAGAAACATATAAATTTAAAACATCAGATCAGCATTTGCATGCATCTTTTAGTAACGTATATGAACCAATTCAAATCATTCGTTCTGGTGATTCGATTGAATTTGATACGATTGATATCGGGTGGGGGTATTCTCATCAAAATGGAGAAAGAGTAAGATTCAAGTCAAGGGAAAAGGAAGAAGAATGGGGTCATCCTATGATTGGTCCATTTTTTGTAGAAGGTGCTAAACCGGGGATGACACTTGAAATTAAAATAAACGAATTAAAAGCTGGCTGGTATGGCTGGAATTGTGCAGGTGGTAATAAGAATTGGCAAAATAACGCATTAGGTATTACAGAAGAACGAGAAGTGACATTAAATTGGCTAATCAATGAAAAAAACAATACAGCGAAGACTACGATAAGAGATATGGAAGTTTCGGTACCATTAGTCCCATTTTTAGGAGTCTTAGGTACAGCTCCTTCTGAATCAGGTGTTCATTCAACGATACCACCGAGATATTGTGGGGGAAATATCGACTGTAAAGAGTTGGTTGAAGGTAGTACTTTGTATTTACCTATAGCCGTTGAAGGAGCACTTTTTTCTGCGGGTGATGGACACGCTGCACAAGGAGATGGTGAAGTATCTGGTCAAGCGATCGAATCTCCATTTGATAAAGTGAATCTAACTCTTACAGTAAGAGAGGACATGCAGATTAGTGTGCCACGAGCTAACACACCAGCAGGGTGGCTTACATTTGGCTTTGATGAGGACTTAAATATAGCAACTAAAACAGCATTAAATGGCATGGTTGAGTTAATTCAAGAGCTATATGCTATTGAAAAAACAGAGGCTGTTGCTTTAGCTAGTGTTTGTGTTGATTTGAGAATAACTCAAATTGTAAACCATGTTAAGGGTGTCCATGCTGTTTTGCCTCATAATATGAATATCACTTCAATTTATAAAAATGAATAGATTTGAAAATTGGAGGTTATCAAATGCCGTTTTGTACTATAAATAATGTTGATCTAAACTATGAAATTATAGGAGAAGGAAAACCCATCTTTATGATTCATGGGTTTACCCCAGACTCTAGGTTAATGAAAGGTTGCATGGAACCGATTTTTACAAAGAAAAGCGGTTATAAAAGGATTTACTTTGACCTACCAGGTATGGGGAAAACAAAGGGCGGAACAAACATTAATACGACAGATGATATGTTGAATATCGTCTTAAAATTTATTGATACGATCATACTGGATCAACCATTTTTATTAGTCGGAGAATCTTATGGGGGATATTTAGCAAGAGGAATAATTGCTAAAAGACCTGAAAAAGTTAAAGGTGCTGCATTTATTTGCCCAATGATTATTCCACAATTTGAGAAAAGGTCGTTACCAAGTCATACCGTAATAGTTGAAGATAAAACTTTTTTAAATCAATTAAATGAACTTGAAGAAACTGATTTTCGCTCTAATAACGTAATTTTAGATGAAAAAACTTGGGTTCGCTATAAAGATGAAATTGTAAGTGGATGTTCAATCGCTAATCAAGAATTTTTATCTAAAATAAGGAATAACTACGGATTTTCATTTGAAATAGATAAAAATAAGTTTAATAAACCTAGTCTATTTCTACTAGGGTTACAAGACTCAGTCGTAGGATATAAAGACGCATTTACTATTCTTGAAAATTTTCCAAGAGCATCATTTACAATTTTAGACAAAGCTGGCCATAATCTTCAAATAGAACAAGAGAACCTATTCAACTCACTGATTAATGAATGGTTAGACAGAGTATTAGATGTAGAAGAAGGAACTACTATCTAAGTGTTTGTTTGATAATCCTTCTTTTCAGAGTGTTGAATAAAAAATGGTCTAGTCTATAAGGACAACAAAGTTTAGCGAAAATTTATTGATGTTAAAATACTTCACTTTTTATATTTATTAACGATTTTAAATCAATAAACTATAGTAATTGTTTTTTTGGAAATTAAAAATATTAAGATCAATTTTAGATAAATAGTTTATAGATAATTGGTTTATGAATTGATTTTCAATCTCAATTATCTTACAAACTGATTAGTATTCTGTTATGTTACACTAAGAAAAGGATATTAAAATAGGTTTTTAACGTAAACTTTTTTGGATGAATTAGTTGATTGGAATGGAGGGATGCTCGACTCCTATGGGATATGCGGGAAGCCTGAGACCCCGCAGGCTACGCCGAGGAGGCTCAGGTCTCGCCCCANNTGGAAATCAACATCACACTACTCCTTTTACGAAAATTTGATAATTATTTGAAAAGTTGTTTTTCAACAATGCGAAAAGAAGAGTTACTAAGCTAACTCTTCTTTTTATTTGGTCATTAACTATTCTCAACTAGAATACAAAATATTCACTAAAAAAACATTTTTTTAAAATAATGCTCATGTTTTGATTAGCTTTCAATAAAGTGTCATAATAACAAATGAGATATTGGTATTTGCAAGGAGGATTTAATTTGACTAAAAATGATTTAGAACAACTTAGAATTGAAATAGACGAGATTAATCATCAAATATTTGAGTTATTAAATAAAAGAGGCGAAATCGCTAAGAAAATTGGAATAGCAAAAATTGATCAAGGCGTTAAACGTTATGACCCGGTTAGGGAACGTAAGATGCTAGATCATATTGCCGAAATCAATGAAGGTCCTTTTAGTACGGCTACCCTCCAACATATTTTTAAAGAAATTTTTAAAAGTAGCTTAGAACTTCAAGAAGAAGACGATAAAAAAGTTCTCCTTGTTTCAAGAAAAAGAAAATCAGATAACACAATCGTAAATGTAAATGGTGTTAATATTGGTGATGGAAGCCCAATTATTATTGCGGGTCCATGTGCTGTCGAGAGCTATGAACAAGTTGATTCAGTAGCGAAAGTCTTAAAGGAACAAGGAATCAAAATTATGCGTGGTGGTGCATTTAAACCACGTACTTCTCCTTATGACTTCCAAGGACTAGGTGAAGATGGCTTAAAGATTTTAAAAGAAGTTGGCAAAAACCATGGGTTGGCAATTATTAGTGAAATAGTAAGCCCAGAACATATTGAAATGGCACTAGATTATGTTGATATCATTCAAATCGGCGCAAGAAATATGCAGAACTTTGAATTACTAAAAGCAGCGGGTTCTGTAAAAAAACCAATCTTATTAAAAAGAGGTTTATCAGCGACAATCGAAGAATTCATTTATGCAGCTGAATACATCATGTCAGAAGGCAATCAAGAAATTATTTTATGTGAACGTGGCATAAGAACTTATGAAAAAGCTACGAGAAATACATTAGATATAACAGCTGTTCCAATTTTAAAACAAGAAACACATTTACCAGTATTGGTTGATGTGACACATTCGACAGGTAGAAGAGACTTACTAATACCTGCAGCAAAAGCGGGACTAGCAATTGGAGCTGATGGTATTATGGCAGAAGTTCATCCTGATCCTGCTACAGCTTTAAGTGACTCATCTCAGCAAATGAATTTTGATCAATTTGACCAATTTATGTCTGAAGTAAATTCTTTCATAAATCGATAATCAACATAAAAGCGCTGGCTGAACAAAATCAGTCGGCGCTTTTTGAATAATTTGTGAACGTTTGTTTTAAATTACCAATATATAGTGATAAACTACGAATAATTTACATTTTTTTCTAATAGGTGTATTGAACGAATATTCGTTTCACTATAAGATAGAATGAAGCACTATTTTTGTGGAAAATTACGTTTTATGACTATTTTACCTAAATAAAAAACAAACTACATAATAGATAGAATAAAATAGAGGAGTGATGAAAATGACGGTTACGATTTATGATGTAGCACGTGAGGCAAACGTTTCCATGGCTACAGTTTCACGAGTAGTTAATGGTAATCCAAATGTTAAACCTACTACACGAAAAAAAGTAAACGAAGCGATCAGCCGTTTAGGATATAGACCAAATGCGGTAGCAAGAGGATTAGCAAGTAAAAAAACAACTACAGTTGGTGTAATTATTCCAGACATTTCAAATACTTTTTATGCAGAACTAGCCCGTGGTATTGAAGATATTGCAACAATGTATAAATACAATATTATCTTAAGTAACTCGGATGAGAATGTTGAGAAAGAAATTACATTAATAAATAATATGTTAGCAAAACAAGTTGACGGAATTTTATTTATTGGTGGAACAATTACGGATGTTCATCAAGAAGAGTACGAAAAAGCTGGCGTTCCAATAGTATTAGCGACTACATATGATGAAGCTAATAAAATCCCTTCAGTAAATATCGACTATGCTCAGGCGGCATTTGATGCAGTAGATTATTTAATTAAAAAAGGTCACCAAAAAGTAGCATTCGTAAACGGACCTACTGAAACGAATATTATCGGATTAAGTAAGTTAGAAGGATATAAACGTGCTTTGCAAGAAAATGGAATCGAATTCGATGAAGAGTTAGTAACTTATGGTGATAATACGTATGAATCAGGAAGTGAAGCTTTTGAAGCTTTCCATGAGCGTAATATTATTCCGAGCGCTATTTTCGTAGCATCTGATGAAATGGCGATTGGTGTAATCCACAGTGCTCAAGACCACGGAATATTAGTACCAAATAACCTTGAAGTATTTGGATTTGATAATACAAGGCTGGCATTAATGGTACGTCCAAAATTATCATCTGTTGCTCAACCAATGTATGATATTGGTGCAGTTGCAATGAGATTATTAACGAAGTATATGAATAAAGAGACAGTGGAAGATCATACAGTCATTCTTCCGCATCATCTTCAAATTAGACAATCTACAAAGTAAATGATAAAAGTAGCTTAGAATTTTAGTGATTCTAGGCTTTTTTGTTTTATGGGGGTGCAAATAAAGTTTAAAAAGTGCGATTAAAAGAAGAGTAACTACAATTAAGAGTTAAACTGCAAATAAATTCCGAGAATCGCAATTAAAATTGCCAAATCTGCAATTAAAATCAGAGAACCGCAATTTAAATGATCAGAATCGCAAATAAGATAATATATTACCTATACTGGTTGGGGTATAAAGAGCTTATTTTCTTCAATAGTAGGTTCTTTTTTTAGGAAAACTGGTAAATACACACGGAATCAATTTAAAAACGAACCATTTTTGAATTGAAGTTTACTAATTCATGCTCAAAAAATCCACCCGAAATTAAAAAACGCCGTCGAGATACCCTCTCAAGCGGCGCGTAGTATTTAAATAAAAGGCTTTTTTTGCTGAATGTGCAATGGCTCAAGTGCACGGTATAAGACTTGTTCATTGTATTCCTCTATTTCCTTTTTCCTTGGAATAGGCTTTACGATTGATGGATTGTCTGTCCAAGTTGTAGGTAACTTAACATTAGAAATTTTCTGCCATTTTTCTAACCAGCTATCCGGTATTAGGTTTGAAGTTGGTTGTTGATTTGTCATAGCTAGCCATACTTGTGACCAAGCTCTTGGTACTACTCTCCAGTAATCGTATCCTCCTCCAGCAACAGCAATCCATTTACCATCGCAATATTTATGAGCGATTTCGTGTGCGATTTTTGGGATTTCCTCGAATGTTTTCATTGTTGTACATAGATGAGTCAATGGATCGTAATAATGTGAATCAGAGCCATTTTGAGTGAGGATTACATCTGGTTTGAAGTATTGAGCTATATCGTTTATTGCTTTTTTATAGCTTAATAGAAATGATTCGTCTTCGGTGAATGCATCAATAGGAATGTTAAAAGAGTAACCGAAACCTTTTCCTTGTCCTCTTTCGGTTACCGCACCTGTACCAGGAAATAGATATCTACCAGTTTCATGTATTGAGAGTGTGCAAACAGTCGGGTCATCATAAAATGCCCACTGAACTCCGTCGCCATGGTGTGCGTCCGTATCTATGTATAATACCTTTAAACCGTATTTTTGTTGAATATATTTTATGGCGATTGCACAGTCATTATAAACACAAAAACCAGAGGCTTTTCGTTTAAAACCGTGATGTAGTCCACCACCTAAATTAAAAGCATGATTGGATTTTCCCTCTAGTACAGCATCTACTGCTGTTAAGGTGCCACCAACAATTAAAGAACTGGCCTCGTGCATATTTTTAAAAATGGGTGTATCTTCAGTTCCAAGCCCAAATTGTTCAGCGATATTTGCGCTAACAGGTTCGCGGCTTGCTTTTTTAACTTGTTCGATAAATTGTAAATCATGAAAAAGGAGCAGCTCATCATCTGTTGCTAATCTTGGTGGAATAATATCAGCGCCATTTAATAGATTACTAGATGTTAATAGTTCATAAACTAATTGAGAGCGAATCGGATTAAATGGATGATTTTCATTGAATTGATAGGCATGGTATTCTTCGCTATATATTAAATATGCATCCTTTTTCATCATGAGTCACTCGCTTCATTTGGCCAAAGAATTTTATATCCCTCAGTTTTTAAAGTTTGAATGATTGAAAGTGGATTCATCGTTTGAATTCTAAATACAAGAACCTTATGATCCACTTCTTTTGCAGGGTAAACAAGGACACTTACAATATTAATATTTTCTTTTGAAAATACGTTAACAACGTCACTTAAAATGCCTGGATGATCATGAACTAAGATTTCTATTTGGGAGCTAGGCTGATATGCTCCTGTTAAAGTTACTAGAGTGTGTAATACATCAATTTCAGTGACAAGTCCTATTAATTTTCCGCTAGATACGACAGGTAAGCAGCCTATTTTATATTGATAGAAATATGTTGCTACTTCTTCAACAAAGTCAATTGGACTGCAAGTTATGACATTAGTAGTCATAATTTTTTCAACAGGAACCTCAAGTACAGATGAAAATGCTTGTGGAAATAATGTTGAAGGTAGGGCATCACGTACATCTCGATCAGAAATGATTCCAACCACTTGATCATCTTTATTAATGATTGGAATATGACGAACTTCACCTGTTCGAAAAATTGTTACTGCTTCACCGATTGTATTTTCTTTTTTTAAAGTAATGTTTGAACTGCGCATAATATCTTGAATAAGCATTTTTTTGAATCCTACCTTTCGAGATTAAAGTTCAATTAGTACATATATCTTTGTAAAAAGCGTAGTGCGTCAAATGCTTGAATTTCTTCAGTTGTTACTCGTTTTCCCATTCTGACCATTAAACAGTTTGCTGGATGGGAACAGATTTCAGGATCATCAGTTGCAAATTGAATGAGTCCACCGGCATTCATCATTTTTTCCATCATTTTTCTATATTCCCATACGTTTAAACCAGTGCCTTTTAAATCCCAATGCCAATAATACTCTGTTGTGATAATGATATAGTCTTCCATTGCATCATCTAGCATTGAGAGAATTAACATATTTTTAGCAACTGAAAAACCGCGGAACTCAGGTATAACCTCAATTGCTCCAAGCTCGATTAAATTTTCTAGAGTTGTTTTTGACCATCTTTCAAGTGGGTCTGGATACAAATAAGTTACGTAACCTACTATTGTTTGATCGAGTCTAGCAATAATAATTCTAGCTTCAGGTAGACTAGCAATTTCAACAATTGCTTTGTGTTGCTGTGCTGGTTGTCTAAAAGATGTTAAATTTTCATGAAAATGATATGTTTCAAGTAAGGCAGATTCGACCGGTCCCTCTATAATTAATTCACCATGCACAGTTTGGATTGTTTTTGAAAAATATTTTTTTGGGTGATCCAATATTTCTCACTCCCTTTAAAAAGCACCTTTTTAATAATCATACTAAAAAATGCAGGAAAGACATACAGGAAAAAAAACAGTAGGTGTCTAATACATATAAATGGATAATTTATTAAAAATACTGAAAATTAAATCTTATCATTGTATAATGATAGTAGAGAATATCAAGGAGGGATTTATATGAAGGTGGAAGCGCTTCCTGTAAAAAACGGGCAATTTAATTTAAAAAACTATGAGGAAACTTATAAAAATTTTAAGTGGGAAGATGTAGAAAAAGAGTTTTCTTGGTATACAACACAAAAGTATAATATGGCTTTTGAAGCTATCGATCGTCATGCAAATTCTGATCGAAAAGATAAAGTTGCTTTGTATTACAAAGATGATAAGCGAAATGAAAAATATACGTTTGAAGAAATGAAAATTAATTCAAATAAGGCTGCAAATGTTTTAAAACAATTCGGTGACGTTGAAAAAGGTGATCGAGTATTTATTTTCATGCCTCGTCAACCAGAATTGTATTTTGCACTTTTAGGAGCTTTAAAATTAGGTGCTATTGTTGGTCCTTTATTCGAGGCATTTATGGAAGGTGCTGTAAAGGATCGTCTAGAGGATAGTGAAGCAAAGGTATTAGTCACAACGCCAGAATTATTATCACGTGTTCCAGTTAATGATCTACCTGCGTTAAAAACAATCTTCCTTATCGGTAATGACGTTGAGGAAGGCGGTAAATTTGTAGATTTTAAAGCTCGTTATAAAGAAGCGAAATCAGATTTTGAGATTACATGGTTAAATCGTCATGATGGTTTAATTTTGCATTATACTTCTGGGTCAACTGGTAAACCAAAAGGTGTACTTCATGTTCAACAAGCGATGATCCAACACTATCAAACTGGTAAATGGGTGACGGATCTTCAAAAAGATGATGTATATTGGTGTACAGCAGATCCAGGTTGGGTAACTGGAACTTCATACGGTATTTTTGGACCTTGGTTAAATGGTGCCTCTAACGTAATCTTAGGAGGTCGTTTCAGTCCAGATGCTTGGTATGAAACAATTCAAGAATTCGGCGTTACAGTTTGGTATAGTGCTCCAACAGCATTCCGTATGCTGATGGGTTCAGGGGAAGACATTATTAATAAGTATGATTTAAGTTCACTTCGACATATTTTAAGTGTTGGTGAACCTTTAAATCCAGAAGTAGTTCGTTGGGGAGCAAAAGTATTTAATTTACGAATCCATGATAATTGGTGGATGACTGAAACTGGAGCTTCATTAATTTGTAACTATCCATGTATGCCAATTCGCCCAGGTTCAATGGGTAAACCATTCCCTGGAGTCGAAGCAGCTATTGTTGATAATAACGGTAATGAAGTTGCTCCATATACGATGGGAAATCTAGCAATTAAAAAGGGTTGGCCATCAATGATGAACACAATTTGGAATAATGAAGCAAAATTCCAATCATATTTCTTAAATGATGAATGGTATGTTTCAGGTGATTCAGCGTATATGGATGAAGATGGATATTTCTGGTTCCAAGGTCGAGTAGACGATGTAATAATGACTTCTGGTGAGAGAGTTGGTCCATTTGAAGTAGAAAGTAAGCTTGTAGAGCATCCTGCGATTGCAGAAGCTGGTGTAATCGGTATACCAGATCCTGTAAGAGGTGAGATCATTAAAGCATTTGTTGCGCTAAGAGATGGGTATGTTGCTTCAGATGAATTGAAGGAAGAAATCCGTAACTTTGTAAAACTAGGACTAGCAGCTCATGCAGCACCTAGACAAATCGAATTCCGTGATAAATTACCAAAAACTCGCAGCGGAAAAATTATGCGAAGAGTATTAAAAGCATGGGAGTTAGACCTTCCAACTGGTGATTTATCAACAATGGAAGATTAATAAAAAAAGAAAACCATTGGAAAAAATCCAATGGTTTTTTGTTGTTCTAAAATTTTCGATCGGAGCCACCACCGCCGGAGCTTCCTCCGCCACCGCCTCTTGGGCCACCGCCACCTGAAGAGCTTAATAGTGCAGGTAATAAATTCAAAATGAAATAAGTTAGTACACCATTAAAGAACATCATATCAATGATGATGATCCCTATCACTATTGCAATGATGATGAATACTTTTAAATTGTCCCATAAATTACTTGTTTTAGAATGGCCAGTTTGTTCAGAGCCATTTAAAATAACATTATATAGTGATTTATATGTGTTTGTTATTGCAAGAGATTCTTCACCTTTTTTCAAATATGGAATAGCGCTCTGGTCCAAAATTTTACCAGATCTAATATCCGTTACAACTCCTTCTAAACCATATCCTACTTCGATTCTTATTTGTCTGTCTTTTTTAGCATATAACAAAAGAACACCATTATTTTTCTCTTTATTACCTAAACCATATTTTCGAAATGCTGTATTAGCATATTCTTTAATATCATTTCCTTCCAGACTTGGGATTGTTAATACCGCAAGTTGAGCGGAGGTAGTGTCTTCTAACTTTTTCCCTAATTGAATTAGAGTTTGTGAATCTTCTCTGTTAAGAACATTTGCATAATCTTGTACATAAATGTCTCCCACTTGAGAGGGTACTTTAATTTCAGCATTTGCTGCTGTAGCAAATGAAAAAAGAAATCCTATTAGGAATGTTGTTGAGAGAAATTTTCTCATTTATTACCATCGCCACTAAAGTCAACCTCAGGTGTAGCTTTATCTTTTTCAGATACTTCAAAGTAATCCTTCTTCTCGAATCCAAAAGGTCCAGCTACTAGAACACCCGGGAATTTTTTGATTTTTTGGTTGTAAACAGTTACTGCATCATTATAATCTTTACGAGCAATTGCTAGTCGATTTTCAGTTCCTTCTAGGCTATCCATTAATGCTTGGAAGTTTTGATTTGATTTTAAATCAGGATAGTTTTCAACGACTACTAATAGACGACTTAGCGCTCCAGACAATTCTGCATCAGCTTTACTTTTATCAGCAGTCGTTTGAGCACCAGCTAATTTTGCGCGTGCATCTGTTACTGATGCAATCACATCTTTCTCTTGTGTAGCATATCCTTTTACTGTATTTACTAAGTTTGGTATTAAATCTGAACGACGTTTTAGTTGGTTATCAACTTGTGACATTTTATTTGTTACATTTTCTTCTTGAGTCACAAAGCTATTATAGCTTCCGACACCCATAAAGATTAGAACGACTACAATAATTAAAGCAATCCATATTCCTTTATTCTTCAAGAAAAAACACTCCATTTCCAAAATATGTATTTTTAAAGATGTTAGTATTAATATTTAACCATATTATTTGATATAAAGCATTTTTATTCAAATATTGAATGACAATTTAAATAAAATTAATAAAAATTTAATTATCTATTTGACTTAAACGTTTTATTTGTGATATAAATGTTTCATAACATTTTAATAGTGAGCGTTGAAAGGCTTAGTAGTGTGAATGGTATTGGATCAGAGAGCTAATGGTTGGTGAGAATTAGCACAGACATTGACACGAATTACAACCTGGAGCATTCTTTTTCGAAATTTGTTTAATGCAAATTAGGATTAGAACGGTTAACAGCCGTTAATTGTATGAGAGGTAGCTAGTTTTATTAGCTACAACTAGGGTGGTACCGCGATTATAATTATTCGTCCCTACTGTTTATCAGTAGGGACTTTTTATTTTGTTTAAACGACGTATAGAGCATAGAAGGGGTGGGCTAAAAATGGAAAATATCTTACAAGATTTAGAATTTCGTGGATTAATTAACCAAATGACAGATGAAGAAGGTCTACAAAAATTATTAAGCGAAGAATCTGTTTCATTATATTGTGGTTTCGACCCAACTGGTGATAGCTTACACATTGGTCACTTATTACCAGTGTTAATGTTAAAGAGATTCCAAGTTGCAGGTCATAAACCAATTGGTTTAGTAGGTGGAGCAACTGGAATGATCGGTGATCCAAGCGGTAAGAAGGCAGAACGTACGTTAAATACTACTGATACAGTAAAAATGTTCAGTGAACGAATTCGTACACAATTATTACCATTTTTAAACTTCGAAGGTGATAATGCTGCTAAAGTAGTTAATAACTTTGATTGGACAGGCGAATTAGATGTTATTACATTCTTACGTGACATCGGTAAAAACTTCGGATTAAACTACATGCTAGCTAAAGATTCAGTTGCATCTCGATTAGAAGCAGGTATTTCATTTACTGAATTTAGTTACATGATTTTACAATCATATGATTTCTTAAAATTATACCAAGACCATAACTGTAAATTACAAATTGGTGGTAGTGACCAATGGGGTAATATTACAGCGGGTATGGAATTAATCCGTAAGACAGAAGAAGATTCAAAAGCTTTTGGTCTTACAGTACCTTTAGTAACAAAAGCTGACGGTTCTAAATTTGGTAAAACAGAAGGCGGAGCAGTTTGGTTAGATCCAGAAAAAACAACTCCATACGAATTCTACCAATTCTGGATTAATACAGATGACCGTGATGTAGTTAAATACTTGAAATACTTTACTTTCTTAACAAAAGAAGAAATTTTAGAGCTAGAGAAACAATTTAATGAAGCACCAGAACAACGTGTTGCTCAAAAAGCATTAGCTGCTGAAGTAACAAAACTTGTTCACGGTGAAGCTGCTCTTGATCAAGCAATTAAAATTACAGAAGCATTATTTAGTGGATCTGTAAAAGAATTAACGGCTGCTGAAATTAAACAAGGTTTTAAAGACGTGCCTTCATTTAATTTAAGTGAAGCAGAAAAAGGATTAGTAGACTTACTAGTTGAAGCAAAAATTTCTCCATCAAAACGACAAGCACGTGAAGATGTACAAAACGGTGCTGTTTATGTAAATGGAGATCGTATACAGGACGTTGCAACTGTGTTAACTAAACAAGATGCAATTGAAGAGCAATTTATTATTATCCGTCGTGGTAAGAAGAAATACCACTTGGTTACATTATAATACCGAACAAACAGTGAACGAAAAAGCAGTAGTTTGGTTGGAAGTAGTTCAGAGAGCGAGTGGTTGGTGAAAACTCGTCTACACAATCAAATGAATTACATTTCGGGAGTTTTCTTTTCGTAGTTAGTTGATCTAATGAAGGGAAGAACGTAAGTCTACGTTACAGATTCGAGTGATAAGAATTTTTATTAGTCATAGTATTAATTCTTATAACTAGGGTGGTAACGCGATCGAGGTCGTCCCTATTTTATATAGGGAGGCCTCTTTTTTTATTGCACTTTA
The DNA here is from genome assembly GCF_002585125.1 of Bacillus sp. AFS029533. Lineage (NCBI taxonomy): Bacteria > Bacillati > Bacillota > Bacilli > Caryophanales > Bacillaceae > Bacillus > Bacillus sp. AFS029533. Next base: position 23,483 of record NZ_NUQC01000032.1, on the reverse strand, counting down.
ATAGGTATAAATTGGCAGCGATGATCCTTGCTCGACGTAGTAGCCAATTCTAGGAATAAAGAGTATAAGTGCAACTACGTCTTTGCCATCGCCTAAAAGGCTCATCAATCAACGAGTTTTCTTTATTTTTTTTTGAAAGGGTGACAATCATGGAGATTTTTGCAACAAAAGATTACCGAATATTGGCAAAACTTAATGAAGATGTACAAAATTTACATGCTGAATTGTTTCCAGAATTTTTTAAGGTTCACAATCTAGCGGAGATAACTGAGTTTTTCAAGGGTGTAGTTGATAAATCAGATCATCATTTTTTCGTAGTAAAAGATATTGAAGAATTGGTCGGATACGCTTGGATTGAAATAAAACATATACCTGAAGGACCGATTAAAAAGGCTTTTCGGCTAGGTTATGTTCATCAAATAAGTATTAAAGAAGAAAAAAGAAATAAAGGATACGGTTCTTTCTTAATTCATAAAATTGCTTCATTTGCTCGTGAGAATAATCTTTCTAGAATTGAGCTAGATTATTGGATCGAAAATAAAAATGCAAGTAGTTTTTATGAGAAACTTGGGTTCGTAAAGTTTCGTGAACACGTATTTATGGATGTATAAAAAAGGGAGAGTATATAAAATGAAAAAGATTGAATTAGGTGCGTTAATCGCACTGTTTGCAGTTATTATGTCTAGTTGTCTAGTTATATTAAAATCAGATCCACAAATTCCGCTTCTTTTATGTGTTGTTTGTTTAGCTGTATTTGGATTATTTAAAGGGTTTAAATGGGAGCAGATTGAAAATGGTATGAAAAAGGGTATTCAAAATGGCTTGTCACCTACATTAATCTTAATGATGATCGGTCTATTAATCGGTTCTTGGATGCTAAGTGGTACAGTACCTACATTATTATTTTACGGAATTTCGGTTCTTTCAGCTAAGTGGTTTGCGATCAGTGCAATTTTTATTACAATCATCGTTGCTAGTTTTACTGGTAGTACTTTTACAACAATCGCTACAGTTGGTGTTGCGTTAATGGGAATCGCACATATAATGGGGATTCCACCAGCAATTGCAGCAGGTGCGATTATTAGTGGAGCGTGTTTTGGTGATAAGATGTCACCGATTTCAGATACAACGAATTTCGTTCCAAGTATTTTAGGAATAAAGGTTAATGAACATATTCGACACATGGCATATACAACAATTCCAGCATTAATTGTTACAGTTATATTATTTTTAATCATCGGTATGGGTCATGGAAATACAGATATGGCGCAAGTTACAGAAATGAAAAAAGCAATTTCAACTAGCTTTGAAGTCAATCCGTTATTATTAATCCCATGTTTAATTGTTTTTATAATGGCATTTAGAGGTTTTTCAACTTTACCAACGATGTCGGCTGGTATTGTTAGTTCATTAGTTTTAGCATTTTTCATTCAAAAAGATATTACACTTGCAAAAGTGTTTACAACATTACAAAATGGATTCCAAACGGATACAGGGAACGAAATGCTTAATTCCATTGTTAACCGTGGAGGATTACAATCAATGATGTGGTCTGTGTCATTAATATTTATTGCACTTGCTCTAGGCGGATTATTACAAGAGCTACGTGTATTCGAGACATTAATACAGTCATTATCTAATTTGAAACGTAACGGGCATATTGTTATTGCAAGTACATTATCTGCAATGAGTGTAAATCTTTTAACAGGTGAACAATACTTATCAATTCTACTTCCTGGGCAATTATTAAAGGATGTATTTATCAAAAAAAATATACCACTTAAAAACTTATCACGTGCATTAGAAGATGGTGGAACACTTTTTAATCCAATCGTTCCTTGGAGTGTAAGTGGAGCGTTTTTCGCTTCAACATTGGGAGTACCTGTTATTGATTACTTACCGTTTGCATTCGTATTATTTATTACACCATTATTCAGTATGTTAGCCGCTTTATTGGGTAAAGGTTTAGAAGTTGAAAATAAAGGAGAAAGTTCAAGAAAAGTCGCATAAACAAATTGTTTCTACGTAAACTAGTTTTTGTACGAACTGGTTAATGGAGGGAAAAAAATGAGTCATGCAGCAGGTGGTTCAAAGAAAAATCGTCCTAGTGATGCAAATCATGTAGATGCAAAAACGAAAGCTCATCAAAAAAGGCTTTCAAAGGATCAACATAATCCAATGGGCGAAAAGTATCCTAGATAGTTGAATAAATAATTTTGAATCAATCCCCTATATGAAAGAAAGGACATCCATCCATTTCTTTTCATATAGGGGATTTTTTATTTGTAGTCTAACTTTTTATGAGGAATAATGTTAAATGTTTATGCAATATTCAAATTTTAGTGAAATCCACTTAATTATCCGATAAAATAAAAGCTAAAGTAATTTTATTTAAGGGGATAAAGGTAATGAGCTTTTTTAAAATAATTACATATACAATTATTATTGGGATACTAAGTTATGTATTCTGTATCGTTTTTATCGGTATAAATAGCTTTTTACAATATCAGCATAAAGTACCTAAAAATGCAGATTATATCATCGTATTAGGCGCTGGTTTGAAAAAGGATAAACCTACTAGAGCTTTACGTTATCGAATTGAAACAGCAGCTAAATATGCTAAGGAAAATAAAAGTGCAAAAATTATTGTTTCAGGTGGAAAAGGTAATGATGAATTGATATCAGAAGCTGAATGTATGAGGGTTGAATTAATCAAATTAGGAATTGAAGAAGATCGAATTGTGAAGGAAGATTTATCAACAAATACATACGAGAATATGAAATTCTCAAAAAAGCTCATTCATAACGATCAAGCTCAAGTAGTCGTTGTTTCAAATGATTATCATTTATTTAGATCTTTAAAATTGGCTAAAAAACAAGGGTTGAATGTAGTCGGACTTCCTGCAAAAACACCAAAAGTTATCATACCGACAGCATACTTTAGAGAATGTTTATCTATTTTAAAAGCTATCTACTATAAACAAATGTAATCATTGTAGGCAATCTATCATTTTTATAAAAACTATGAATTAAATTTGTACCAATGTCCGTTTCATTTCTACTGATTGAAACATTTTATATTATATGGATTTGCTTGTCCAAATAATATGAAAGGAGTGACGTTGATGTCGTCAAAATTTTTATCAACTGGCGTATTAAGAAGACATTCTAGTACTCAGTTTTTAACAGTTGAAGCTCTTAATGTTGACCCGGATGACTCACGTTCTGTGAGTGTATTAATGTTTGACTGGTCAAGTGGTTCACCTGTGATTCTTCCTATGGTTGACCCATCTACAGTAACAATTCCACCAAATCAATATAGAACATTTAGATCTTTCCAACTTCCAGCAGCTTTATTTGCTTATGAAGTAAGAATTCTTCATCCGAAAGATCGTGATGTTGTAGTAAATGTATTTGGACTTAGTGACATTGCATTTGATCCTCAAGAAGGTAATAATGCAATGCAACATGACTTAGCGGTAGTGAAATTAAAATAAAATAAAATGTTATTTTAATACACCTCTCAATTCCGCATAAGTAGCCCTTCGAGTAAAGTCGAGGGCTTTTTTTTATGGTGTAAAATAAATATAAAAAAAACCACAATCAAATTTGATTGTGGTTTCTCATCGCTTTCTAAGAAGCGATATGATTAACGGTTGTAGAATTCAACGATAAGAGCTTCGTTGATTTCAGCTGGTAATTCAGAACGCTCTGGTAAGCGGTTGAAAGTACCTTCTAATTTGTCAGCGTTGAAAGTGATGTACTCAGGTACAAAGTTGTTAACTTCAACAGCTTCTTTAACTACAGCTAAGTTTTGTGATTTTTCACGTAAGCTGATAGTTTGGCCAATTTTCACACGGAAAGATGGGATGTCTACACGTTTGCCATCAACTAAGATGTGGCCGTGGTTAACTAATTGACGAGCAGCACGACGAGTACGAGCAAGACCCATACGGTAAACTACGTTGTCTAAACGAGTTTCTAATAAGATCATGAAGTTTTCACCATGTTTACCAGTTAATTTACCAGCGATATCAAAAGTGCGACGGAATTGACGCTCATTAACACCGAACATGTGACGAAGTTTTTGTTTTTCTTGTAATTGTAAACCGTATTCTGATAATTTTTTGCGTTGGTTAGGTCCGTGTTGACCTGGTGCGTAAGGGCGTTTTTCTAATTCTTTACCTGTTCCGCTTAATGAAATGCCTAAACGGCGAGATAATTTCCAAGTAGATCCTGTATAACGAGACATTGAGTGTCTCCTCCTTTAGTTTTTATTTTGGAGTAAAATAAAAACGTTCGTGTAGCCCCAGTTTGTTTATTTTGCTTTCATGTATCCTCGCTCCAGCAGCCAGAGTTACGCGATGACACCTCTTAAACAGTAGAGGAACAAAATAAATATCAAGCCTGTGCTTACAACGCTGCGTTATTTTACACAAAAAATATTATAACCAGATAGTATAAAATAGTCAAGGGCAGTTTTGTTTTTAGCTTTTTATAAAAAGAACTTTGTCAATTAATCTTATCATTGATAAATAAGCTTTGTGGTATGATTTCCACTACAGTGCGCTCGCTTTCCATGGGGCGAGATTCTTGAGCCTCCTCGGCAAGCCTGCGGGGTCTTTAGCCTTCCCGCTAATCCCNNCCTTTCGTTCCAATCAACTTCTTAATAAAAAAGAATAATCTTAAAAACAATAGAATTGTCTTATAAACGTATGATTTTCGCTTTAGTAATCTAGTTGCAAGTAATAGATAATCCACGACTTACAAAGCATTAAAAATAGTGCCTCAAAAAAGATATTTGTAATAATAATGACGTTAATTATGTTAAATTTTTGCAAGTTAATTAAAAAAATATATTATCAATAGTCTTTCAGTTAGGAGACGATAGATTTTTTATATTGACCCCAATATAAAAAAGAAATCCAATAAAGGATTCCTTTAGAAATCAAATTTTCTTATCTAATTGTTTCTTCAATTAAATTAACGATTGCTTGAAGATATTTTTGATCCGTTTCATCAAAGCGATTAAATTCCGGACTATCGATATCTAATACACCAATTACTTCACCGTTATGCATTAAAGGAATAACGATCTCTGAATTTGATGCAGCATCACAAGCGATGTGGCCTGGGAAATCGTGAACATTATCGATTCTTTGAACCGTTTTTGTTTGAGCAGATGTGCCGCAAACTCCCTTGCCGTATGGTATACGCACACACGCAGGAAGACCTACAAATGGGCCTAATACTAATTCATTGCGATCTCCATCTTTTAAATAAAATCCTACCCAATTTATTTGGTGCAAAAACTGATTTAATAAGGCAGATGTATTTGCTAAATTAGCTATTAGGTTATGTTCGCCATCTATTAAGGCTTTAACTTGAGCTGTTAGAGTATTATATTGTTGTTCTTTTGTACCTGAATATTCGACTTTTTGAAACATTTGTAGACCCCTTTCCCTATTTCATGTGAAATATCATAGCATATTTCGAAAGAATACTGGTAATTTTGTCGACCGATTTGTAGAGGATTTTATTAGTATTTCGCTAATTAATAAAGGAATTGATGTTTGTAAAAGAGGGTGACGAGTATGGAGCAAGATAAACTTGCAACAAAGAAGAAAGTCATCGAGACAGCGCTTACGTTATTTAAAATTAATGGATACCAAGGTACTTCAGTAAGGGATATTTCTAAAAAAGCAAATGTAAATATTGCGACGATTTCGTATTATTTTAAAGGTAAACAAGGTTTACTTGAACATATCATAGTAGATTTTTTAGAAGGATATATTGAAATTTTAGATAAACATTGTTTGTCATTGTATGATAAAAACGCAAATTTAATTTTAATGAACCTTGTTGGAGAAGTACTTAATTATTACTTTTTAAAAAAGGAATATGCTTCTATTTTTTACAGAGAGTTGACAATCGACTCTGTCTTCATTCGTGAAATTATGATGACCTATTTAGCAAGAGAGCGTTATACTTTTACTCAAATTTATGATGCTATTCGTATGTCTAATGCGAAACTAACAATGCCATTTTCAGTCTTTTTCGTCCAATTAAAATCCTTCCTTTCAACACCGTACTTATTTCCAGGCTATTTAAATGAAGTATTGTATATACAGCAAAATGATCTGTATTTTTTTGAGAGATATAAAGAGTATGTAGAGAAATGGATCGAATCACTATTCGATATGGATGAGAGACTTGTTACTCGAGTAGAACTTTCATCCTAAAAGTTCGCCTTTTTCATTGTGAAAAATCACAATGAAAAGGCGTTTTTCGTTGTTTAAAAATCTGAAATTTCTACAAGCTTTTACAGTATTTATTATAGTTTGATAAAAATATGAAAAAATTGAAAAAATTAAGCCAAAAATCAACTTTATCATGTTATTATTAACTATGACCTAAATAAAGAGCAATTTATTAATTCAAAAATTAACGTACAAATAAATAGATTCAGAAGGCAGTAAAAGGAGGTACATCAGGGAAAATGACAATGACATTCTATGTAATTTTAGTCGTAATAGCTATTGTTATCGCATTAATGATTGTAGCCTTAACAATTCGACAACGTTTATTCAAAAAACTCGATGAACTTGAAGCGTGGAGAATGCAGTTAATGAGTAAGCCAGTTACGGATGAACTTTCAAAGCTAAAGGCCTTAAATATGACCGGCCAAACGGAAGAGCTTTTTGATAAATGGAGAACCGATTGGGATGAACTAGTTACAACTTTTTTACCAAAAGTAACTGATTCGATCTCAGAAATAGATGAGGCGATTAATAAATATCATTTCATGAAAGCTAAAGCAGGGATTAGTGAAATTGAAGGAAGCCTAACTGAAGCAGAATCAAACATCGAAAAAATTCTAAATGAGGTAAGCGACCTAGTAGGTAGTGAAGAACAAAATAATTCGGATATTGAAATATTAAACCAAGAGTATCTTGAGCAAAGAAAGCTTTTATTAACTCATCGTCATTTATATTCAATTTCTGAAACTCAGTTGGAACAAAAAATGGATGATATCAAACAACAAATCCAATTATTTAATGAAACAACTGAAAAAGGAAACTATTTAGAAGCAAGAGGCTTAGTGCATGAAATTGCTGATCAAGTACATATATTGAAATCAAATATGCAAATCATACCGGATTTATATATTGAATCTTCTACTACGATGCCCTCTCAAATACATAATTTAACTGATGGTTTAAAGCAAATGAAAGCAGAAGGATATGCGCTTGATTTTGAAGCATTAGAAAATGAAACAATCGATTGTTCTAAAATATGTATCGAATGTGTCGAATTAATTAAAAAACTAGATATCACAGAAGCGAATGACAAGCTTGAATTTGTGAAAGCAAAAGTCGATTCAATCTATGATTTATTAGAAAAAGAAGTAGAGAGTAAATTTGTAGTAGAAAAAGAAATATGGACTTCTCAGGAAGAAATTCAAAGTATTCGAGAAGATAATTTAAAAACAAAAGAAGAGACTCAATTAGTTCAGCAAATATATGAATTAAGTGATGAAGATACTCAAGCTCAAAAAATGGTTGAAAAGCAAGTTAGTATCATTACAAAACGCTTTGAATTATTGCAGATTCGTGTAGCAGAACAAGACCTTGCATTTTCTGTCATAAGAGAAGAATTAGATTTACTAAAAAAGCAAATGGAAGATGTTAAAGAATCTCATTTGATGTATGTTGAAATGCTAAAAGCACTTCGAAAAGATGAATTACAAGCTCGTGATCAATTAATTGAAATGAAACGATTAATGTTAGAGGTCAAACGTCTTGTTCAAATTTCTAATTTGCCTGGTATGCCAGTTTCATCTATGAAACAAATACAAGATGCTCAAGAAAGTATGCAAATTGTTTATTTGGAATTAGAGAAAAAACCATTAAAAATGGCGCATGTATCATTTTTACTAGAAAAAGCAGCAACTGCAGTACATGTTTGTTATAATGATACGAAATATATGATTGAACAAGGATATTTCGTAGAAAAAGTGATACAATATGGAAATCGCTATAGAAGTAAAAATGTACAAATGGCAACGTCAATGGACAAGGCAGAGCAATTATTTAGAGAATTTCAATATAATGAAGCTCTAGAAGAAGCTGCCGTTTCAATTGAGAAAATTGAACCTGGTGCAATCGATAAATTACAAGAAATACTAAATGAACAATAGTACACACTACCCCTATAGATGAAAATCTTAGGGGTTTCGTCTGTTTTCAGATATAATGAAAAATGGACTCAAGCAATATGGAGGTACGGAAAAAATATGATTTATTTTGATAATAGCGCGACTACTAAACCTTATAAAGAGGTATTAGACACATATATTACTGTTTCGGACCAGTTTTTTGGAAATCCCTCTTCGATTCATAAGCTAGGTGGACGCTCAGAGCAATTACTCTCAAAAGCTAGAAACCAAATTGCTGAGCTTTTGTCAGTTCAACCATCAGAGATCATCTTTACATCAGGTGGTACAGAGGGGAATAATTTAGCAATAAAGGGAACTGCCATGATGCATCGTTCAAGAGGGAAGCATTTAATTACGACTGAAATTGAACATCCATCAATTTATGAAGCTTATAAACAATTAGAGGATCTAGGATTTGAAGTAACTTACTTATCCCCAAACGAAGAGGGGTTTATTTCTGTTGACCAATTAAAAAATGCGTTAAGAGATGATACGATATTAGTTTCTGTCATTCATGTAAATAATGAAACAGGAGCAATTCAACCAATAGCAGAAATTGGTCGATTATTAACGGATTATCCAAAAATATTTTTCCATGTTGACGCTGTTCAAGGGGTAGGGAAAGTACCATTAAATATTAAACAAGCTGCGATTGATTTATTATCTATTTCGGGTCATAAATTTCATAGTGTAAAAGGAACTGGAATTTTATATATTAGAGAAGGTGTAACCTTATCATCTTTAATGACAGGTGGGTCACAGGAAAGAGAGATTCGTTCAGGTACGGAAAATCTAGCAGGAATTGTTGCGATGGCAAAAGCGCTTAGAATCATGCTAGAAAAACAAAAAACAATGAATGATCACCTATATAATATGAGAAATGAACTTATTCAAAATTTAGAGATGATTGACTACGCTGTATTGAACTCACCAGAATCGGATTTTGCTCCTCATATAATAAATATTTCATTTGTAGGATTAAAGCCTGAGGTAATTGTCCATGCTCTATCTGAAGAAAATGTTTTTATTTCTACAAAATCAGCATGTTCTTCTAAAACTTTTGAGATAAGCCGGGTACTACAAAGTATGGGTAAAAGCGAAAAAGTAGCAAGTAGTGCTGTCAGAATCAGTCTTTCTTATGAAAATACAATGAGTGAAGTAGAGCAGTTTAACAAAATAATTAAAGAAGTAATTAAAAATTTATATAAAGTAATGGGGTAACAGCATGAATGTAGAATATATTTTAATTCGTTATGGAGAAATGACTACAAAAGGAAAAAATCGAGGCCGATTTACAAGTATATTAAGAGAAAATGTTCGAAATCGATTAAAAGCTTTTGAAAAAATTAAAATCACTGCAACGCGTGATCGTATGTATATAAAATTAAATGGTGAAGACCATGAGAAGGTTGCTGCCAATCTTAAAGAAGTTTTCGGAATTCATACGTTTAGTTATGCTAGAAAAGTTGATACTGAATTAGATGCAATTAAAAAAGGTGCTCTTGAGGCTATTAACGAGCTTGGTGATAGTGTTAAAACATTTAAAGTGAACGTACAACGTAGTTATAAACAATTCCCATTAAATACGCCACAATTAAATCGCGAGCTAGGTGGGTATATACTTCAAAATACAGAACACTTAACTGTAGATGTTCATCAGCCAGATGTAGCTGTACGAGTAGAAGTGCGTGACGATGCGACTTATATTACTTGTGGAGAAGAATACGGTGCAGGTGGCTATCCAGTTGGAGTTGGCGGAAAAGTTATGTTACTACTATCTGGAGGTATCGATAGTCCAGTGGCAGCCTACATGTTGTTAAAACGAGGCGTGTCAATCGAAGCGATTCATTTTGAAAGTCCGCCATTTACGAGTGATCGTGCAAAACAAAAAGTTATTGATTTAGCAAGCAAACTAACTAGATATTGTAGACGAGTGACTTTGCATGTTATACCATTTACTGAAATTCAAAAAGCAATTCATAAAGAAATGCCTGCAAGCTATACAATGACAATTATGAGACGCGTTATGCTTAGAATTGCTGAGCAAGTTTCTGTTGATCGAAAAGCACTTGCTTTAGCTACAGGTGAAAGTTTAGGTCAAGTGGCAAGCCAAACATTAGAAAGTATGCATACAATCAATGAAGTAACTAATTATCCAGTTTTAAGACCATTATTAGCTATGGATAAATTAGAAATCATGGATATTGCTAAAAAAATTGATACGTATGATATCAGTATTAGACCTTATGAGGATTGCTGTACAATCTTTACTCCAGCTAATCCAACTACAAAACCAAAACGTGATAAGGTGGCTCGTTACGAGAGTCGTTTTGACTTTACTGAACTAATAAATGAAGCTGTAGTTAATAGAGAATCAATCATTTTTGAGAACGAAATGATTCGAAATCAATCGTCAACAAAAGAAGAAGAAATCGATATCGACGCACTTTTATAAAATTACTAAAAATTACCAGTAAAAAGATGAATGAAGATATGTGTTTTATCACACTCTATACTCACAAGGAGGTGACAACACATGTCAAATAGAAATAATTCAGGTAGCAATCAATTATTAGTTGATGGTGCTCAGAATGCTTTAGACCAAATGAAGTATGAAATCGCTACAGAATTTGGTGTAAACCTTGGTCCAGATTCAACTTCACGTGCTAATGGTTCTGTTGGTGGTGAAATCACAAAGCGTTTAGTACAAATGGCTGAACAAAGCCTTGGTGGATATTCTCGTTAATAAATTTAAATAATTATGGATTAAGGGGTAGGGTAAAACCTACCTCTTTTCTATTTGTTCTACATGCTCTTCGCTTGATTTAATATTTAATATTAACTTTGCTATAATAGAGGGAATAAATTAAAGGAGAGACCTGTTCATGTCATATATTGAAAATGAATTTATTAAAATTACAACTAAATCACAGGGAGCAGAGTTGACGGGTATCTATACAAAAAAAGATAATTTAAATTATTTATGGAATGCTGACCCAGCTTATTGGGGGAGACATGCACCAGTTTTATTTCCGAATGTAGGTAAATTAATTGATAATCAATATAAAGTCGATGATAAAGTTTATGAGCTTTCTCAACATGGTTTTGCAAGAGATATGGATTTTCAATTAACCGAAATGAAGGAAGACTATATCAACTATGAGTTAAACAGTAGTGAACAAACGCTTTTAAAATATCCATTTCAATTTTCTTTAAATATTAATTATAAGATTCAGAACAACACTGTTTTTATTAAATATGTTGTAACAAATAATGATGAGAAATCAATGCCATTTTCAATAGGAGCTCATCCAGCGTTTAATATACCTCTTTTGGAAGATGAAACTTTTGAGGATTATTACCTAGAATTTGAAGAGGAAGAAAGATTAGAAACAATTAAATTAGAAGGATCATATCGAAGTGGCAAAAGAGAACTAATTGGTCAAAATATTAAAAACTTACCATTAACCCGAGAACTCTTTAAGGATGATGCATTAATTTTTGAAAAACTTAATAAAAACGTACTGACAATTCGTTCGAAAAATCATCGTAATGCGATCAAAGTTCATTTTGAAGGGTTTCCATACGTCGGAATATGGACTACACCAACAGCACCTTTTCTATGTATTGAGCCATGGTATGGAGTTGCAGATGAAATCGGCCCAGTAAAAGAAATGAAAAATAGACTTGGTATTCAAATGCTAAATCCAAATGAAACATTTACTTGCACATACAGTATTACAGTTGAAAGTGATTGATTAAATAAAAGGTACGTAATTAGGAGTTTAGAGATCAAATAAACTATCTTTTTTGGATGGTTTATTTTTTTTGTGATTTTTTGTTTAAATTTTCTGAAAAATAGTCGAAAAATAGCAGGAATTGACTATACAATTAACGAAACCATTATTATTCTATTTTGCAAAATTCAAAATATAATTTTAGTAATGATCAAAAGGGGGACTAACTAAGATGAACAGTACAAGTCTAATTGCTCCAAAAGTATATAATCTCGTTTGGGAAATTGAAAAATTTGCCTCAACTGATAAAGTGGCGTTAAAGTGGGTTGACCTAAATGGCGAATCCCATCAATTAACATATAAGGAACTTTATAATAAAGTTCACCAATATGCTTTTACATTTAAAAATAGTGGCATCGAAAAAGGGGACAAACTTTTTGTCATGATGCCTAGATGTATTGAGACTTATGTAGTTTATTTAGCTATTTTAAAAATTGGATGTGTTGTAATCCCAGGATCTGAAATGTTAACGGTTAAGGATATTCAATACCGTCTTGAACATAGTGAAGTAAAAGCGATTGTATCGCATGATGAATATATAGGTACATTTAGCGAGATTGCTAAAACTGGAAAATATAAATTATTTACTATTCATAATCAACAAACAGTATGGACTTCATTAAATGACCAAGCAATTAGTGGAGCACATGTATTAACTGTGGAAACAAAAAGTGATGACTTAGCGTTTATTTCATATACGTCAGGAACGACTGGCAATCCTAAAGGTGTCGTACACACTCACAGTTGGGGGTATGCACATATTCGTACAGTTGCTTCGAATTGGCTAGATGTGACAGAAGATGATACTGTATGGGCGACTGCAGGGCCAGGATGGCAAAAGTGGATATGGAGTCCATTTTTAGCGACATTAGGCAGCGGGGCAACAGGGTTCTTTTATGAAGGGAAATTCGATGCAGATACTTTCCTAACATTACTAAAGGAGCATAATATATCTGTATTTTGTAGTACGCCAACCGAATACCGATTTATGGCAAAGGTTGAAAATCTAGATCAATATCAATTACCAGCTTTAAGAAGTGCTGTATCAGCAGGAGAGCCTTTAAATCAAGAAGTAATCCGTACATTTAAAAAGCATTTCAATGTTGATGTAAGAGATGGGTATGGACAAACTGAAAATACATTATTAATCGGGACGATGAAGGATATTAAAGCAAAAGTAGGTTCAATGGGGATTCCAACACCAGGAAACTTAGTTGAAATCGTTGATGATGAAGGAAATCCAGTCGGGGTTAATGAAGTGGGGCATATTGCGGTACATTTAAGCTCTCCAGCATTATTTAAACATTATTATAATGATATGGATCGTACAATAGCACAAAGAAAAGGTGAGTATTATTTAACGGGTGACCGAGCTAAGAAAGATGAAGATGGCTATTATTGGTTTGATGGACGTAGTGACGACATAATAATTAGTTCTGGTTATACAATTGGTCCTTTTGAAATAGAAGATGCGTTAGTACAACATAGGCTTGTAAAAGAATGTGCGGTTGTTGCTAGTCCAGATCCATTACGTGGTAATGTTGTTAAAGCATTTGTTGTTTTGACTGAAAATGCTACAAATCAAGATGACTTAGTATCTGAACTACAAGAACACGTGAAAAAAATTACTGCACCATATAAATATCCACGTAAAATTGAATTTGTCCAAGAGCTACCAAAAACAACTTCTGGTAAAATTCGCCGAGTAGAATTACGTGCGATGGAACAATTACGTGAATCGAATTAAATACTTATGTTAAAATGAGGGAAAATTCCCTCTTTTTTTGTTTTAGGATTATTTATCTTTCAAAATGATAAACGAATATAGATAATGAACGGATGGTGGAATGAAATGAAGAAGCTTTGGCATAATGGTTTATTTTATACAATGGAAAGTGAAGGGGAAACGGTAGACTCAATCATTACTGAAGATGAAAAAATTTTAAAAACAGGAACATTTGAATCCTTGCTTTCTTTTTTAGAAGGTGAACAATTTGAGAAAATTAATTGTAATGGAAAAATCGGTTTTCCAGGTTTTATAGATAGTCATTTGCATTTAATTGGTCATGGTGAAGCGATGAATCGTGTAGATTTGTCAAAGTGTCAATCATATGAAGAGATGCTTGATCGAATGAAAAAAGTTGTAAAGGACGCGCACCCGAATGAATGGATTGTCGGGGAAGGATGGAATGAAAACGAATGGGAATCAAAAGCCGTATTCCAAGTTGACGATTTAAATAGTTTATCAAGCACAAATCCACTTGTATTAAAGAGAACTTGTAGACATGTCTACTTTGTAAATTCTCTTGCAATTAGTCATGCAGCAATAAATGAACAAATGCAAATCGATGGAGGACAAATAGGCTACTTTGAGGATGGTCGTTTAAACGGATTATTGTATGATGAAGCTGTCAATTTAATCATTAAAGCGATGCCGGCACCTGACGATCAGTATTTGTCAAAAGCAATCATTTCCGCTATTAAAGATTGTTACCAATACGGAATCGTTGGAGCGGTAACAGAGGATTTATCATACTATGGAAATGCAAATCTAGTGATTGATTTATATGAGCGATTGTTAAATGAAGTTCCATTTCACACTCATGTTTTAATTCATCATACGACTTTGGATGAAGTCAAAGGAAGATTACATAAAGGTAATAAGAATGTATCATTTGGAGGCGTAAAAGCATTTATTGATGGTTCTTTTGGTGGTCGAACTGCACTGTTAGAAAAACCTTATGACGACAATCAAAGCATAACAGGATTACAAGTGACTTCTTTAGAAAAATTAGAAGTAATTACAAAAAAAGCACGTGAAAATGGATTGCCGATAGCATTTCATATGATTGGAGATTTAGCCGTTAAACAAGCCATTGATGTTGTTAAAAAATATCCTAATCAAACTCAGCTACCTGACCGATTTATACATTGTGCACTTTTATCTCCAAAATTAATCGAGGAAATGAAAGAATTAAACATCGTTGTAGATGTACAAACCTCATTTATCTATGCAGATTATCCATGGTTAGTAGAACGTATTGGTCAAAGACGAAATGAATTTGCATATTTAATTAAAACGCTGATAAATGAATCAATCGCTATAGCAAATGGTTCAGATACACCGATTGATACAATTAATCCTTGGCAAGGTATATATACAGCGGTTACCCGAAAAGCCAAAGACGGGAGAGCGTATAATATCGAGGAAGCAATTAGCTTATATGAAGCAATTAAACTTTATACGATTGATAGTGCGGCATCGTTTCGTCAAGAAGATAAAAGAGGTCTCATAAAAGAAGGATATTCTGCTGACTTTATTTTATTTGATGAAAATCCATTTGAGTTAGAAAAAGATGATCTACTTTATGTTAAATGTAGTGAAACTATTTGCCGAGGAAATATTGTTTATAAAAGTCATGATTAAGTTATGAAAAGGACAAGCGAATGTGTTGGAGAAGTTGTTTATGATCAACAAGCAACTAGAATTTATCAACGAAGTTCAAAAATCTTATAGTTTACTACTCGAAAAGAATGGTATGTAATTTTACCATTCTTTTTGTTTATTCAGAAGTTGGTTTGCCCATACTGATACAAAAAAGGGTGGTTTTTTGCTTTACATATACTCTATTCTAATTTTTATTGCAATCGTTGTTTTACTGTTAATCATTTTCGTCCTGTTTATAAATATGAAAGTTAATATTTTATCCGTTTATACAAATGAAGAACGATTTATGAATATTAAACTGTCTATCTTGAACAACCTATTGCATTTCGCCTTTACGATTCCATTAAAGAGACCGAAAGAGGTAAAGGAGGACGTATCAGATTTAGAGAAAAAAAGGGATTTGTCTGTCTTTCAACAAATTGATTTTTTCATAAATTTATACTCCAACGGACATACTATCATTACAAAATTTTTAAACACTGTACAAATTTACAATTTAACTTATCACATTCATTTTGGTGTCGGAAATTCTGCTTTAACAGGGATATCAATTGGAACAGCTTATAGTGCAATCGGAATTTTTGAAAACTTATTAAAGAAATTTACGATAGTTCATCATCCGCCAACTATAGATATCACGCCCAATTATTATACATCTGTAATGGAAACTACTGGTAAGATACGGTTTTCATTTTCGGTACGAAAGGCAGTCTTTGCGGGACTATTATTACTTAAAGCATATTTAAAAACTAGAAAAGACTTTAAAGCAACACATCCAATCGAAACTAATTAGAGGTGATTAACAATGAGTCAACATCCTATTGGAGACTTAATGCACGCGGCAATGGAAAATTTATCAGCAATGATTAATGTAAATACAATTATTGGTGATCCAATTTCAACACCAGATGGAAGTTTAATCTTAACCGTATCAAAAGTAGGGGTTGGCTTTGCAGCTGGTGGAAGTGAATTCAGAAATTACCATTTAGTAGATGGTGTTAAAGAAGCTGAAGTAAGAAGTCCACATCCATTTGGAGGAGGTACAGGTGGAGGTGCATCAATTACTCCAATTGCATTTCTAATCGTTAACAAAGATGGAGTAAAATTACTTCACTTAGATCAAAACACGCATTTAATTGAAAAGCTGATGGATTTAGCGCCACAAGCGCTTGAAAAAGCAAAAAAATATATGAAGAAAAATGATAATTCAGTTGATGATGAGGCAATTTTTGATACAGATTTAGATTAAATATAAAATTTAAGTAAAGTTAATTGCATTCATGGTTTCCTTCCAGTAAGATAAATGTTGTGAACATTTTGTAATTTTGGGAGGAAATATCATGGCATCTGTAACATTTAAAAACAATCCAGTAACTCTTATTGGACAAGAAGTAAAAGTAGGAGAAAAAGCTCCAAGCTTTACTGTATTAGCAAATGATTTAAGCCCTGTAACTTTAGAGGCTTCAGCTGGTAAAGTACGCTTAATTAGCGCAGTACCTTCTGTAGATACTGGAATTTGTGATGCACAAACTCGTCGTTTTAACGAAGAATTATCAAACGTAGAAAACGTTGAAGTTTTAACAATTTCAATGGACTTACCATTCGCACAAAAAAGATGGTGTGCTGCAAGTGGTTTAGAAAATGTACATACTTACTCTGATCACCGTGATGCATCTTTTGGTGAAGCATTTGGTGTTTTAATGCAAGAATTACGTTTATTAGCTCGTGCAGTATTCGTAGTAGATTCAAATGATGTTGTTACTTACGTTGAGTACGTAGCTGAAGGTACAACTCATCCGAATTATGAAGCAGCAATCGAAGCTGTAAAAGCTGCAAAATAATAGTAATAACTCTATTAAGAGGTAAAAGGCTGTCGAGTAGATCTCGGCAGTTTTTTTTTGCATTAAAAAGGCATTCACAAATATGAATGCCTCAGTGTGTATTATTAGACTGTTGCTAAAATCATTTACCTAAAGAAACTGATTTCTCAGTACAACGTTCCATGGCAGAAATAATAGATGAGCGGAAGCCTTTTTTTTCTAATTCAGCAATTGCTTCTATTGTTGCACCACCTGGTGTGCAAACTTGGTCCTTTAATTCACCAGGATGTAATTCAGTTTCAAGTACCATCTTTGCTGCACCTAAAACAGCTTGGGCAGCTAACTTATATGCTTGGTCTCGCTGTATTCCTTGTAATACAGCTCCATCTGCTAAAGCTTCGATCATTAAGTAAACATAAGCTGGAGAAGAACCGCTAACAGCAGGAACCGCATCCATTAATTTTTCATTTACTAATTCACATTTTCCGAAGCTATTGAAAATTTCCATTACTTCATTTAACTCTTCATTGGTCACTACTTGATTATGACAAAGTGCACTCATTCCTTCTCTAACTAATGAAGGAGTATTTGGCATTGTTCTAACGATTTTAACCTCTTTACCGAAGGATTTCTCTACACCTTCTAAAGTAATTCCAGCGGCAATCGTAATGATTACAGTATTATTTGAAATAACTTCTTTAATTTCTTCAATAATAGTTGGATATAAATCAGGTTTAACTGCTAAAAACAAATAATCAACTTGCATTGCTAAATCGATATTACTATTTAATGTGTGAACATTATATAAATCTTTCACTTTTACAAGTGTTTCATTAGACCTTGCACTTACATAAATTTGATGCTTATCAATTACATTCGATTCAATTAACCCACCAATCATAGCTTGAGCCATTTTACCGCAACCAATAAAACCAATTTTCTTATTCATTTGTACTCACATCCAATATATTTAATAAATTGAATTATACAGGAGGGGTTAAATATTACCAAACAATACATTATTAAAAAAAATTAATGTATGGATATCCACAAGGAATTATTTTTTGTAAAATAGAAATTGTAAAGAAAATTGACTCTTTATTTTGGGGGTATTATGAAACAAATTTTAAAAGAATCAAATCATAAAACTACAATTGAGATTATTCAACAACTTATTCAAACATATGGTGGAACTTCATTAACACATTTAGGATTACTTGGAGATAAAAAAGTATTTCTTTCAGAAGATCAAAAATCTGCATTTGTTTACCGGAAACAGGGGAATAAATTAGTTGTTCTATGTGATCCAATTGGTGAGATTTCTTTTGAAAAAATAAAGGAGTTTGAAAATTATTCAAGGAGTATGAAGTGTACTCCGTGCTTTTATCAAATAGACGAAAACTCAAAGATGTTGTATGAAAAAGCTGGCTATCGATTGTTGAAATTAGGTGAAGAAGCAATAGTTGAATTAGAAAATTTCGAAATTGCAGGTAAAAAAGGAGCAAAACTAAGAACAAAAAGGAACAAATTCATCCGACAAGGATATCAATTTGAAGTGTCTATGCCTGGATATTCTATAGGTCTACTTCAAGAGCTAAAAGGGGTCTCAGATGTATGGTTAAACGGAAGAGAAGAGCTATCCTTTTCAGTTGGTTCATTTCATTTTGATTATGTTTCAAATTTTCCGATCGGAATCTTAAGGGATAAAAATGGTCAAGTTATTGCTTTTGCGACATTACCAATTCAAGGCGAAAATATAACAATTGATTTAATGAGATATTTAAAAGAATTACCATACGGAACGATGGATATGCTTTTTGTTTCAATTATGTTTTGGGCAAAAGAAAATGGATTTAAAAGCTGCAGCCTTGGAATGGCACCATTAGCAAATGTTGGCCAAGATTCAAAATCATCAATCATCGAGAAATCTGCAAAAATGATCTTTAAATATGGTAACTCAATTTATAACTTCAAAGGATTATTAATTTTTAAAAGTAAATTTGCAAATAAATGGGAATCAAAGTACTTAGCATACAAACCATATACACTACTATCGGTTATCACAAGCTTATATCGCCTAGTTCATGGAACAAAATCTTTGAACTATATCACTCGATTTATGAAGCCGTTAGAAAAGAAAAAAGTAAAAATTAGTTAACGAAGGCCTCAATAAAGGAGGTCTTTTTTTATGTATTCAGTAGTGCTTTATGAAAATGATACTGTTCGTCATAATGCCATTAATTCCAATTCAATACAAAAAAATTAAAACTACATAAAAAGTTCAAAATGTATTAATTAAAAGCAAACATTCATCCATTAAAATTAAATTAACAGTACTGGATTAAAAATGATTAAAAAAACCAAATACTTTCTAATAGAAGAATTTAATAAAGTGGACACGTTTAAAAGCCATACGTATAATGAAACACAATGACTGTTCTATTATGAAAGTGAGGAATGAAAAATGCTAAAAGAGAATTCAGTGGAATTTTTATTTAATTACATAGATGAATCGACAGAATGTTTAAAAGATAATTTAGAAATTTCTTATTTAGAGGCATTAATTGAAACGGGTGAAAATTTCTTTGAAGGGGAAGTTTTACAAGAAGAAATTAATGGTCCACAAAAAGATAAACTGATGAATACAATTCATCAATTTACATCGGCGTCAAAAGATAATGAGAGTATTCGTAGAGCATTTCAATTAGCGATACTAAAAGGAATGAAACAAGGGGTACAAACAAACCATGAAATGACTCCAGATGGTATTGCTTTTATTATTACTTATTTAGTAGGAAAGCTTACTGAGGGTAAACAAAATTTAACTATTTTAGATCCGGCAATTGGTACTGGAAATCTTCTATTAACAATTTTAAATTCTTCAAAAGATAAATTTACTGATTCTGTTGGAATCGATGTAGATGACATTCTTGTTAGAATCGCATTTGTTATTGGCAACTTACTTGGCCATGAAATTGAATTATTTAATCAAGACAGTTTAGCACCTTTATTTGTAGATCCGGTTGATCTTGTTGTTTGTGATTTACCAATTGGCTTTTATCCAAATGCAGAACGTGCAAAAGAGTTTACTTTAAAAGCAAAAGAGGGCATGTCTTATGCTCATCATTTATTTATTGAGCAAAGTATGAACTACTTAAAATCTGGAGGATTTTTCATCTCGCTAGTTCCAAATCACTTATTTACTTCAGAGCAATCTGCGCAATTACAAAGCTATATTAATGAAACAGGCGTTATTCAAGGATTGATACAGTTGCCAGTATCTGCCTTTAAGGACGAAAGACATCAAAAAAGTATATTAATAATCCGCAAAAATGCAGAAAATATGAAGAAGCCAAAACAGGCTTTATTAGTTGATTTCCCTAAGTTATCGAATATGAAAGCAGTTGAAGATATTATGCTTCAAATGAATGAATGGTTTAAAGAAAATTTACAATAATTGAACTTTTAAACACGTAAACTAATTTGTGTTATAATAATTTCAGCTAAAAAAATATAACAGTTTCATGTTTAAAGGAGATGTAAAAACATGGCAAATATTCTTGCTATTAATGCAGGTTCATCGTCATTAAAATTTCAATTAATTGAAATGCCTAGCGAAAAAGTACTTACAATTGGTTTAGTAGAACGTATCGGTATTAAGGATAGCGTTTTTGTAATTTCAGTAAACGGGGAAAAAATTAAAGAAGTAACAGATATTGCTGATCATTCTGTTGCAGTAAAAATGCTTCTTGAAAAGCTAACAGGTTTAGGAATTATTTCTTCATTCGATGAAATTCATGGAGTTGGACATCGTGTAGTTCACGGTGGAGAACTATTTACAGATTCTGCTTTAATTACTGAAGAAGTTGAACAACAAATTGATCAACTTTCTGATTTAGCACCACTTCATAACCCAGCTAACCTAGTTGGTATTCGTGCATTTAAAGAATTATTACCAAATATTCCTGCAGTAGCTGTATTCGATACTGCATTCCATCAAACAATGCCTGAAGAATCTTACCTATATAGCTTACCTTATGAGTACTATAAACAATTTGGTATTCGTAAATATGGATTCCACGGTACATCTCATAAGTATGTAACAGAAAGAGCTGCTGAATTAATCGGTAAACCTCTTGAAGAATTAAGACTTATTTCATGTCACTTAGGAAATGGTGCAAGTATTGCTGCAGTTGAAGGTGGAAAATCAATTGATACTTCAATGGGATTCACTCCACTTGCTGGTGTAACAATGGGAACTCGTTCAGGTAACTTAGACCCAGCTTTAATTCCATTTATTATGGAAAAAACGGGTAAAACAGCTGAGGAAGTACTTGATGTATTAAATAAACAAAGTGGTATGCTTGGTATCTCTGGATTCTCAAGTGACTTACGTGATATTGAGACTGCAGCTGAAGAAGGTAATAAACGAGCTAAAATCGCTCAAAGTGTATTCATTGAACGTATTCACAAATATTTAGGATCTTATGCTGCACGTATGAAAGGTGTAGATGCGATTATCTTCACTGCTGGTATTGGTGAAAACGGACCGGAAATTCGTCAAGCTGTTTTAGAAGGTCTTGAATTTATGGGTGTGTATTTTGACCCAAGTAAAAATAACTTTAGAGGAAAAGAAGCTTTCATTAGCTTTGATCACTCTCCAGTTAAAGTAATTGTAATTCCAACTAATGAAGAAGTTGTAATTGCAAGAGATGTAGTACGAGTTGGAATGAAATAATCTGTTTAGTAAACATAAACGTAGAGCATACAAAAATAGATGAACTCATATTCTTAAAATGAGATCACTTTTTGGCTCTACGTTTTTTTTATATTCGAGGTGATAGTATGGATCAAATGAAAGAGTATAATTTATGGCTCGAACTTAACGATTTGATTGAAAAGAAACAACAGCAAAATTTAAATAAATTAGAACTAATGTATCAAAATGCTTCTAATTTTCTCCTCCAAAAAATACCCCAGAGCTATTCGAATACTTTTAATGAATTTTTTTCAACTGCTTTTTTCCACACTCAATCTTTAATACAAACAACAAAACAGTTTCAAGAAAAGAAATTAGATATACTTAATCGAGCACAAATTTTAAGAAGTGATGTTAAGACAATAAGTGATCTAAGAAAGCTACCATTAAGACAATTGAATTTTTTAGCTGAACAAGAAATATCGAAAGCATTAATAGTCTCAAGTGTTCAAGGTGGAATAAGTGGAACTAGTACAAAGCTTGCTTTATTTGGTGATTTACCGGCTTTATTATTTATTAATCTTAAAACGGTACAAGAAATAGCACTTTGTTATGGTTATGATGTAAGTATTCCAAAAGAAATGGAATGTAGTTTAAAAGTACTACAAGGTGCAATCCTCCCATCAAACGAAAAATACGTTGTTTGGAGTAAGTTAATGAACGATATTTTAAAGCATGAGGATTCTGACGTATTTGCAACTTGGGAAAATCAATTTAATGGAGAAGGGGTCTATTACACTGTCATATTACAAATGTGCAAGTTATTAATGATCCATTCATTACGGAATAAAGTTTTAGGTGGTATTCCTTTATTAGGAGTTTCTGTTGGGGCAAAATGGAATGAATCTTTTACAAAAAACGTATTAGAATATACAAAGAAATTTTATCAATATCGTATATTATCGGAACGGGTAAACCAAGAACCAACAGATTAAATCGCAATTTGAGAAGCTAACAAATTATCTGTTAGCTTTTTTTAATGTAGAATGAGTTGAAACCGAAATACTTCAATCTCCATTAGGCAATTTACCTTTAGTTAATCGAATACCCGTTTGGTTGTAAACGAGTATGTGGTATGCTAAAAGAAAACCATTCAAGGAGACAATTATGAAGCCTACATCAAGTTTTCAACTAGAACAATCCATCGGAAAGTTACGAAAAGTGGCTGACCAACTAAACAAGCAAATTAAAGAAGCATCTTCCGAAAAAGTTGCGAATGAAACCATCCGACTAAAAGAGGAACTAAAAACAATCGGAGACACTCTTTTACAAATTCAAAAGCGCGAAAATGAATAAACTGGTACTCACAAAATGAAAAAGCTAACAAATTAATTGTTAGCTTTTTCCACGCTGTTACATTACCAAATTTTCGTAAAAGGAGTACAGTGATGTTGATTTCCACTACAGGATGCTCGCTTTCCATGGGGCGAGATTCTTTAGC